>SYCV01000042.1 GCA_005786805.1 Planctomycetia bacterium | reverse complement strand
TCGAAGGGGCCAAACATATCCCAGACCGCTGGCTCAGTTCGACAAGCTCACTGACCAAATAAAACTCCCGGTCCCTGAGCCTGTCGAAGGGTTAAAAGACTCCGGTCCCTGAGCCTGTCGAAGGGGCAAGTAAAAACTCCCGGTCCCTGAGCCTGTCGAAGGGTTAAAAAATCTCCGGTCCCTGAGCCTGTCGAAGGGGCAAAACATATCCCAGGACCCTGACTCAGTTCGACAAGCTCACTGACCTAATAAAACTCCCGGTCCCTGGCCTGTCGAAGGGTTAAAAAAACTCCGGTCCCTGATCCTCTCTAATGGAGTCCTAAAAAAATACTCTGGCTCGCGTCATGATTAAACCATTGAAATGATGAAAAACGATGAGCAATCACGGTTTGTAACTTGCAAAAGCGTCAAATTTACAGCAAAATAGTGATAGGCGTTCTAATATTTCCCTGCCCTTTTAGCTTAATATCATGAATCATCGTCATCCGCTTAAAATACAATTGCGTTTTAGAGTGCTTTTTTTAGCGCTTCTTGCCTTCACTTCCCAAAACTTGGTAGCAGAAGAAGCAAAGGATTTGGAGTTTTTTGAGAAAAAAATTCGACCCGCTCTTGTTGAAAACTGCATCAAATGCCACAGCGAAACAGACAAAAAAGTAAAAGGTGGGCTTGATCTTGATTCCAAGGAGGGTATCGCCCGTGGAGGAGAAACCGGACCTGCGATCGTGCCGGGGAAACCTGAACTAAGTTTATTGGTAAAAGTAATTAATTACGATGGCGACATGAAAATGCCGCCCAAAGGGAAGCTTCCCCCAGAAGTTGTAGCTGATATTACAAAATGGGTGAAAATGGGTGCTCCAGATCCCAGAACTAACAATAAGCCCAGTATTGCAAAACAAGATAAGAACAACCTTATGGGCCAAAACTGGTGGTCGTTCGCACCGCTTGGAAATTTCAAGGTGCCCCAGACAAACAAAATCGCCCGTAATGAAATCGATAATTTCATAATCTCCCGTTTGGAAAAAGAGAATCTCTCCCCATCTCCCGAAGCTTCCAAGATGACCCTGGTCCGGAGGCTTTATTTTGATTTGACCGGTCTGCCCCCAACTCAGGAACAAATAATCGAGTTTCTTTCCGATGGTGACGATAACGCCTATGAAAAGTTGGTTGATAATCTTTTAAAGTCTCCTCACTTCGGCGAGAAATGGGGCAGGCATTGGTTTGATATTGTTCGTTTTTCCGAATCAAGCGGCGGAGGACGAACCGCGGTATTCCCAGATTCCTGGCGGTACCGCGATTATGTGATTCAATCCTTCAATAAAGACAAGCCCTTGAATCGTTTCATCCTCGAACAGTTGGCGGGGGATCTCTTACCCGCCAAAGACAATCAAGAGCAGGCAAATAACATCATTGCGACATCATTTCTCGCCCTCGGGCCAACCAACTTTGAAAGACAGGATAAAAAAATCCTTGAGATGGATGTAATTGATGAGCAACTGGACACATTGGGTAAGGCATTCATGGGTTTGACCATCGGTTGTGCAAGGTGCCATGATCACAAGTTTGATCCCATCTCCACGCATGATTATTACGCGATGGCTGGAATTTTCAAAAGCACCAAAACCCTGATCCATGACAATGTTTCCAGATGGATTGATCGAAGATTACCCGTTGATGCTGAAACCGAGAAGAAAATCAACGAACACGACACACTGGTCAAACTCCTTGAAAACAAAATCAAGGAACTTAAGAAAACAAGCACCAAGGTCGATGCCGGTAAAAAAATCATCGATCCCAAGGAACTTGACGGCATTGTACTCGATGACACAAAGGCTAAAAAAGTTGGCCCATGGACTGTTTCCAAGTTCAGCAATTTCTTCATTGGAACCGGCTATCTGCATGATGAAAATAAAAACAAAGGGGAAATGACTCTCAGTTTCACTCCTGATTTTCCCAAGGCAGGCAAGTACGAGGTACTTCTCGCTTATCAGGGTGGGCAAACCCGGGCCAATAATGTTCCCGTAACCATTTTCCATGGTGATGGGGAAACAGTCGTTCATGTGAACATGCAAAAAACCCCTGAAGTTGATGGCCGCTTCGTAAGCCTCGGCCAGTTCAGGTTTGAAAACTCCGGCCAGAATTTCGTCATGGTTTCAAACATGGATACAAAGGGGCATGTGACTGTTGATGCATTACAATTCATACCAGTGGGCGACACAGCGGTAAAAACCGTAAAAAAATCCACCAAGGAAGAACCCCTGGAAACCAAGGATCTAAAGAAATTAGAAAACGAATTAAAGGAACTCAAGTCCAAAGGGCCGGTTAAGCCTGTTGCAATGTCGGTTGAGGATGAAAAAAAACCCGCAAATATCAACATATGCATCCGTGGAAACATTCATACTCCGGGGGCAGTGGTTCCAAGGGGTTTCATCTCCACGGTGAAAGTCGCCAATCCCCCAAAAATACCTGAAAATGCCAGCGGTCGTTTGGAATTCGCCAAATGGATCGGGGATGACTCCAACCCATTGACAGCAAGGGTTTACACCAACAGGACATGGAGTTGGTTGATGGGTTCGGGTTTGGTGCGTACCACGGATAATTTTGGAAATACGGGTGAAAAACCCTCCCATCCCGAACTACTTGATTTTCTGACCGCTGCATTCATCAAGGATAATAGGTCCACAAAAAAATTGATCCGCATGATCGTCACCTCACACACCTACAGGCAGGTTTCCGAGGAAAGCGATCTCTCCCGTCAAAAAGATCCTGAAAACAAATCTTTCAGCCATATGAACCGCAAAAGACTTGAAGCCGAATCCATACGCGATGCCATACTCATGGCTTCAGGAAAATTAGATCTCACCATGGGGGGAAGCAATATTATTCCAGGCACAACAACGGAGTATGGTTATAAATTCACGGACAGTAAACGAAGTGTTTATACCCCGGTATTCCGGAATAACCTTCCTGAGATTTTTGAGGTTTTTGATTTCCCTGACCCCAACTTGGTGGTTGGCAGGAGAAATGTTAGCACCATTGCACCCCAGGCCCTGTTTTTGATGAACAACCCATTTATCATTGAAAAATCCAACGAGGCTGCTATTCATTTGCAGAAGGAGTCAGACCTTTCCGACACCCAGAAAATCGAGAAAATTTATTTTAAGGTTCTGGGAAGACCTGCAACCCCCATGGAACAATCCAAAGTCCTGGCATTTTTGCAGGATAAATCAGAAAAGGAAAAGAACCATGCATGGGCGTTGGTCTTTCAGGCGATGTTCAGCACCCTCGATTTTCGATATTTACATTAATATAAATCATGCTATTTAGGGCATTTGTCACGATCACCAGGGAAAATCAACATGTTTAATCGAAGAAAATTTCTTGAAACAACCGCTTGCGGTTTCGGCAACCTTGCCTTGATGGGCCTTGCTGGTTCCCAAGCCAGGGCAGCCAGCCTTTCGCAGGCCGGCACAGACCCTCTGGCCCCAAAGCAACCTCACCATACACCCAAGGCCAAGCGCATCATTTTCCTGTTCATGCAGGGCGGCCCCAGCCAGGTGGATTCCTTTGATTACAAACCTTTGCTTGAAAAACGCGATGGCGACATGGAGGAATTCCGCGATGCAAGGGTGCTTGCCAAAACTGGCACGGTCACAAAACATCGCGTCATGAAATCCTTGTGGAAATTCAATCGATACGGCGAAACCGGGCGCCAGGTCTCCGATCTATTCCCAAACATCGCGACCCATGTTGATGATCTTTGCATGCTGCATGGCATGCGCACTGAAGGCGTTGCCCATGGACCTGCAACGCTCTTCATGCACACCGGTTCCATCAATTTGATCCGTCCATCCATGGGAAGCTGGATCAGTTACGGACTGGGAAGCACGAATAAAAACCTGCCCGGGTTTGTGACTTTATGTCCATCAATGGGTAATGGTGGACCAAGGAATTTCAGCAACGCGTTTCTTCCAACGGTTTACCAGGGCACTGCGGTCGGAAGGGCCGGTATCACCGCGAAGGATGCCACAATCAAGAATCTTTATCACCCTTCAATGAAACTTTCCGACCAAGGCAAATATCTTGATTTCCTTCGTTCATTGAATGCCGAACAATCCGTGAAAAGTCAGGCCGACGCCGATTACGAGGCTGCGTTGAATTCTTTCGAGCTTGGTTGGAGGATGCAGAATTTCGCACCTGAAGTCCTTGATCTCTCAAGGGAGACAAAATCCACGCTTGACTCATATGGAATAGGCAACTCAACCACCGATAACTATGGCAGATTGTGCCTGATGGCACGAAGGCTTGCGGAAGCTGATGTCCGATATATCCAAGTGAATTACGGGGATAACACCAACAACCCCGCTTGGGACCAGCATTCCAATCTTCCGAAGCATGCGGACCATGCCAAGGCTGTTGACAAGCCTGTTGCCGCCTTGCTTGCAGACCTTAAACAACGCGGTCTGCTAGAGGACACCCTGGTCTGGTTTGGTGGGGAATTTGGCCGAACACCTTATTCTGAAAAGAATGGCACTGGTCGCGACCATAACCCCAACGGTTTCACGGTTTGGCTGGCGGGTGGCGGCGTCAAGGCTGGGTACACCCATGGCAAAACTGATGACTTTGGATTCAATGCAATTGATGGTTGCGTGCATATGCACGACCTTCACGCGACGATGCTTCATCTGCTCGGATTGGATCACCAAAAACTAACCTTCAAGCTGGATGGTCGTGATTTCCGCCTGACTGATGTGCATGGCAATGTCGTCCATGAGATCATCAGCTAGGGTTTTCAGGAAACAAAAAAGGATCAGGGCTTTTAGGCTCTGATCCTTTTTGATTTGATGGCGCGGATCAAGACTTTTCCAATTCCGCCATGACTTCCGCTGACATATTCATGTTGCAGTGTACATTTTGCACATCGTCATGATCATCAAGCGCTTCAAGGAGATTATTGATTTTTCTCGCTGATTCCGCATCAACATCGACGGTCACCTTGGGAACCATGGTTATTTCCGAGGACTCAGTGGCAATGCTGTTTTTCCCCAGCGCCTCCTGCACTTTTGAAAAGGATGAGGGATCGCAGGTGACGGTGAATTTGCCACCCTCGCTTTGAACATCATCAGCGCCCGCATCAAGGGCGATCGACATAAGGTTTTCCTCATCAACCCCCTTGGCTTGGATGATGAATACGCCCTTGCGATCAAAGAAGTGTGCCGCGCATCCAGGGGCACCCATGTTTCCCCCGCCTTTTTCAAAAATCTTCCTGATCTCGCCATTGCTTCGATTGCGGTTGTCCGTCAGAAGATCAACCACGATGGCCGTGCCCGCCGAACCAAAACCCTCATAAACCAGTTCTTCAAATGAAATTCCCTCGGCTTCCCCGGTACCCCTTCGTATCGCCCTTTCGATATTATCCTTGGGCATGCTGATGGCGCGGGCTTTGTCGATCGCGTAACGCAGCCTGAGATTCATCACCGGGTCACCACCACCGGACCGGGCCGCAATGATGATCAAGCGGCTTAGCTTGCTCCATACCTTGCCTCGCTTGGAATCCGCGATGCCTTTTTTATGCTGTATATTCGCCCAATGGGAATGGCCTGCCATTGCCCCACCTCCTGTTAGCACTTTTTAAAGTGCGCGACCAATTGTTTAATAACAATTATTATTCTACTTCTTGACAGGCTTGAGTTCCAGTAATTCAATTTTTTGTTTGATATCCCTGACCCGGTCGGCATCCCTTCTTGTTTTGACAACCTCGTAAAGGTTTATTGCTTTCCTGTATGATTCCAGGCTCTTTTGTTTTTCCTTCATGCTGAAATACACATCACCCAGATGATCCCAGACCACCGGGTCATCAGCCCCCTCGGAAAGGCTCGCGGCTTTTTCAAGTTCCTGCCTTGCTTCGCTTAGTTTACCCCTGCGAAACAAAACCCAGCCAAGACTATCGATGTAGGCCGCATTCTCCGGTTCAAAGGTAAGCCTGTTGCTTGTGTCACGCAATTTCTGGTCAAGATCCAATGCCTTTCGGATCAACTTCTCAGCTTCCTCAAGGTTATGTGAACGATCCGCCCACTGATAACCCAGGTCATTGTTGGCGGTTGCATCCGAGGGATCAACCTCAAGAATTTGTTTCAAAAGCCCCTCGGATTTCTCATGGTTCTTCATTCCCGAATAGATTGAACTCAGGGTATAGCGGATGTCCCTTACCTCGCCGGGCTGGTCATAATCTCGCAAAAGAGTCAACGCCTCCTTTTCAGCATCCTGGTATTTCCCCATTTGGGCAAGCAGGCTTGCGCGATAACGCTTGGAAAACAATCTCTCCCTGTCCTGCGATTCATTGATAGCCAGGTCGATGGCGGCAAGGGCCTCGATATCTTTTTCAAGATGGGTATAGGCGCCCGCCATCTCCACATGGAAAAGAACCCGGCTTGTGTTTTTTGACTTTTCAAGGCCTTCCTTGCAAAGGGCAACGATTTCCTGGTACTTGTGAGCCATGCGATAAATCCTGAGCAACCCTGAATAAACCTCGGATTCCGTGGCGGAGTTTGCGGGCGTTTCAGTGAGTGAAACAAGAAGCAGTTTTTCCCCAGCTTTTAATTCAGAAGCCCTCGATGCAAGGGTGCCCAGCGCCACTTTTGTCTCGAGGCCGATTGTGCCTCCCTTTATTAGCTGCGCATACGCCTGGTCCAAGATTTTACGAAGCATCTCAGGGTCTTTTTTAAGTGCAAGCAACATGGCCTTCACTTGGATCGCCTGGGATGGGTCGGGAGGTATGCCTCCTTTGCGGGAAACCGCCTGGATCGAGGATTCCAACCTGTTCAAGGCGCGGGCTGCACCGGATTGTTTGTTTTCCCTGTATAGTTCAAACAAGGCGTGGTAAACATCAGCAGACGGTGATTGATTGGCTAATTGCTCATAGATGGCCTCGGCCCTGGGTGACTGCCCGTTGTTCCTTAGTTCCCGGGCGAGAAGTAATTTCAAGGAATTGTTGTGAGAATCCCTGCTCGATGCCAGCTCGATTTCCGGCACAATATCCTTCTGTCTTCCCATTTTCTTTTGGATCTCTATTTTTAATTCATAAGCTTCCGTTCCGAGGGGCTGGGTCTGCAAAAATTCATCAAGCCTCAGCAAAGCCTCCTCGTTTTTTCCCTCACTCGCGTAAACCTGGGCCAGATTAAACCCAAGCCTGCCCGACCTGACTATGTCCAGCTTCTGGGCTTTCAAATAACATTCTATAGCTGACTTTGTGTCTTTTCGCTTCAATGCAAGCCTTCCGAGCATCTCATAATTTTCCGCCTTCAATTTACGAAATGAATCCTCGGTAAGTTCGAGTGTTTCCTCCGCGGAAGGCGCATCCAAAATCATAGCCACATCCTTGCTTTTCTCCTCGGATTTCGCCCAGTTCCCCGCTTGCTCATACCGCAATGAAAGCTCCCTCAGCACCTGAAGACGCAACTCTGGTTTATCCTTCGAGGCGGGATTATCAACAAGCTTTTCAAGTATCTCCGTGACTTCATTGGTTCGCCCCAAGGCGGCAAGCTGTTTTGCATAAAGCGCGAAGGTCTCAAGGCTGGAGTCATCTCGCTCCAATACATATCTGCACTGAACCAGCGCATCCTCGATCCGGTCCAGGGACATATAAATTGGAATCAGTGCTTTTCTTGGAGAAAGAGCCGATGGATCCAACTCCAATGCTTTTTCAAACGACCTCAATGCATCAAGCAACCGGTTTTCTTTTTCATAGAGCAAGCCGGAACCATATAACTTAATCGCTTCCTCACGCTTGCTGCTGCTTGCAAGTTTGGGTAGGGGATCAACTTTTTTTGGCGGGTCCTCGATCTGCAATTGCATCGGAATGGTAAGAATCAATTGCACCAGGCTGAACATATATGGGGATAGGCTGATCATGTTTCTTTTCCCTTACTGCTGGATCACCCGTTAAGTATTGATCCGGTGATGTAGCAATGGGGAATTGTAACCAAAAGTAAGGGAAAAACGCCAGCGCTCTTCGTCAGATGCCATGCTTGATCTATTATTTTGATTTTGACTGCAACTTGGCTGCCAATAAAGTGTTATGAAGAAGCATGGTGATTGTCATGGGGCCTACGCCTCCCGGCACGGGGGTGATGAAACCTGCGTTGGGTAAAATGCCATCGTAATCAACATCACCAACAAGTTTTCCATCATCAAGCCGGTTGATTCCGACATCAATCACCACTGCGCCGGGTTTCACCATGTCAGGTGTTACAAAATGAGGTCGGCCTATCGCTGCAACCAGGATATCCGCCTGCCTGGTGATCTCCTTGAGGTTAGCGGTTTTACTATGGCATATGGTTACCGTGGCATCGATCCCATTCTGCAAAAGAATCAAACCCATCGGCTTGCCAACGATGGTACTTCTACCAAGAACAACAACATGTTTGCCTGAAATTGGAATATTGTTCCGCTGCAGCATGATTAGAACACCATGCGGTGTGCAGGGAAGCAGACGGGGTCTACCCGATGTGAGAAGCCCAAGGTTTTCAGGCCCGAAACCATCAACATCCTTCAGCGGGGTTACCGCATCAAGGATAAGTTCCGTGTCTAGGTGCTTGGGTAGGGGAAGCTGAACCAAAATACCATGGACTTTAGGATCGTTGTTAAGGCTAGCTATCAGCTTAAGAAGATCACCCTGGCTTGTATTCGCGTCAAGTTTGTGTAACCAACTTGCGAAACCAGCCTTTTCACATGCTTTTTGCTTGTTCCTCACATAAACCTGGCTGGCAGGATTATCTCCAACAAGAACGGCTGCCAGGCCGGGTCTTGAGCCGGTTTCCTTAAGCATCAAAGCGGCATCCGTGGCCAACTCCGATTGAATCACCACGCTAAGCGCCTTGCCATCAATGATTTTGGCCGCCATGATCTCACCCTGTGAATATTTCAAATATCTAAAAAAACGGGCATGAAGTCAAAACCTCATGCCCGATCAAATCAACACCATTTGGGATTACTTGACTTTTTCAAAATAAGCCTGTGAGCCTTTTGGGTCAGGTTTCATGGTGGCTTCGCCGGGGTGCCAGTTAGCGGGGCACACTTCGCCATGTTTCTCCACAAATTGCAAAGCATCAATCACACGGATCGCCTCATCCACACTACGACCCAATGGCAGATCATTAACAAGAAGATGTCGCACAATGCCTTCCTTGTCGATGATGAACAATCCACGCAAAGCGATCCCAGCATCTTCCAACAACACGCCATAGGACCTGGAAATATTCTTGTTCAAGTCCGCGATCAATGGGTAGCGAACACCACCAAGGCCACCTTTGTTACGGGCTAGTTTATTCCAAGCCAGGTGGGAAAATTGACTGTCTACGCTCACACCCAGCACCTCGGTGTTTCGCTTTTTAAATTCAGCAAGTTTTTCATCAAAGGCGATGATTTCAGTAGGGCACACAAAGGTAAAATCAAGCGGATAAAAATATAGAAGAACATACTTTCCCTTGTAATCGGAAAGCTTGAGGGTTTTGAATTCTTCACCGATCAGCGCGGTGGCGGAAAAATCCGGGGCGGGCAGCGTTACTTTTGCAGACATGAATATCCTCCTGTTTGTTATTTTGCAATCGGACAATCTTTGAAGTCCAACTCCACATTACTAGTTAATATAATACGAATTGGACAAGAATTGTTGTCCGTAATTTCAAAAAGAATCCCGTTGCGTGGCGTTAAGGCACTGAATTTTTACCCTGGCATCATAACTATGGAACCTAAGCCCGCCATTTTTTTTAAAAATCACACAGCTGATGAGCTGGCTTCCCTTCTTGCCCCATTCGGAGTGAACACCAGGCTGGCGGGAAAACTTCAATCCGCCATCCTTAGGGGCGGCCTTGATGAAATACCAAAGGCCATGGAACAAACTTCCTGGCGGGTGCTGGAAAAAGTCAAGAATGCAACTGTCATACCCTCCCTTGAATTGATCGACAAACAGGTCTCCCCCCGCGATGGATTCACTAAATACCTCTTTAAAGGTGATGGCGATGAGCCATTTGAAACAGTTCGCATTCCCCTTTTACATGTGAAGGGCCAGGAAAAATATGTTGTTTGCGTGAGTTCCCAGGTTGGTTGCGCAATGGGATGCGCTTTTTGCGCCACCGCCAAAATGGGCTTCCGCAGAAACCTCCAACCATGGGAAATTGTCGACCAGGTCATGCAAATCAGAAAGGATTCCCAGTACCCGGTCCGGGGCGTGGTCTTCATGGGAATGGGCGAACCCATGCTTAATTATGACCGGGTCATGCAAGCCGCAAGCATCCTCCGCGAACCATGCGGCATAGCGATCGACGCCCGCAACATCACGATTTCCACCGTGGGTGTTGTTCCAGGAATCCGAAGATTCACCCGCGAGAAACAACCCTACAGGCTGGTTGTATCACTCACTTCCGCCAACTCCGAAAAACGCAAGTCACTTCTCCCTGTGGAAAACACCCATCCCCTCGAGGAACTCATGGATGCGGTCAGGCAGTACCAGGAGTTTTCCGGTTCCCGGATGATGCTTGCATGGACCATGATGTCTGGAATCAACACATCGCCTGAAGATGCCGCAGAAATCGCACGACTGACCGCGGGGATGCCTGTGAAGATCGACCTTATTGATGTCAACGATCCCACCGGGGTATTCTTGAAACCCAGCGTGGAGGAATTAAAAATCTTCAGGGATTCCCTGAACGCCGCTCTCGGGCAGCCGATTGTTAGGCGATATAGTGGTGGACAGGATATCAATGCTGGGTGTGGCATGCTTGCGGGACTGCACATGGTCGAACCCGATAAGCCACCATGCGCTTCCCTGCATGATCATTCCTAACCGTTACGCTCTAAACTTACTGTGGATGAAACCCAGTGGCAGCTTAGACCCTGAGCCTGTCGAAGGGGCCATAAAAATACCCAGCTCTCTGAGCCTGTCGAAGGGGCCATAAAAATACTCAGGTCCCTGAGCCTGTCGAAGGGGCCTAACATGTAAACTCCCGGTCCCTGAGCCTGTCGAAAAGGCCATAAAAATACTCAGGTCCCTGAGCCTGTCGAAGGGGCCAATCATGTAAATGACCCGGTCCCTTGTCATTTCGACAATCTTACTGATCGAATACTTTTAACCGGACCATGTGAATTTATTTGGTTTCTACCAGGCACACTCAGCCGCATAGAAACCAACTTCTAATTTTATCGACCGGGTAATTGCACCGGGGCGGGGCTGCCTTTCGAGCCTTTGACAATTACAGCCAGGTCGATTCCCCCCACAGGCACGGGCATTTGAAAAACTTCACCATACTCAAACCCGCATCGACTTCCCATCGCGTTATTAAGTCCCATGACGGTATGCCTGATTTTTTGAAAGCGCTTTTCATCAAACTGGGATTGATAACACTGGATAGAAGCCATTTTCTTCTCAATTGTTGAACTGATGTCGATGGTGAAAGAACCGGGATAATGTCTAATTTCAGCATCAAAAGGGAAGGGTGCGTAAACCAGATGGGTGATTCGATGTGGGGGTGTATCCCCAAATTTCTCATCCCACTTTGTGAGTTGGCAGGAAAACCTGGAGGCTTCAATCAATAATTGCGCCTGGTAATGATCCGGTGAGGCAGCGGGCGTCCTCCCACTGGTTCCTAGTAAAATCTCTGGCTTTAATTTTCGTAAAAGCGTGGCAAGGGCGAATCGATTTTCCGGGCTATCCATGAGAATCCGGTTGGGTAAACCAAGTTGAAATCGGGCGTGAATTCCAAGAGTTAGACGGGCTTTTTCAGCCTCTTTTGCCCTAATTTCCTCCGACCCTCTTGGTGTCGGCTCGCCCGAGGTAAGATCAATTATGGCAACCTTGTATCCCTGGGAGGCAAGCAGCGCCAAGGTGCCCCCGCAGGTTATTTCGAGGTCATCAGGGTGGGCGGCAACTGCGACAATATCCCACTTTTCATCATTTTGGATCGTCATGGTAATCTCCGAATAAAGATTAAAATCTTTTCATAATCTGTGATTATCAGAAAAAATCATATTTTCTCTCATGATTTATTCACGAACCATCTGTTATCGAGGATAATAGAATTAAGTTTGATTTAAAGACTGAATGGGGGAATGTCGTGAAAATTCTTCTGGTTGAAGACCACAAATTACTTTCAAGATCACTCAAGCAAGCCTTGGAAGAGGATGGTTTCGCGGTTGACCTGGCTGTTTCCGGTGACGAGGCGGATGTCAAGGCGCGCGGTTCAATTTATGATGTTGTCATCCTTGACCTGATGCTTCCCAAAATCGATGGGTTGACATTGTTGAAAGGTTGGCGAAAGGATGGCTTCACATTTCACATTTTGGTTTTGACCGCGATGGGAACCTTGGAAGACAAGGTTCAGGGATTAAACCTCGGGGCGGATGATTACCTTCCCAAGCCTTTTGAGTTGACCGAGTTTCTAGCCCGGGTAAGGGCCTTGGTACGAAGGGGGCACCAAGCCAAGGATCCGATCCTTCGGATTCATGACCTTGAAATCGACACGGGCGCCCGAGTTGTTAGAAGGGCCGGCAAGGAAATTTACCTCACTCCCAGGGAATTTTCGTTATTGCGTTTCCTCTGTTACCATCGGGGTAAAGTCGTGACCAGATCCATGGTTTGGGAGCATTTGTATGATGAGAATGATGATAACACCTCCAATGTGGTGGATGTGTACATCAGGTATCTTCGCAATAAAATTGACAAAAATTTCACACCTCCGTTGATTCTCACGCGTTGGGGTGAAGGGTATATGATCAAGGGGGATTGAAATGCGGTCCATCCGGTTCTCTCTTACCATCTGCTTTCTGGCGTTACTTGCACTATCCCTGGGCAGCGCATCGCTGATGGCTTATCGAAGCGCCTCACGAAATCTTGAGGGCCGCCTGAGCATTCAGAAAGAGCTGGCTCAAACCACCTACAAGGATCGCTGCAGGGATGAGGAAAACAGGCTGGATGACTCTTTATTGTTTCAAGCCCAGACTCTTGCGAGGCTGGTTCAATTTCATGTTGACTGGGGAAAACTCAAGCATCTTGAATTGCATGCATTGGGAATGCTGACCTCCCCCGCCAATCCCGGTGCATTTGTTCAAGCACCCGTCTGGGCGCTTCAAAGCACACGGGGCTTCGCTTTTGATTTATTTAGAAGGGCCACGCCCTCGATACGCTTTGATCCCGCGGAACTTTTAACCCGGCTTGATGGCCAGGTAGCCGAATTCTTCCAGATCGACACCGCTTGGAACGCCTCTTACAAATCAAATTCCCTTGAAGCGATGACGATGCCTGTCAACATGGCCACCTTTGCGCCAGATGATGTGCTTCACTGGGAATACGAGGAATTACAACTTAATCAAAATTTGAAAGTGCGCAGGGTTATCCTCAAGGCCTCCAGGTTTCTTCTTGGACCAACTCTTCCAACACCCCAGCGAAACAGATTTTCAGGATCAAACAGAAATGGTGAACGCGGCGGCGACCGTGTTGAAAGCCCTTCACCACGTCCGAGCAACACCAACACCGATTCTTCATTTCGGCCTGCGATTTTCATCCAGTGCGCCTACGATATTGCCAAGCGCGATAACTTATTCGCTTCCCTGGCACAACAACGGGATGAGGACATCCTCACCTTCGCAAATGAACACAAAAAAAACCTTGAGGAATTTCGTGACATGCTGGCGGCAATCAACATGATCACATTCCTGGCTGGAGGGGGAATTTGTTTTTGGCTTGTCAGGCTGGGACTTTCCCCACTCGATGTTCTCACAAGTTCCGTCAGCCGTATCAATGAAAAAGATTTCAGCTTGGATATTTCAGAAAGCAAATTACCCGGGGAACTAAAACCCATCGCAAGCAGGCTTGCCCTTACACTTGATCAATTGAAAAAGGCTTTTGAGCGCGAGAAGCAAGCCACCGCTGATATCTCACACGAATTGAGGACCCCGTTATCCGCGATGCTGGCCACCCTTGACCTGGCTCTAAGGAAAAGCAGGACCGTTGAGGAATATCGCGAAATGCTTGAAGACTGCAGGGAAAATTGCGTGAACATGCGCAAGGATGTTGAAAGATTGCTGGCATTGGCCAGGTTGGATGCCGGGGCGGATCCATTCAAGCCGGAAATCTTTGACCTTTCCCAGCTCGCCGCCGACTGCGTGAAAATGATCACTCCCCTCGCGAACTCCAAGGGCATTAGCATGCACATTTCATGCGAGCCAACGCTTGAGATCAATTCTGATCCGGGCAAATTGAAGGAAATCCTTGTGAATCTCCTTCACAATGCGGTGCAATACAACAAGACCGGGGGTAATGTTTTCCTAAGGCTCGCCCCCCGTCCGGGTTCCATGGTCATTGAGGTGGAGGATGATGGAATCGGGATAGAAGAATCAAAGAAGAACAAGATTTTCGAACGCTTTTTCCGTGCGGATTCATCCAGAACCCATGGTGATTCCACCAATTGCGGGCTGGGACTTGCCATTGTGAAAGGCTATGCGGAATTACTGGGGGCGGGATTGGAAGTGACAAGCCAACCAGATCATGGGTCGACATTCAAACTGGTTTTGGTGACCCCCATGAACCATCAGGTACTAACTGAAACTGTGGTTTGATTAAGATCTATTTTTTTGAGAAGTCTGGCATTTTGCCCGCGGTCACTTCTTTCTCCCATTCATCGAGCAAGGGCCAGCCAATCGCGCAGGTTCCGAAATCAGCAAGGTATTGGTATTCAGTAAGTCGATTGATAGCCTTGGTGATTATTTTGGGGTCACGCCTGAATACAGGACCATGACTAGGCAGCAGAAACTGGGAATCATCCGCAAGGATCCTTTTCAATGATTTGATAAAATCCGGGATGTTTGATCCATGATGGGCATCAATGACCCCGACGCAACCATCCTTGTAGATATTATCACCACTAAAAAGCAAATTTCCCATCTTGAAACTAAGCTGGCCCTGTGTATGCCCCGGAGTGTGCCAGACTTCCAAGGTTTTATCACCAACCTGAATTTTGTCACCCTCGTTTAAAACCACATCCACCTTGCATTTTGGCATGGGTATTTTTATACCCTGCGCCTTGATCGTGGCGTAGGTGACGATTTCATCCGCGGTCTCGATGGGTTCGACACTTGCGGGATGCGCCGCTATCTTGGTTCTTAGAAGTTCCTTCGCCTTGGAAGACCCTTGGATATGATCCGCATCGGCATGGGTCGCGATGATCATCTTGCAATTTGACAGATTGAAATCCATTTTGCGAAGAATATCGACGATGGTATCAAGACTATCTTCAAAGCCAATATCAATAAGGATAAATTCGGATCCACCATCGATAAGATAAACATTGACCCCAAGTCTGCGACCAGCCTGATAATTCAATTCGATGACATTTGGAAACAAATATTTTCGTTTCAACATAAATGATTAAACCTTTGGGAATTGCAATAATAGTATTCTAGTTGATTGGAAGGTCATTAACAAGTGTCATTGAAAAGCCCCAAGATTGACGCAATTTTCAAGGCCTTCACGAAAGGATGGGAATTGCAGTGTATCAAGCAATTCTCTTTTTAATTTAAGGTTTGAAACACGGCGGTTTGTCCCTTCATGAGGGGGTGCGGGTTGATCAGGGCCAGGTGTGATGAACTTGGGAGGTGCCGCCTTTAACAGCATGGCAAGGTGATTGTAGAAATCACGCCTCAACGCGGGCTCATCATCACTGGCATTGTAGGTTTCGCCATTTCCTGCTTTGTCAAGCGCAGCCAAGCATGCCCTGGCCCCATCCGTGACATGGATGAGATTCAAATAACGATCAGGCGAGCAAACAATTGGTTCACCTGCAAGGATGGCCTTGCCTCGAATCAATCTTCCCGGGCCATAGATTCCTGAGAACCTTAATATACGGGAATGCGGCAAGATGTTTCTCAAGGATTGTTCAGCCTCAAGCACGATTCCGCCGGAACCTTCAGCAGGATTGGTCGCTGATTTCTCATCCACTAATTCCCCATCGTTTTGTCCATAAACGCTTGTGCTGCTGACGTGGACGAATCCGCCTTGGAAGTTTTTATCCCGAAGATGACTTGCGATTCCCGCGAGTCCATCGACATAAACTTCCCGCATCGATTTTCCAGCAGAGCGATCCATTCCCACGCAATGAACCACGCCCTCAACCATGGGAAGTTTCGCATAACTTTCTTTGTTGGTCACATCACAAATAACCGGTGTAATCCCCTGTGCCAGCAAGGCATCGGCCCGGCCACGCGTTGTTGCGAACACCTTGATACCCATGGCCTTTGCATTGGCCGCAATCACATTACCCAGATAGCCGCAGCCAATGATCAAAATTTCTTTCATGTTTTAAACCCATCCGCATTCTATTAAGACTTACCCTATAGAATCATCATTATGTTGTTAAACCATTCCCGGATCTTTGGTACGCTTCAATCTTTAAAGATTATGGAGATTTAACCCATGGCAAACAACGATGATCATTCTAGCAAAAACCAACATTCTCCAAACTCTGTTTTTGAATCCTCCGCGACCTTCCGCATGGCATTAAGCCAGTTGGAGTCGGTTGCAACACTGCTGAAAATCGACCTGGGCATACTTCAAAGGCTTTCTGTTCCAAAACGGGCCATGATTGTCAGTGTGCCTGTCCGAATGGATGATGGTTCTACCCAGGTTTTCAATGGTTACAGGGTTCAACACAGCCTTACCAGTGGCCCTTCAAAAGGTGGCTTACGCTACCATCATAAAGTTGATTTGGGTGAGGTGGCTGCTCTCTCCATGTGGATGTCATGGAAATGCGGAATCATGAATCTTCCATTTGGCGGTGCCAAGGGTGGAATCAATTGTGACCCGGCATCCCTTTCCATGGGGGAAAAAGAGCGACTCACCCGCAGATTCACCGAAGAAGTCCTCTCCATAATCGGCCCCAGGATGGATGTGATGGCGCCTGACATGGGCACCGATGAGCAAACCATGGCTTGGATCATGGATACATACAGCATGAAAGTAGGATATGCCTGCCCGGAAATTGTGACTGGAAAACCCATTGAACTTGGTGGTTGCCTTGGCCGGAGGGAAGCGACCGGCAGGGGAGTTACCGTTTGCATTTTGGAAGCCCTCAAGGAACTGGGCATAAAGCCTTCCAACGCCACCGCCGTCGTTCAAGGATTTGGAAATGTAGGAGCAATCACTTGCAATGAGCTTGCGATCAACGGCATAAAAGTAATCGCGATCTCGGACAGGTACGGCGCAATCCATGATCCCAAGGGCATTGACATCGCGGCATTACAGGAATTTGTTTCAAAAGGAAACATGCTTAAGGATTTTCCAAAAGCTTCCCCCATCAACCCTGAAGAAATGCTGATGCTTAATTGCACGGTGCTGGTCCCCGCGGCATTGGAACGGGTGATCCATCTTGAAAATGCCCCTCATTTAAAATGTAAAATCCTTGCTGAGGCAGCAAATGGCCCAACCACACCCGAAGCTGATGAAATCATCAATAACAGCGATATCTATGTGATCCCGGATATACTTTGCAATGCTGGCGGGGTTACTGTTTCTTATTTTGAATGGGTGCAGGATATCCAGCAGTTATTATGGAGCGAGGAGCAGGTCAATTCGAAATTGTATGAGTTGATGATTAATGCATTCAGGCGGGTAAGAAGCCTGGCGCTTGAGAAAAAAATCTCCATGCGACTCGCGGCCTTGTCGCTCGGGGTTGAAAAAATCGCCCGGGAAAAGATCAAGCGGGGTTTATTTCCGTAAAATGGTATCAGATTCAATTGGAGAGATTATGCCTGTTCAAATATCCCCTGCAAACCTCAAAGAATGGCTTGATCAGGGTGAATGCGTATATTTGCTTGATGTCAGACAACCTTGGGAAAACCAGTTTGCAGCCATTCCAAATGGTGTCTTGATACCTCTTGGTGACCTTGAAAACAGCTTGGATGAGGTGACTCCCCCCAAGGGTGCGAAAGTTGTCGTTTACTGTCATCATGGGGTAAGAAGCCTGTCAGGGGCAGCGATTCTCGAGAACGCAGGTATAGCCCCCGCTTATTCCCTTGCAGGCGGTATTGATGCTTGGTCTTGTGAAATTGATCCCAATATTCCGAGATATCGCTAAAAAGGGGTAAATATGGCTTCTTTAAGTCATTTCGATGAGCAGGGCGCCAGTAGAATGGTGGATACCACCCAAAAGGAGGAAACACAGCGCCTCGCCAAGGCGAGCGCAGTTATCCGAATGCAAGATGCCACCGCTGAACTTATTCGAAATAAAGAGCTTAGCAAAGGCGATGTTTTGGAGGTGGCCAGACTTGCGGGTATCCAGGCAGCAAAGAAAACCTGGGATTTAATTCCCCTATGTCATCCCCTGGCAATCACCGGAGTAAAACTTGATTTCTCGTTTTTTGAGAAAAACTTGCTTAGAATAACAGCAGTGGTGAAAGTTTTTGGCAGGACCGGGGTTGAAATGGAAGCCCTTACGGCTGTTAGCGTTGCGGCACTTACGGTATACGATATGTGTAAAGCTGTGGATAAAGTTATGACCATCTCAGAAATCCGGTTAGAAGAGAAGACCGGTGGAAAGAGCGGTTCATTTGTCAGGGAATAATGACAAGCCGCATTCTGAACCTTTTGAAATGGGCCATAATATGAATGCCTCGCTTACCTCCAATTTGTTTTTCACTCCTGAACGATTTGATTCCATGCTACCCATTCGTTCCGACCTTGAGCATGTCGAGCGAATAATTTCCCGTGAACTTGTATCCAAGCATAAAGAATTCACAGACATATTGCATCATGTGAGCCAGTATAAAGGCAAAAGGCTTCGTCCCGCCCTGCTGCTTGCTTGTGCCCATGCCAGTGGCCTTGTCAATGAAAGCCATTGGGTGCTAGGTGCCGCCGTCGAGTTGATCCATACCGCCTCGCTGGTTCATGACGATGTTCTAGATTCCGCGCATATGCGAAGGCATCTTCCTGCAGTACATACATTGTGGGGCACCAAGTCCGCCGTTTTGCTGGGTGATTGCCTATTCACAAACGCATTTCAAATGACAAGTAATCTTGAAAACAATCGTGCATGCAAGGTGATAGGCCGAAGCGCCCATCGCATTTGCGAGGGTGAATTGCTGCAAAGTTTTCACTCGGGCGACATGAACATGACCGAGGCCACATATTACGACATCATTGATGGCAAAACCGCTGAAATGATATCCGCAAGTTGTGAGCTTGGAGCCGCATATGCCGGCGCAAGCGAGCCTGTTATTGATTCCATGGCTAGCTTTGGACGCAATCTGGGAATGGCTTTTCAAATCGCTGATGATATTCTCGATCTTGTGGGCCATGAAAATCTTACTGGTAAATCTCTTGGCACCGATCTTGACCAGAAGAAACTTACCCTTCCTATCATCTGGCTTTTGCAACATGGCCCAGAGTCTGACAAGAATAAATTCAAAACTCTGCTTGGTAATGGCCTCCCCGTGCAAAGGGCCCAGGTGAAAAATATTCTCTCTGAGTCCGGGGCTATCGACTACGCCAAAAACAAGGCGGAGCAATTCATTGCTTCCGGTAAAAGGGATTTACAAGCACTAGCCCCATCGGCCTACAGAAGCATCCTGCACGATATCACAGATCAGATTTTAAATCGTTCCTGCTAGATACAATCTCAACAACTTCAAACGCAGACCATACTGACACTGATTAGATTGGCTAATCCGTCCCTTGATGTCTTAGATTATGCCAGACATACAGGTCTTCGACTTTCTTGCGGGCCCAATCGGTCTTACGCAGGAACTTCAAGCTGGATTTTATGCTTGGATCATGGTTGAAACAATTGATGGTGATCCGTTTTCCCAGCTCATTCCAACCATAATAATTTACCAACTCGGTCAGAATTTTCTCGAGAGTTATGCCGTGAAGGGGATTATTTTTTTGAGTGTTATCCACAATTGAACCTTTGGGCACCTGACTCAATTTCTAGGTAACCGCTATGAAAGACTGCTTGAATTTCAGCGATAATTTCGGAATTTGTTTTTCATGGTCGCCTTGAATTGCTGCCATCCCGTGTGCTTTTCTCCAGCGGTGATAATTATTCCAAACGAAGTTGCGGCATAGGGACCCAGAAGAAGTTTAAGATGGTTTTCGCCTGTGTATGGCGGCGGATCAACATAAAGGTCTTCCGGTTCATCACCTGTGAAGAAATCAAATTCCTCCACCATGTGACCACATCCCTCGAGAAGTTCCTTCATGAACAGGAAATCTTTCTTTCGGAAAATGGCAATTGGATTATTGTCCACGGTTGCATCATTCGAGGAAACATTGAATTCGGTGGTATGAACAGCGACTCCGCCTTTTTTCAAAAAGCGAGTCATGTTCACCAAGAACTGCGTTCCCAGACGAAGCGTCCCAAGGTGCTCAATGGAGCAAGATGACCAGATAAAATCATAGGTTCCTAGATCATCGGGCATCTTGTTCATATCAACAGGGCGAAATTTAACCCGCTTGTTGAAACTTT
>SYCV01000041.1 GCA_005786805.1 Planctomycetia bacterium | reverse complement strand
ATTTTGATGGTAAATCAGATGTCTTTGAATCCGTCAGCACCATCCTATGAAAGCCTTGAAATCCCCGACCAAGCAAGGGGCGGGATCATCTCGATTGGCAATTTTGATGGTGTTCACGAAGGGCACAAAAATCTGATCGTTCAAATGAAAAACCATGGATCAACACTATTTAAAAATCCAGTTCCGGTTGTTGCAATAACATTTTCCCCTCATCCACTTTCGATATTAAAACCTGAAATCAAATTGGATTTTTTAAGCACCACCCCCCAAAAGAAAAAACTTTTGGAATCCGCCGGGATAGACTTTGTCGCAATACTAAAAACAGAAGATGGTTTATTGGACTTGGAAGCGAAAGAATTCTTTGAAAAAATCATCGTTGAAAAATTCAGGGCCCGTGGCATCGTTGAGGGTGCGGATTTCCACTTTGGCAAAAATCGCATTGGAAACATCCAGCTTTTGCAAAATCTCTGTCATGACAAAAATATCGAGTTTAAAACCGCCCTTCCCTATCAAATGGATGGCGAACTTGTCTCCAGCAGCAAGGTCCGTAAAGCCATTCATACCGGTGACATGGATCAAGCCAGAAAACTACTTGGCCGGTATTACTCCATCGACGGAAAAGTGGTAACTGGGGCCCAAAGAGGCCGAACCATCGGGTTTCCAACCGCCAATCTGGAAAATATCCAAACAATATTACCTGAAAATGGCGTATATGCCGCCTTTTGCAGGCTTAACGCTAAAACCTATGCTTGCGCGGTTAATATCGGACCAAACCCCACATTTTCCGAATCTTCAAAAAAATTCGAAGCTCACCTCATAAATTTTTCTGGAGACCTTTACGGCCAAAATCTTGAAATACATTTCATTAAAAAGATTCGTTCCATCAAAACTTTTGCGGATAAAAAAGAATTGACAGAACAATTAAAATTGGATGTGACACAGACCATGAATCTTGCCGAAAAAAAACTCGAGACTGAATAAAAAACCTGGACAATCGTCATAATAGTTTTCCCAACGGAATTAATGGAGATCATTCAAATGGAGCACGAAAACCTCTTGGAAGCGTGTAAAAAAGCCATCTCTGAACATGTGGAGCCAGTTTTGCAGATGGATGGAGGCAGAATTGAAGTCGCGGGGTTGGATGGCAAAATATTACAGGTGCGTTTATTGGGAACATGCGGATCCTGCCCAAGCTCAATCAGGGCGGTTTTGTTTGGTATAGAGGAGGAAATTCGAAAACATCTGCCGGAAATCGATTTTGTCGAGGCGATTCCCTGAAAAAATTGAATCTTTCTCTTTTCAATCCACCATTTTCCATGGTAAATACTATAATATCATCACAATCAACCTAGATTGTTTTGATCAAAACCGGAGTTTTAGGTAATTTTTGTTGGTTTTCGTGCCGGCGTCGCCAACTCAGTCTGAATTTTTGGAGAAACAAGTATCAACGAGCGTCCGAACCCCCCCTCAACAGCCCCCCAAGACAGGGGCCTCCGCATGAATGAACAAATCCGCATCTCCCCAGTTCGTGTTATTGGCGCAAATGGAGAATTTGTTGGAGTCATACCAACTTTTCAAGCTTTGGAAATGGCCAGAGAGGCCGATTTAGACCTCGTTGAGGTCAACCCAAACGAAAGACCCCCGGTTTGCAAGATTCTTGATTACGGCAAATTCCGCTACCAACAATCACTTAAAAACAACAAAACCAAGGTCCATCAGCAGAAAATCAAAGAACTAAGGGTCAGACCCAAGACCGGGGACCATGACATTGAGACAAAAATCAATCAGGCCCGCAAGTTTTTGGAACATAAAGACAAAGTTCAGGTCAATGTGATATTCAAGGGAAGAGAATTACAGCATATTGAGGAAGGCAAACGAATAATTGATTTAATCTTGGAAAAACTGCAGGATTTTGCCAAAATTGAGAAAGCCCCCTCAATGGAGGGAAAGAAAATGACGGCAATGCTTGCACCAAAAAAAGATTAATTCCTGATTCTGATTTGCCCCCGGACTCATATTTCCCTATATCATCTTTTCCAGCAATTGGCGGTTAATTTATAACTTTGCGCCATTTGACTGGCTTGATTTGTGTTTTCGTGCGTGAAAGCATGAATTTGATGATTTTAAATAACTTCGGTTCCATTAAAGACACGGAAGGGTAATTCAGATGCCCAAGTTAAAAACCCACAAAGGCTCGAAGAAACGGTTTCGAGTCACGGCTAATGGTAAGCTTAAAAGGCACAAAGCTGGAAAAAAGCACCTTCTCAGCCATAAAACCAGCAAAAGAAAAAGGCAACTTCGTGGAACTATTGTTGACACTGGGAAGTTGGCCAAGAAGTATATTCGACTAATGGGTGGAAAAGCTTAATTTTCTGTTTGTTACAATAAAAACGCTAAACATTAAAGCGTTGGAGACCTGGTAAGCCATGACAAGAGCACGCAGCGGAAAAACTGTACTTCGCGACCGCAAGCGATTAAGAAAATTGACCAAGGGTTATCGTGCCAGCAGGCACAACCTTCAGCGCCAGTCCCGAGTCACTTTGATTCGAGCCGGGGTTTACGCTTACCGTGATCGTAAAGTGCGTAAACGAGAATTCCGCAGGCTTTGGATCATTCGTGTAAATGCTGCCTGCAGAATGCGCGGCATGCGATACAGCCAGTTGATTGCCGGGTTGATCAACGCACAAGTTAGTTTGAATCGAAAATCTCTCTCTGAGATCGCGATTCATGATCCTGAAGCGTTCACCAAAATTGTTGAACTGGCCAAAAAGAATCTTCCCAAAGGACTTAAATAAGACAAGATTTATTTGTCCTCTTAACTTGAAGCCATAACAATGTCTGAATTGGATTCACTCAAAAAGCGTGCATTGGATGAACTGGCTTCTTGTGGTGATGAGTCTTCTTTAAGAAATTGGCACTCACGTTACTTTGGCAAAAGCGGCGAAATGCTCGCAGCCCTCAAAAAGGTCAGCGAGCTTCCCCCTGAATCCCGCAAAGAGTATGGCCAACAAGCAAATATAGTCAAAGAAAACCTTTCCTCCGCATACGATTCCTCGCTCAAAAGCTGTCTTGAACAAGCGATGCTTAAGAGCTTGGAAACCGAGAAACTCGATGTCAGTTTACCTGGCATGCCCCCCTCCCCGGGTAGGCTGCATTTAGCAACCCAAACTCTCCGTGATATTCAATCAAGTTTTGCCGAAATGGGATTTCAGGTATTCCGATCGCGTGAGATCGAGGAAGATGAGTTCAATTTTGGGCTCTTAAACATGCCACCTCATCATCCCGCCCGCGATATGTGGGACACATTCCATACCACCGACCCGGGATTAATTCTCCGAACCCACACATCGCCCGGCCAGATCCATGTCATGCGCAAGTTTTTCCCCGCACCCATCAGGGTGATTCTCCCGGGTATGTGCTACAGATACGAGGCAATCACCACACGAAGCGAGATAATGTTTCATCAGGTGGAAGGCTTGGTTGTGGGCACCAAGGTTTCGATGACAGACCTAAAGGGAACCATAACAGCGTTCACTCGAAAAATGTTTGGGGATTCACGCAAGGTTCGAATCCGCTCCAGCTATTTCCCATTTACGGAACCAAGTATCGAAGTGGACATGGATTGCATAGTTTGTGGCGGCAAGGGATGCACACTATGCAAAAAATCCGGCTGGCTTGAAATCATGGGGGCTGGAATGGTTCATCCTGAAGTGATGAAAAATGGCGGCTATGACCCTGCCAAGTTTTCTGGTTTCGCTTTTGGCATGGGCCCGGAAAGAATCGCAATGCTTCGCCATGCCATCGAGGACATCAGGGAATTCTGGGGCAATGACCTGCGATTTTTGTCCCAGTTCTGATCTTGTATCGTTTGTTTTGGTATTCAACTTACAAATACACTACCCGGGTTTTGAATCATGAAGGTTCCGATTCGCTGGCTCAAGGATTATGTGGATTTCGACCTTTCCCTGGAGGCATTGGTCAACAGGCTTGCCCTTGCAGGCCTTGAAGTTTCCGGCATCAAGCACTGGGGCACCGAGGCCCCCGAGGGTTTACGACTTGGCAACGAGGAACCCTACCCCGTATGGGACAAAGACAAAATAATCATCGGGCTGGTCACCAAGGTCGACAAGCATCCGGATGCGGATAGATTGAAACTTCCCACAGTTGATTACGGTCCGGGTAAATCCATCACCATGGTAACCGGGGCCCCAAATCTCAGCGTGGGCGATTCAGGTCAGAAGGTTGTGCTTGCACTTTCAGGATCGGTGCTTTTTGATGGCCATGCAACCCCCAAAGTATTGAAGGAACTAAAGCCTGGAAAAATCAGGGGGGTTGCAAGCGATGCCATGGTCTGCTCGGGCTTTGAACTTGGTATCTCAGATGATCACGATGGTATTATCATTCTTGAAGAAGATGCCCCGGTGGGCACTGCCCTGGTTGATTATTTTGGTGATTCGATCATTGAAATCGACATTTTACCCAATAAAGCCCGTTGTCTCTCAATGGTAGGAGTGGCGAGGGAAGTTGCAGCAATGACCGGTGGGAAATTAAAATCCTACTCGCACAAATTAAAGAAAACGGGATCCCCAATCCTAGGTAAAGTCAAGGTTAGCATCAACGATGCCGCAGCCTGCCCACGATACACCGCGTCAATTATTGAAAACATCAAGGTGGCCTCTTCCCCTGCTTTTTTAAAACGCAGGTTACAACAGGCGGGTATGAGACCAATCAACAATATAGTCGATATCACCAACTATGTGATGCTTGAACAAGGCCAGCCATTGCATGCATTTGACTACGACATTCTTTGCAACAGGGTTGGTGGCAAAGTTCCTGAGATCATCGTCCGTTTTGCAACCAAAGGGGAGAAAATAAAGACCCTGGATGGGGTTGATCGGGAATTATCCACGGAAACACTGGTGATTGCCGACTCCGTGGGTGCAATTGCAATCGCAGGATTGATGGGCGGATACGACACAGAGGTAACCGATAAAACATCGCGTGTTTTGCTTGAAAGCGCCAACTTTGATTTTCTTGCGATTCGAAAAGCAATGAAAAGCCTTGGACTTCCAAGTGAGGCTGCAACCCGATTCAGCAAAGGCATCCACCCCGCCTTGGTTTCGGAGGGAGCCAATCGGGCCCTGCAACTTATGCAGGATTTTGCAGGCGGAATCCCATTGGAGGGCTTGATAGATTGCTATCCCGCGCCCAAAGCACCGCAAGTCATTGATTTCTCATTATCAGAAGCCCGGAGAATTCTGGGAATCGATATTCCGATTGCAGAATGCACAAAGCTACTCACTTCACTTGAATTTCAGGTTGAACAGTCAGGCAAGGACCTTCTGCGGGTCACCGCGCCGACTCACAGGCTCGACATACAGGTTGGCGTTGCGGATCTGCTTGAGGACATTGCTCGATTGTACGGCTACGACAAGTTTCCAGAAACAAGTCTTGCCGAGGAATTACCTCCGGTTTTAATCGATCCAGAACTTGATTTTGAAAGAAAATTAAAGGACACCTTGGTGCACCTTGGGTTGCAGGAGACAATATCGTACTCACTGACATCGCCCGAAGTGGAATCACCTTTTTTGGAATCACCAAAGCCCGCGTATGTTGAATTGATGAACCCTATAAGTAGTGAACGCACAGTAATGCGCCAAAGTTTACTTGCAAGCATGATTTCACTTGCGCAGGCAAACTTGAAACACACGGAAACCATCAAGCTTTTTGAGGTGGGTAAAGTTTATCAAAAAGTAAACAACCAAAAATTACCCAAGGAACCATACAAACTTGCAATCGCCCTATGCGGGCCCAGAAACAAGGCTTCTTGGACTGAAGATAACTCAGGTGGGGCACATTTGAACTTTTATGATTTCAAGGGTATCGTGGAGGGCTTGGTTTCCGGGATGCACCTTGAAAAAATTTCTTTCAAACCTGCCATCCATCCCGCATTGCATCCAGGGAAGTCTGCAGCTTTAATGATCAATGAAAAACTTGCGGGTATCTTTGGAGTGCTTCACCCAAAACTTGCAACCACGCTGGGGCTTGGGAACTTTGAATTAATCGCGGGGGAATTTGACATCCATGCGTTGGCATCCGGGCTGCCTGCTAGATATTTATCAAAGCCGGTTTCAAGGTTCCCTGCAGCCCTGAGAGATATCGCCGTGGTGGTGGATCAATCCATCACCTGTCAGACCGTGACCAATGAGATACAAGCGGCCGGTGGCAACATCCTCAAGCTTGCAAGACTATTTGACATTTACCAGGGTGATCGAATACCTGCTGGAACAAAAAGTCTTGCATACGCACTGAACTACCAGGCGGATGATCGCACCCTCAATGACAAGGAAGTTGACAAACTGCACAAAAAAATAGAAGACAGGTTGAAACATGTGCTTAAAGCCCAGATTCGCGGAAAAGAAGTTTAATTGACAACCATCAATTCCAAGGTGGTTTAAAAGTATGAGTTTCCCAGATCCTGAAAAGTCAAACCCCGAAGTGAATGTCGGGGATTTCCTGATGTCTCTCATGCGCAGCAAATTGATGGACAAGGTGGAGGTTGTTGTTCTCTATAACAACCTAGACAAAACCATAAGAAGCGAGCCCGGGCTGATTGCAGAATACCTTATTAAGTCAGGGAAAATCACCAGGTTTCAAGCAGACAGGATCCTTAAGGGCAAATCCCGCGGATTGGTGATGAAAGATTACCAGGTCCTTTCCGTGCTTGGCAGAGGTGGAATGAGCACCGTTTATCTCGCCCGAAAAAACACAGACCTTCAAAATTTTGTCAGTATGAAAGTCTTGAGAAACCTCAAAACGGAAAGGCAAGACAGACTTATCGCCCGTTTTAAAAGAGAATTTCACATCGCACAAAAGCTCAATCATGACAATGTGATCAAAGTCTTCAGCCTTGAGGAATTTGCAGGCCTTCATTACATGTTGATCGAGTTTATCCAGGGTAAGTCCCTGCAGAAGATCATTGATGAAACCGGTCCGATTTCCCAGGAATTGGCAATCAAATTAATGCGCCACACCCTGATGGCCATGGCACACTGTCATGAGCACGGCGTCATCCACAGGGATATCAAACCATCCAACATAATGGTCACGCCTGAAAATCAAGCCAAGCTGTTCGATTTCGGGCTTGCATTTGTTGAAGGGGAAAAAGATGAGGATCTAAGGATTATCGGCGGCAAAGGGTATATTGTTGGAACCATGGATTACATAGCCCCGGAACAATCTTACAATTCAATTGAAATTGATGGCCGTGCCGACCTTTATGGACTTGGTTGCACTTTTTATCATGCGTTAACTGGAAAACTGCCCTTTCCCGGTTTGGAAAAGAAAGAGAAGATCAAGGCTCAACGCAGCAAGGAAAAATCTGAACCGATAACCAATTTCCGAACAGATCTATCCGATTGGTTTGTGGAACTGGTTGAACGGATGATGAATAAATCCAAGGATAAAAGACCGGATTCCGCAATGACCGTATTGCTTGAATTAGACCTGATGACACCTCCACCACTTCCTGATTGGGTTGACTCGGAGGACTAGAAGTGAATGCGGTTTTGTTTCAAAATGTTAAATAATACCGTGATTTCACATTTTAGCGACCCAAGGCACCAAAGAATTCAAAGCTTTTTGATATTTTCTCAGTTTAGCAATTGCTGAATGCGATCGGGCAGAATATATTACTAGAACAATTTGGTGAGTTTCTTATCCAGAGTGGCAGAGGGATTAGGCCCGATGAAGCCACAGCAACCGGTCGAAGCGATTAATCGCAACGATGCTGGTGCTACCTCCTACCCGGGTTAGCCGGGAGAGATAAGAAGAGACGTATTTTACGCCCCTTTTAATCTCCAAGCCTAAACATCCTCCTCTGGAAAAGACTGCCAAAAAGCAGTGTTTGTTTTTTAAATTTGGAGAAAAGACAAGTGTCTTCCACTTTTGTTAAAGGCATGAAATGCCGCCTGTGTGGAAAATTATATCCTGTTACCCCTGTTAATTTCTGTCAGGATGACTTCGGTCCATTGGAAATTGACTACGATTACGATGCCCTCAAGGGGGTACTCACCAAGGAAAAACTTGAAGCCCGCACTTTCAACATGTGGCGCTACCAGGAACTGCTGCCAGTAGATTCTGAACCAACCGTGGGACTGCATGTGGGTGGTACGCCTTTGATCAACGCAGAGCGCCTTGCAAAGGAAATAGGTGTCAAAAAGCTTTGGATAAAAAATGACGCTGTGAACTTCCCGACCTTATCATTCAAAGACCGCGTGGTCGCGGTGGCATTAAGCAAAGCCCGGGAATTCGGTCTTCAAACCGTGGGGTGTGCCTCCACCGGAAATCTTGCCAACAGTGTTGCAGCGAATGCCGCCGCCGCTGGGATGCAAAGCTACATCTTTATTCCCTCCGACCTTGAAAAAGCAAAGATCATGGGAACTTCAGTATATGGGGCCAAAGTTGTGAAAGTGCGAGGCACCTATGACGAAGTGAACAGGCTTTGCACGCAGGTTGCATTCAAATTTGGATGGGGATTTGTAAACATCAACCTCAGGCCTTTTTACGCTGAAGGCTCAAAGTCCATGGGTTTTGAAATCGCCGAGCAACTTGGCTGGAGAACCCCCCAGCATGTTGTAAGCCCAATGGCAGGTGGTGCGCTTGTGGGCAAAGTCAGCAAAGCCTTTCAAGAGTTTTACAAGATCGGCCTGCTTAAACAGGAACCCAGCACCAAATTTTACGGGGCGCAGGCCACAGGTTGCAACCCGATCAGTGGCGCGGTCAAGAATGGCTGGGAATCCCACCGCCCTGTCCGCAAACCAAACACCATTTGCAAATCACTGGCAATCGGTGACCCTGCTGATGGATTCTTCGCGGCAAAGTTAATTCGTGAAAGTGGTGGTTGGGCCGAAGATGTGACTGATGATGAAATCAGGGACGGCATGCTACTGCTTGCGAAAACCGAAGGGGTTTTCGCTGAGACCGCCGGGGGCGTCACTGTCGCAACCGCCAGAAAATTAATCGAGCAAGGGCGCATTCCAAAAAATGAGGAAATCGTTCTTCTTATCACGGGTAACGGGCTTAAAACCCAGGATTCCCTCGCAACACAACTGGGCGAACCAGTCACCATAGGCACCTCGCTTGATGAATTCGAGGCCACCATGGAAAACACCCAAGAACCTGTTCTTGCCTAGTAATTCATCTTTGTTTCCAAATTCGTGTGAACTTTAGCGCAGGATGGTATTTATGGCAGTAAAAATTCAAATTCCAACCCCACTCAGGCCTCATGCGGGAAATCTGGCATCCGTGGAGGTGAATGCAAAAACTGTTGGCGAGGCCCTTGCTGAACTTTGCAAGCTTCACCCTGCAATGGATCAAAGACTCTTCGACAATGGCCAATTGCGTAGATTTGTTAATATTTTTATCAATGACGAAGATATGCGTTACCTCGAAAATCTTGCCACTCCTGTTAAAGATGGCGACGAAGTGGCAATTATCCCGGCAGTAGCAGGAGGTTGAAATGGCAGATATCGATGACATGGATGATGACAACAATATTGAAGTGCCCGAAGGTACCGCGATTTTCCCCGAGATCCCGGATCAAGTCGGGGCCAATCCCCTGCTTCTTAGCATTCTTCACTTTGTGGTTTTCATAGCAGGTTCCGACAACAAGGTATGCAACCAGGATGCTGGCGCCGCCATCTTGGACCAGGTGGCAACCTACCTTCAGCGCCTTAGTTCCAAGGAAGTTGCAAGGCTTAAGGAAGATCTCGCTGTTCTTGCAGCTTTCGCACGCGAGGAAAAATGGGGCGAAGGCACCGTCGAGGTTCTTGATACTTTCCTCGATGACATGGGTGTGGGAGATGGCGAATGATCGACTTCAAGTCCATTGATCGATACAGCAGGCAGATTCGTTTCCATGGTGTTGGCGAGGAAGGCCAGCGTAAGCTCATGGCATCCAAGGTAACCTTGTGTGGTTGTGGCGCGCTTGGCACCGTGCTGGCAAATAATCTCGCCCGTGCAGGTGTTGGTTCAATCCGGGTTGTTGACAGGGATTTCATCGAGCCAAGTAATCTTCAAAGGCAGGTGCTTTTCGATGAAACCGATGTGATCGAAAACCTCCCCAAGGCGGAAGCCGCTGCTCGAAAGCTCAAAGCCATAAATTCGGCCATCAAAGTTGAATCTGTTGTGACTGATATTGATAGGACCAATATTGAAACCCTTTGCGAGGATGCGGACCTAATCCTTGACGGCACCGACAACTTCGAGATCCGTTATCTCATCAATGATATCTCCATCAAGTATAACAAACCCTGGGTTTATGGTGGAGTTATTGGAAGCAATGGCATGACCATGACCATCATTCCCAATAAAACACCATGCCTTCGCTGTGTTTTTGAGGCCGCGCCCTCCCCTGGCTCGGCTGATACTTGCGAAACCGCTGGAGTTCTTGGGCCAGTTGTTAATATCATCGCTAGCATGCAAGCCACCGAAGCCATCAAGATTCTTTCAGGCAAAGTGGAGGCTATCAACAAGGAACTGGTTCAAATTGATGTTTGGGAAAACACTTATCGCAGGGTAAAAATCGCTCCCTTGCATGGGAAAGTGGATTGCCCCTGCTGCAAACATCGTAAATTTGAATGGATCGATGGTGATTTTGGTTCACAAACCACAAGTTTGTGCGGAAGAAACGCAGTTCAAGTTTCAAACCGTACCCCGAACAAGCTCAAATTCGAGGATATGGCAGCCCAACTTAAAACCTTGGGTGAGGTAAGCTTCAATAAATTCATGCTTAAATTCAATGCCGAAGACTGCGAGTTCACTGTTTTCCCCGATGGCAGGGCTATCATTAAAGGTACGAGCGATGTTGACAGGGCGAAAACGCTATACGCCCGTTACATAGGACACTAGATTACCCGCCAACGAGCTTCAAATGATATATCTCGATAATGCCGCCACTAGTTTTCCCAAACCCGAAGCAGTTTACAAGGCAATGGATCGCTTTGCTCGAGAAGACTTGGCTAATCCTGGCCGTGCAGGTCATAAGATGGCACTTGCCGCTGAAAGAGCCTTGGACGACTGTAGACATCGCCTGAATCAATTATTCAAAGGATCTTCCCCCGAACGCTTTGTTTTCACTTTGAATTGCACGGATGCTCTTAACATGGCATTCAAGGGCCTGTTGAATGAGGGCGATCATGTTATCACCACTGACCTGGAACATAATAGTGTCAGTAGGCCCCTGCGTATCATGGAACTTGCGGGAAAAATTTCACTTTCCAGAATTCATGCGAATTCACATGGGTTCATTGATCCCCAACAAATCAAGGATGCCATTGGCCCCAAAACCCGGCTCGTAGCGCTTACCCATGCAAGTAATGTTTTGGGAACAGTACAACCAATTGCCGAGGTTGGTGGGATTTGCAGGCAAAGTGACATCATTTTTCTGGTGGATGGCGCCCAAACTGCAGGGGTTGTTCCGATCGATATTCACTCCCAAAAAATCGACCTCCTGGCATGTCCCGGACACAAATGCCTTTTTGGCCCCACAGGCACGGGTTTTCTTTACACGGGTGAACGGGTTAATCTTCGATGCTGGAGAGAAGGTGGAACCGGTGGGGATTCTTCAACCGAAACCCAACCCAAGGAAATGCCTTACCACCTTGAGGGGGGCACTCCGAATGTTTTGGGAATCGCAGGCCTTGCTGCTGGAATCGCATGGGTTGAACATGAAGGAATTTCGAATCTTCATCAAAAGGAAAGCAAACTGGTTGCAAAGCTTAGAAATAGCTTGAAAGAAATCCCGGGGGTCACAATCTTTGGAAGTGATGACCTTACCCGTACCGTATCAACTGTTTCATTTAAATCTGACGCCCTTGCTGCCCCGGAAATAGGAAGTATTCTCGATGAGGCATTTAATATCGCCGTCAGACCGGGATTACATTGCTCGCCTTACATCCATAAATCAATCAATACATTTCCCGATGGGGCAGTGCGGATAAGCCCCGGGGCTTTCAACACGGAGAGTGACATCGACCAGATTATCTCTGCCCTCAAAGAGATTCTCTCAATTTGATTTTAAGTAGTCATTTATTTCGAGTTGATAAGCCAAAGCTTCCAGGCACCAACTATGTTCTTTGCGGAAAAACCTGAAGAATCCAAAGCCTGCTCCGCTGACTTGGAATCGCCATTTTCATCAGGGACAAACCCTTTCAAAAATTCTGGTAATTTGGATGACTGTGGCCCAAATGCGATGAATTCCATAACACTTGCCTGAAGCAATGGGGCAGACTCCGCATCAGAACCACTCCAGATTTCATTAACCGATGATACCTTGCGGGCAATAATTTGCACTTTTCTACGGTCATTTTGCACCATGCGATTATTAGACCCCAAAGTCCTCCATTGAACTGCACGGCCAAATCCATCCACCACCCAATCAGGCAACGGGGTTTTCTCACCTGCCTTTGAACGAAGCAATGCTCCACCCGTTTCCTTGTAAGCCTGTGATTCCGCACTTGTGAAATCCTTTGATTTTGTAGGGCCAACCGCCATTAGCGGCACGCCATCGAGGTAACCAAACGAACCATGATCATCTGTGGCGGGGGATCGTTTTTCAACCCTGCGAACAAAAGCAATAAATTGTTCTCTTTCCGGCAGGACAAAAACCAGCAACTTTCCATTCCATGGGGCATTGTCTTCCTTGTAACCAACACTTTTGGCTGCGGTGTCGTAGTGTTTTTCCAAATTAGACGCTATTTCTTTGGCTTTAGCCTCCGCGGTTTTTGGGACCACCAAAATGACTTTATTTGATTCAAAAATAGAATTGGGCCCGGCATTTAATTTCTGCCAAAGACTCGTGGCTAGTTCCTTGGTGGCCTCGGGCTTTTTCACAGGGTCCTGGGCAATCACAAGGCTGGAAAAGCCTGCAACAATGATGAATGTCGAAAAAAATCGCATGCTGACCCCTAGGCAATAAGCCAATTGTTTCATTTGGATTTGTCTAAATTACATAAATAATGATAAATTAATACTAGGTGTTTGAACATCTTTTTCCATGAAGGAAACTAGCAATGAAATCAACAATGTTTTTACTGGCAACTTTCCTGGCTTCCGCCATTCTTGCCGGTGCGACCTATGCACAGGGATCAGATAGTTCCAAGGTGGTGAAATTGGAAATTTCAAAAGACCCCTCCTCCACTGCGGATGAAAAAACTGTCTTGGTTACACTTTCCGTGGAACCAGGTTATCACATCTACGCGAACCCCGTTGTCAATCCTGACCTGTCATCTGTGCAAACAAGCGTGAGTGTTAAAGTTGAAGGAAAATCGATTCCAATAAAAGTGGATTACCCAGATGGAAAACTTGTAAAAGATGCTGTTGTGGGTGATTACGCAACTTATGAGGGAACGGTTAAGATTAAATTCCGCGTTATGGTTCCAAAAAACGAAAAATCCCAACCCGAAGTCGTGGTTAAATACCAGGCATGTTCAAAGAAATCCTGCCTGGCACCAGCCATGGCAACGCTAAAACTTCCCTAATCCTAATTGGAAACATTATGAATTTTCAAAACGCCAGTTATCTTCTGGCTTTTATCCTCATTGTTCACCCGGCAGTTGCCGAGGAAAAAGGCAAACAAAACCGTCTTTCGAAAGAAATCAGTCCCTATCTTAGACAGCACTCCCACAACCCCGTGGACTGGTATCCATGGGGTGAAGAGGCTTTTAAGAAAGCCAAGACGGAAAAAAAACTGGTCTTTCTTTCCATCGGTTACAGTGCATGCCACTGGTGCCATGTCATGGAAAAAGAATCTTTTTCCAACGCTGAAATTGCCGCAATTCTCAATAAAAATTTCGTTTGCATCAAGGTGGACAGGGAGGAAAGACCGGACATCGACCATGCGTACCTAACATCCTTGAATGTGCTTGGGCAAAGAGGTGGATGGCCTTTATCAATGTTTCTTCTACCAGACGGAAAACCTTTTTTTGGAGGCACCTACTGGCCCCCTTTTGACAAGGATGTCCAAGGCCAGAGTATGAGGGGATTCAAGACGGTACTTGAAGGGATCATGAATGTTTACAAAACCGAGCAGAAAAATGTGGAGGACCAGGCCGAAAAATTAGCAACTGCCACCCGCAGGGTCCTTCTTGGGGAAACAGTTGGACTGGCATTGATACCACTTGAAAGGTCGCTGGTGAACGCATCGGTTGAGGCTGTGCAGGAGGGATTTGATCCAAAATTTGGCGGGTTCGGCTCGCAAGCCAGGAATTTTCAAGGACCTAAATTCCCCACCCCCTGCTACCTAAAACTTTTACAGCGGGAACAAGACAAGGATCAAACAGGAAATATAAAGTCGATTTTAACCCTGACACTTGACCAAATGGCCTTGGGTGGAATTTTTGATCACCTCGGGGGCGGTTTTCATCGTTACACGGTCGAGCGCTCATGGACCATTCCCCACTTTGAAAAAATGCTATACGACAATGCCCAACTCTGCGAGATATACTCACGAGCCATCAGCCTGAATAAAAACCCGCTTTATGAAACCGCTTTAAAATCAACCTGCGAATTCATACTGCGTGAGATGACATCTCCCGAAGGTGGATTTTATTCAGCCCTTGATGCGGACAGCGAGGGCGAGGAGGGAAAATTCTATGTTTGGACTGAAAAAGAGTTATCGCAAGTGATCAACGACAAGCAGGGATTGGAACTTTTCAAAACCGCATATGGTTCCGAGCCAAATTTTGAGGAGAAATTCTTCATTTTGAGGCGATCAATGGCACCGGATAAATTCGCACTATCCCAAAAATCCCCTCTCGAAAAAATCGAGGCTTCCCTTGGCGCCTCCCGAAAAAAACTCCTCCTTATTAGAAGTAACCGGGTAAGGCCATTTTTGGATACTAAAATTTTGACTGGCTGGAATGGCCAGATGATTGCTGGCCTTGCGATGGCATCCAAGGCCCTTGGTGAACCCTCGTATCTTAAGGCAGCCGAAAAAGCTGCTGATTTCGTACTAGCCAATCTCCAGCAAACGGATGGCAGATTATTGCGAAGTTTTGGAGCCATACCCGGAGAAAAGGCACAAGCCAGGATTCTCGCCTACCTCGACGATTACGCCTATCTTTGTCATGGACTTATCACCCTTTACGAGACCAACGGAGATAAAAAACGCTTGGCACAAGCCATAAAGTTGAATGAAAACATGATTAAGCACCACGGTAAGCAAGGTACGGGTCCCTTCTTCCAAACCTCGGAAGATCATGAAAAACTTTTCGCGCGCTCAATCGACCAATACGATGGTGCGCAACCTTCGGCCAATAGTGTTGCATTAAGTAACCTTGTCAAACTCTCAAGATATAATCAGGAACCAAGATTGATGAAAATCGCTGAGGACTCTTTCAAAGGCTTGGTAATGCGTCTTAAAATGCAACCATCTTCATCAACCGCATTGGCCACCGCGTTGGCAGAGTTCTTGGATGAGGGTCAAAAGAAATAAAGAAGTTTATGAACCGGGTAATGTGTTGAGTTCCAAAAACTCTTTTTTCCAATGATAATTATCCAAAAGCCCCTGTGGGTCTCTGCCCAAAATAACATAGGCAACATACAGGGCCTCGATCGAAGCAAGGCCATTTTCTGGGTCAGTTCCGAGCTTGGAGACCCTTGGATAAGCTGTTTTATAATTGCTTAATGATCTGGGTGGAATCGAGGCAAAATCTTTTTCCATATTTCCAGCAGTTCGCCAACTGCCATCCAAAAGCAATATTCCTTTATCACTATCTGCGCTTGAGAGGGGGGGTCCTTCCGCGGAGAGTCGAATATAATTGGGCAAAATCATGGCTTTTTCAACCGGGTAATTGACCAGGGTGATACCCGGCTTACCTTTTAACGGCATCACAGAGCATTTTTTGGGATTTTCCTTGATGCTTCGAATAATCACAGTGTTTGGAAAATCAGGCATCAGCTCCAACCCTTTTGAACATAAAGTTGCATGTGAAACAATCTAAGCCTAACATACTGATTAGACCAAATGACCATATTCGAAAGAAGGTAAAATCATGAAAGTTGAATTACGCTATTGCTCCAAATGAAACTATGAGCCTCAAGCTGTCAGTTTGACAGCAAAATTATTGGCGCATTTTAAAATGCAGATTTTTGAAATGCGATTGATTCCCTCAAGCGGGGGCTGTTTTGAATTGACCGCGAATGGAAAGCTGGTTTATTCAAAACTTGCAGAGGGAAAATTCCCCAACGAAGATCAAATGTTGAAAGAGTTGGAGACAATCCTGGGTGGGACCAAGTAAAGGAGAGGAATGTTTAATTTTTTTGGCCGTAAGAAAAGACTGACCGACTACGCTTCTTGTGCTGGCTGAGCGGGAAAACTTTCGCCGGGGGGGATTTCGCAGGTTCTGCAAAATGTGCCCCGATCCAAAGATCCAAACCTTCTCGTTGGAACAGAAACACACGATGACGCGGGCGTATTCAAGCTGACAAATGAAATCGCCCTGGTTCAAACCGTGGATTTTTTTCCTCCGGTGGTTGATGATCCGTACTTATACGGCCAAATTGCAGCTGCCAATTCTCTTTCAGATGTCTATGCCATGGGCGGCATACCAAAAACAGCCATGAACCTTGTGGCATATCCCGATGACGAGGATCCGCAGTTGACATGGCTGGGAAAAATCCTGGAAGGTGGCGCCGAGAGGTGCAATGCCTCGGGTACCGTGATAGTGGGCGGCCATACAATTCGTGACAAGGAGATCAAATTTGGCCTCTCTGTTACCGGGATTGTGCACCCGGACAAAGTCCTTACAAATGCCGGTGCGAAACCCGGGGATAAACTTGTTCTTACAAAACCATTGGGCACTGGATTTATCACCACCGCTCACAAGGCAAATGCGTGCCCGGAAAATCTTTTCAGAGCCGCGTGTGCAAGCATGGTTCAACTGAACAAAGTGGGTGCGGATGCCTTTCAAAAATTAACCCCTCACGGGTTGACCGATGTCACTGGGTATGGCTTTGCCGGCCATGCGTTGGAAATGGCATTGGGAAGCAACACGACCTTGGTTATTGATTTACCAAAACTTCCACGGTTTGAGGGAGTTGAAGATTTGATCTCAAAGCGCTATTTCACCCGGGCAAGCAAATCCAACCGCGAATATGTGAGCCCCCATCTTCGTATTGAAGGAAACCCGGACAAGTTTTCCATGGAACTTGCATTTGATGCCCAAACTTCCGGGGGTCTTCTGATAAGCCTCCCCGCCGGTGAAGCTCCTAAGTTTATCGAGGAGGCGTTGAACAAAGGCGCGATTTGTGCCGTTGAGGTGGGGGAAGTTCTTGCCAAAGGATCCCATCATCTTGTTTTCAAAGCTTAATTTGAAGAATTTCCTTTGAGTTTTTTTAACACGACCCCCGCGGTCTCCCGCATTTCTTTTGAAGTATCTTTGGTCAAGGCTTCGATTTTCTTGACAACTTCATCATCTGATAATTCAGGGCCCCATCGTCCTAATGTTTCAATTGCAGCCAGTCTCACTTCCAATGAGGAATCATTTACCGCGAGAAGCACCGCGGCCTGGGCAGCTTTAAAATCCTTTTGTAATTTGGTTCCAATATTTCCCAGGCAATGCAAGGTTATCGACCTGACCGAGGCGTCGCGATCTTTCAAAGCCGCAATCATTGATTTCCATGCGGGATGTGCAAAACCTTCCTGATTATCAAGCGCAACCACCAAGGCTATCTTCAAGTCCCTGGGTGTGTTTTCATGAACCAACAACATCCCCAGTTTTTCTGATATCTCGCATCCAGCCTCACCACCCATCATTGAAATTGCATTGGTTGCGGGAAGTCGCAACTCCAATGGCATTTTTTCATCCTGCACCACCAGTAAAAGTGCCGGGATTGATGCCACATCTTTTAAATTACCCAAGGCAAGGAATGCAAACGACCTTGAGATAATGTCTGAGGTGTTATCCGAGGCCAAAGCACGGAAATCAGGCGCTGCATCCCGGGCATCTGGCCCCAATCTTCGAAGCGCATCAACAGCGGCAACCCTTAAGCCTGTGTCTTTTTGCCTCATGGCCATGATCAATGCGGGAACAGCGGTTGCGGACTCTGGAACCAATTTACCCAAGGATGAAGCGGCGGTCTCACGGACTTTCGTTGATTTATCTTTTTCCAAGGCTTCCTTCAGCACTTCCGTTGTGTACTGCCTTGCCTCGGCTGACTTTGTTTTTTCTGCCATCTTCAAAGCCACCCGGGTCATCGACAAAGCGGCAGTTTCACGAATTTTTTCATCCGGATCCGTCTTTAGCACCAAGACCATGGCAGGTAAAATCCGCTTATCCAGAGAGTTCGCCATCAACTCCATGGCTATCAATCCAGCCCTTCTGGATCTCGTAGACTTTTCTTTCTCAATATCCGGCAGCTTTTCAAAACCTGGGGCGACTTTTAAAAGAGCCTCCCATTCGGAAAACTTTTTGCCCTGAAACACAGGCTCATCCTGAAAACCCAGGCAAACCGTGCCAGACATTCCGATCGCAATTACCCCAAACACTAGCAATACGACTTTGAATTTTCCGGGAATGCACATTTTTCATCTCCTTGATTAAAGATACTTTGGCATTCTGTGCTTGGTGCTACGAAAGTTCATCTAATCTATCATAACTATATACTTGACTTCACCATAGTTTCTAAATAAGAATTGATGTCGGATACCCTAGATTGGGGTGCTATTGCCCGGGACAGGCGTCTTGGGCTTTTTTCTTGTTATTCATGGGATCTTCCCTTTACCTTTTTAAGATATGGTGGATTTGTATGCCTTGCACCTGTGTTGTCGGTCTCCAATGGGGTGATGAGGCCAAAGGCAAAGTGGTTGATGTTCTTACCGATCATCACGAAATCGTGGTTCGTTACAACGGCGGGCCAAACGCGGGCCATACCGTGATGACAGGCAATAAAACCTTCAAGCTTTCAATCCTTCCCACCGGGGTCATCCGCCCTAATGTGATTTCAATCATTGGCAACGGCGTGGTTATCAATCCAACCCGACTTCGGGAGGAACTCTCTCAACTTCTTAAAAATGACATCGATATTGGTAAACGATTGGTCATAAGCGATCGAGCCCATGTCATATTTCCTTATCATGTCGAGCAGGAAAAAATCACAGAGTCCAAGCAAGGACAGGGAATTGGAACCACGGGAAGAGGAATCGGCCCCTGTTACCAGGACAAAGTTGGAAGAGTTCACGCAATCAGGACGGGGGAACTTCATCAACATACCCATTTAAAGCAACGCCTAGATTCCGTGGTCGAATTTAAAAACAAACTGCTCCGGGGGTTCAATCCTGAAGCGGTTCAATTCGATCCTGAAAAGCTTGCTGATGAGTTTCACGAGCATGGTCAGTTTTTGAAACCACACCTTGCAAACACTGTCACTTTGCTTCACCAGGAATTCAAAGCCGGAAAGAACATTTTATTCGAAGGTGCACAAGGCAGCCTTCTTGATGTCGATCATGGCAGTTTTCCCTTTGTTACAAGTTCCAACAGTATTACCGCAGGCATCGGTTCCGGTTCCGGTTTACCTTCAAGATATGTGACCAAGGTGATAGGGATTCTCAAAGCTTACACAACCAGGGTTGGCAAGGGCCCCTTCCCCACCGAGCTTGATGACGGCCCCGATGGAATCGGGGAACGCATTCGAAAAATCGGCAGGGAATACGGCACCGTTACCGGCAGGCCAAGGCGATGTGGCTGGTTCGATGCCGTCGCGGCAAGGCATTCCGCAATGATCAATGGCGTGGATGAGATTTGTGTCATGCTATTGGATGTCCTTTCTGGTTTATCAGAATTGAAAATCGCCACGGCATACGAACTTGATGGCAATAGAATCACTCATTTCCCCACCGATTCAAGGGAGCTTGATCGTTGCAAACCTGTTTATGAGACTCTTCCCGGATGGGATGAACAACTGACCACGGTAACCAAAATCACGGACCTTCCCGCTTCTGCCAGAAAATATGCCGATAGAATCGGTGAAATCCTTGAACTTCCTGTTAAGCTTATATCAGTAGGCCCTGATAGATCTCAGACGATTTTCACTGGCCGGGTTTAATCTGTTATTGCGGGAGTGACATCTTTGCCTAAGTCGCAAACTGTAAGGGAATTTTCAAAATCTGAATCATCCCTTGATGGGATGACCTCTCCCACGCTTCCTGCGCATATTGCGATCATCATGGATGGCAATGGCAGATGGGCCAAACAAAAAGGATTACCCCGGGTTGAGGGGCATGCCCAGGGCATGCAGACTGTCCGCACGATTGTTGAGGAATGTTCCCGCATAGGGATCCATCAGCTCACGCTTTATTGTTTCAGCAGTGAGAACTGGAAAAGACCTCAGCCTGAACTTGATTTCCTCATGCAACTTCTTGAAAGTTACCTGATCAAGGAAAGACCCCTGCTTTTCGAAAAAAACATCCGGTTCAGCACCATCGGCAGAAAAGACATGCTCCCTGGTTCGGTGCAAAATGAAATTGATGAAACCATAAGGCAATGTTCGAACAACACAGGCATGGGATTGTGCCTTGCGATCAATTATGGAGGCAGGCAGGAGATTGTTGATGCCGTGCAAAAAATCGCGACCCTTGTCAAGGATGGAAACCTTTCCATAAGCAACATAAACGAATCTGTGATTTCATCATCTTTAAACACCAGTGGAATGCCTGACCCTGACCTTCTCATTCGTACTGCTGGTGAGATGCGAATAAGCAATTTTCTGCTTTGGCAGATATCTTATGCTGAAATTTGGGTCACTGACAAAACTTGGCCGGATTTCGACATCTCAACATTAAATGAAGCATTAGGCGATTACGCAAGACGGGAAAGGCGGTTTGGGGGCTTGAAAACTTGATCCCCTCATCATCCCATACCACTGATTCCACAACTTTTATTCATGGTTTTATCACACCATGAAAAAAAGAATCCTTGTTGGAATTTTGCTTGTGTTGGGTATCGCCAGTGCCTTGGTGGCGGATCTTTTTCTTGCCCCATGGTATCCTTTTTTACTGCTTGTCTGCCTATCCGGAAGTTTCCTGGCCACCAGGGAATTAATCGAGTTATACAAGCATTCTTCCATCTCCCCCAGCACCAACCTTCTCACATCCGCGGTTTTGGCCGTTCTATTTTCAAATTGGATTCCGCATATCAATTGGATTCCGGCACAAAACCATTCCTGGCAGGTCACAGGGGGTACTGCGATTGGCTTTTATTTCCTAATAATGCTTTTGGAAATGTTTAAATTCCGCTCACCGGGCATAAGCACCAACAATTTATCCTTTGCAGCATTTTTGATTGTTTACATTGGACTTTTACCCAGTTTTTTAATCCAGCTTCGATGGATCGATTCTGAAACCAACACATTAACCGGCTTGCTTTGTCTGGGTATGACCATCACTGTCACCAAGTCCTGTGACATAGGAGCCTATTTCACAGGTAAATTTTTCGGTAAAAACCTGATGACACCTCTTCTCAGCCCCAAGAAGACTTGGGAAGGATTTGTTGGTGGAATTTCATTCTCCGCCTTAACCGCATTCCTGTGGTTCAAGATTTTCCCCCAGACCCCACTTTGCTGCGAACCTGCCGCGATTGCGTTTGGTATAATTATTGGACTGGTTGGAGTATATGCGGATCTTGTTGAAAGCCTTATCAAACGCGACCTGAAAACCAAGGACGCATCACAGGTAATTCCAGGGTTTGGAGGCATCCTCGATCTTTTGGATTCCCTCTTGTTAATCGGCCCAATTGCCTGGATTTTCTTCCTATGTAACCCATGGAATTTCAAATGAAAGACTTGAGCATTCCGCTTGATAGCAGGGAAGAATCGGTTCTTCTCTCCGGAAACAGGGACCAGTTCCTAAAGGAAATAAGACAAGCCCTGGACATGCAGGTTCTCGGCAGGGGCGACCAACTGCTTTTCAAGGGAACTGACGAACAACTTGACCAGGCTGCCAGGATCATCGCGCGAATGAGGGAAAGCCTCAGACACCAGTCCAGTCTTTCTCTTGAGGAAGTCAGGACCATCATCGAGGTGGTTCACTCTGGTGGAGACAGAATCACTCCCGGACAAACCCCGGAACGGCTACCAGATGCAGTGGGAAAATTCCTTCGCCCCAGAACTGATGGACAGGCCCTTTATGTTAAGGCCATGCTTGAAAATGATCTTACTGTGTGCGTTGGCCCGGCAGGAACTGGAAAAACCTGGCTGGCAGTGGCGATGGCTGTAAGCAGCCTTAGGCAGGGCTTGATCAAAAAGATCGTGCTTGTCAGGCCAGCCGTCGAGGCTGGCGAGCGTCTTGGATTCCTACCCGGTGACATTGCCGCAAAGGTCAATCCTTACCTTCGCCCCCTTTTTGACGCGCTTAACGATATGATGGATCCCGACCAGGTAAAGCGCTACCTTGAGAATGACATCATCGAAATCGCACCGCTGGCGTACATGAGAGGGCGCACATTAAACCAAGCTGTCATAATAATGGATGAGGCCCAGAACACAACCGTCTCCCAGATGAAAATGTTTCTAACAAGGATGGGTTATGGCTCGAAGGTGATCGTGACGGGCGATATCACCCAGGTCGATCTTCCCCCACACACCAAAAGTGGCCTGACCGATGCCTTGTATCGCTTGAAAAATATTGATAGAATTGCGATCATTCATCTGGGCGATGCGGACATTGTCAGGAATCCACTTGTACAGAAAATACTCAACGCATACGAGGAAGAAGAAAAAGCCCGCAAATATTAAAATCACTACACTTAACCTATTCTCATTTTAATCAAAAAGCATGATGCTAAATAATCCCATATCCCAAAACCTGTCAGATTTAATTGACCATGATGGCATTTTTCCGAACCCATCATTTGATGGATTCAAAACCATCACCCTGAATGAACTTGAAGAGATGAAATTACTGGCCAGGTTCGATTCAAAGTTTGTTTTTCACCGCACCAAGCTTGATTCGCTTCTCAAGGATCTTGCAGATGATTACCATTTGCTTAAAATCCAGGACCAGACGATTTTTCATTATGAAAGCGTATATCTTGATACTGACGACTTCAAGCTTTACCTGATGCATCACAATGGCAAGCCGGAGAGAATCAAGGTTCGCTGGCGAAGGTACACCGACATTCAAAAGGTTTTCTTTGAGGTGAAACGAAAGACCCCCAAGAAAAAGACTGAAAAGGTCCGACTTGAGGAGCCCGCTATCTTGGAGAAACTGACCCCGGCACAAAGCCAGTTGCTTGACTCACTTGGTTACAAGGATCTTTCCCTAAAACCGATGATCACTATTTCTTACGACCGCATCACCATGGTTTCCAAGTCGGAAAATATCAAAGTAACGCTTGACTTGAACATCAAATTTGAAAATATGGCTGAAACAAAAATGATTCCATGGCTGGTGGTCGCGGAAATTAAAAGCAGAAGAATAACTCCGAAATGCATATTCATGGAATCTATAAAAAAACATGGAATCAGGCAGGCATCCTTCAGCAAGTATGCTGCCGCGACTGCCAGTCTGCAATCCGTAAAGCACAATGCGTTCAAACCCGAACTTTTACTAATAACGAAATTAAAAAATGAAAGAGCTTGACACAACAGACATGGCCCAGACGGTATTCTTCGGGGGCACCAGACTTACAGAGTTTGGCTTCCGCTTCGCCTTGAATGCAATTGTGATTTTCCTGCTTGTGAGGATTATTTATTACCCCAGGCACAGGAACAAGGATTTCCTTTTTTCATTCTTCCTATTCAACATCATCAACTTCATCATCTGCTACCTGCTCAGCAGTGCAACCATCAAGATAGGATTTGCTTTTGGATTGTTTGCGATTTTTTCAATCATCCGATATCGATCAGTTTCCGTGCCCATCAGGGAAATGGCATATCTGTTAACCAGCGTGACGATCGGAATTTTAAATGCGCTGTCGAGCTTGGACTCCGGCCTGCCTGAGTTACTTATTTCGAACGGGGTCCTTCTTCTTCTGACATTCATACTAGACCGCAAGGTATCCCTTCCCCATGAAAACAGCCAAGTGGTGATTTATGAGAAGATTGAGCTCATTAAGCCGGAAAATCGGGAACAATTGCTCGAAGACCTAAAACAACGGACAGGATTACCCATCCATAGGATTGAAATCGGAAGGATTGATCTGATGCGGGATAGCGCTAAAATCCGCATTTTTTATCTATCACAGGAAATTCATTCCTCTTCATTTGATTCTGACAGGGATGACGATTAAAAAGATTTCACCCCAGTCTATTTTTTATTCGCGACAGATTCCACATCCCTCATGACCCTTAGCAGGTTAAGCCCCAGAATTTTTCGGATGCTTTCCTCTTTATGCCCCCTATCCAAAAGGACCTGTGTCAACTTTGGATAACATGAGACATCCTCCAACTGAAATGGCACGGACTCAATCCCGTCAAAATCAGAGCCAATCCCCACATGGTCATATCCAGCCACTTTTATGATATGTTCGATGTGATCCGCCACTTGATAGATATTTGCTTTCGGAGCGGGATTTTGTTTTCGCCACTGTCCCAAGGCTGTTTGAAAATCTGATTCCACCGGATACTTTTTTCGATACTCCCTGTAGACCCTCATTACTTCATTCCAACGACTGGCCCCCTCGGGAGACACAAAGCCCGGGTAAAAATTCACCATTACCACACCTTTGTTTTCTTTCACCAACCTTAAGACATCATCAGGAACATTTCTGGGATGATCCGCAATTCCCCTTGCGGAAGAATGTGAGGCAATCACCGGCGCACTACTGACACGAATGGCATGTCTCATCGTGGCGGGTGAAACATGGGAGATATCGACCATCATGCCCAACCGGTTCATTTCTCTCACCACATCCTCCCCAAACCTGCTCAGACCGTTGTTTTTTGGTTCATCAGTGCAGGAATCCGCCCAATCCGTGTTCTCGGAATGGGTCAGGGTCATGTAGCGAGCCCCAAGTTGATAAAAACTTCTTAACACACCAAGTGAATTATCGATGGAATGACCACCCTCAACACCTATCATACACGCGATTTTACCGCTTTTTCTAATCCGAATGATATCATCAGCGGTGCGTGCAAATTCAAATTCATCGGGATAACTTTTCACCATGCGGTTGATCACATCAATTTGCTCCAGGGTATCCTTGACAGCGGTTCCTTTCTTCTGGGATTCAACCGGCACATACGCCGCCCAAAACTGCGCGCCTACCCCGCCAAGCTTCAACCTCGGAATATCAGTGTGAAGTGCGGGGATGCTTTTACGCAAATCATATTTTAAAAACGACATGTCTTCTTTTTTTCGAAACTGCCAGGGCAGATCATTATGGCCATCTATTAGTAGGCACTCACGATGGATTTTTTTCGCTTGTTCCCCGACCACAACAGGTTTGGCTGCGGATGGACTATCCTTCAAGCCAGGTTCAACTGCCAATGCCTCAACCATGGCTCCAAGCACAAATGCACCAAGCAAAATCGAATTCAACTTACGCATGACAGCCCCTCTAATGTTGCCCTCCCTCAAGGGCAGGCACCTTGGATGGGGCAAAAAATGAATATATAACGGGAAGAATAAAAAGCGTCAACGCACTGCTGCTGATCACTCCGCCGATAACCACGCTTGCCAATGGCCTTTGAACCTCCGCGCCTACGCCGTTGCTCAATGCCATAGGAACAAAACCAAACCCGGCAACCAAAGCGGTCATCAAGACTGCTCGCAGGCGTGTGACTCCAGCATTTTCTATCGCCAGCAACAAACTCATCCCTTCGGACCGCAACTGCCTTATGAAGGTCACAAGTAGCATGCCGTTAAGCACACCAAGGCCAAAAAGAGCGATGAACCCCACAGCGGCAGAAATCGAGAAAGGCATTTGCCTGAACCATAGTGCGGCAATTCCCCCTATGCAGGCAAGTGGTACCGAGGAAAAAACTATCAATGTATCAGTCATGTTGCGATATGTCAGGTAAAGCAAGCCGATGATCATCAGTAGTGAAATTGGAACTATGACAGCAAGCCTTGCTTTGGCTGCTGCAAGCTGTTCAAACTGGCCGCCCCACTCAACACGATACCTGCTAGTTGGGAAACTTACCTTTGCCTTGATTTGCTTCTGGGCCTCATTGACAAAAGTACCAACATCGCGCCCGCGCACATTACATTGGATGGTAATCCGTCGTTGTCCCCACTCCCTTGAAATCCTTGAGGGCCCCCTTATTTCCTGAATATCAGCGATTCCTGAAAGTGGGATTTTTTCCCCGCTCGCCGTGGTCACAATCAACGAACCAATCGCTTCCGGCCTTGACCGCATGGTTTCGGTGAACCTGGCAACCAGGGGAAACCGCTGTTCACCCTCCAGAATTTCACCCAGTGGTTGGCCACCCAATGTCTCGATATGCTGCAACACGGTTTTGGCGGAAAGCCCGTGGATCGCCAACTGCTGCTGTTTCAATTTGATCTGCAGCACAGGCTGGCCACTCACAGGCTCGACAATCACATCCTCGGAACCTTGGATATTCTTTAATATTTGTTCGACTTGCTCCGCTTTGTTTTTAAGCACTTCAAACTCATCACCAAAAATCTTTACAGCGACATCGGCGCGCACGCCAGATATCATCTCGTTCACGCGCTGTTCAATTGGTTGGGTGAAGGAATATTCCTGCCCGATCAATGGCTTTATTAACGCATCGATTAGGCCCACCAATTCTTCCTGCGATTTGGCCTTGGTCCACTTCTCCCGCGGGTTCAATGTGATGAAAAAATCAGTTTCCTCTGGCCCCATCGGGTCCGTCGCGACTTCGGGCGAACCCAACCTGCTCCATACTCTCTTCACTTCGTCGGGAAATTCCGCAAGCACCATTTTTTCCAGCTTGGTATTGTAACGAACAGCTTCCTGGATACTCGTCCCAACCGGCCTGAATATATTTATTACGATCGCCCCCTCGGATAGTTTGGGGATGAATTCTGATCCGAGCGACCTTGCCATCATGATCGCAACCAAGCTCACACATGCAACCAACAAAAAAGCGGCGACTCGAAACTTTAACACCATCTTCAGCACGGGTTTATATATCCAGGTCGCGATTCGAACCAACAAGGGCTCTGAATGACTCATTTTTTTCGGCAAAAGCATGCTGGCAAGGGCCGGAATAAGTGTCAGGGAAAGAACAAGCGAACCAACAAGGGCAAACACCACGGTCAACGCCATGGGCCTGAAAAGTTTCCCTTCAACGCCCTCCAGCGTCAAAATTGGGAGATACACAATGATGATGATCAACTCACCAAACAGGGTCGGCATTCGAACTTCCATCGCCGCCTCGTAAATAAGTTCTAGACGGTTGCGTTTCTCTGCCCCTTCCTCTCCCATTCTCCTCATCAAATGCTCGACCAACACGACCGAACTATCCACCACCATCCCAAAATCAATCGCTCCAAGGCTTAAGAGACTTCCCGCGATCCCAAACGCCATCATTCCATTGAACGCGAAGAACATCGAGAAGGGAATCGCGGTTGCGACCACGATTCCTGCACGCAAATTGCCTAGAAAAATAAAAAGGATGGCTATCACCAGTAGGCCACCCTCAAACAAATTTCCCCTTACTGTTCCAATCACCTTGTCCACCAACTCGGTTCGGTCATATGCGATATCCATTTTGATGTTTTTAGGCAGACTTGATTTTATGGTCTCATACTTGTCTTTCAGCCGATGGGTGACGGTATTACTGCTTTCACCAATCAACATGAAACCCAGGCCCATGACACTTTCGCCTTTCCCCATATAACTGATCGCGCCCAGCCTGGTTTCGTTTCCGATCATAACAACGGCAACATCTGAAACTCGGATGGGAATTTCTTTTTTGATCCCGACGACGATATTCCGGATTTGATCCAGCGTTGTTGTGCGGGCGATCCCCTGGATGATAAGGGTCTCAGTGCCCCGGTTGATATTGCTTCCACCAACATTCATGTTGGTCGCCTTGATTCCTTCAACCACTTGTTCAAAGGGTATGTCGAATGCGTTCAAGCGCTCCGGGTCGATCCGTATCTGGTACTGTTTTTTTTCGCCACCCCACGCGTTGATTTCCGCGACGCCCGGAACTTTCCTTAGGCCGGGTTTCACAACCCAGTCAAAAAAAGTCCTCACATCGGTAAGGCTAGTCTCAGGGGAGGATGGTTGCACCATGAAGTGTAAAACCTCACCCAGACCAGTAGCAACAGGGCCAAGAGTCGGCCTTGCCACGCCAACGGGAAGCACCGCATTATTGATGCGCTCTGCAACCTGCTGACGAGCAAAATAAATATTGGTGCCATCCTCAAATGTCACCGTGACCTGCGACAAGCCAAATTTGGACAACGACCTGAGTTGGCTCAATTTTGGCATGCCATTAATTTCCTGCTCGATCGGAAAGGTCACCTGCCTTTCGACTTCCTCGGCAGCAAGACCGGTGGCATAGGTGTTGATTTGAACCTGAACTGGAGTGGTGTCGGGAAATGCGTCGATATTGAGATTCGGGAGCATCCAAAGGGAAAAACCAGCAAAGGCAAACATACCAAGTACTATCAAAATACGATAACGAAGGGATAATTTTAGAACTGCATCAATCATTTTTAGGTCCGAAATAGGAACTTACTGGTCTTCAAGCTTGGAAAGGATTTCAGCCCGCAACATGTTGGCACCTGAAAGGACAATCGTTTCACCTGCGGAAATCCCCTTTGTTATCTGCACATTTCCACCATTACGAATCCCCAACTCGACAATTCTTGCTTGGAATGAAAGCTCTCCCACCCTTACAAAAACAAATGACTTGTTCCCGATATATTGGATGCAGGAATCTGGAATGACCAAAGCTTTTTCCTGTTTACCAACTTGAATGTCACCTTTTCCGAAAGTGTTCGGTCTTATTCTCCCATCAGGATTGGGAAATGACGCCCGCACTTTTACGGTATGGATCTTGTCGTCAAGTTCTGGAGAGATCCAATCGATTTTTCCTTTGACAACCTGGTTATCAACAAGCTCGGCTTTGAATTGAAATTCCTGTCCAACCTTGACCAATTGCACCGCCTCCAGGGGAAGATTGAAATTCACAACAAGTTTTGACGGATCCGCAAGCATGCATTGTGCGTCCGCAGCGCCAACACTCTCGCCCATCCCCTTGAGAACTGTGATGATTTGTCCATCAAAAGGAGCCTTCAACGGAAATAAATTAGTGGGAAGAAAACCCTTGTATTCCATCACGATGGATTCCGGGATACCTAGTTCACAAACTTTTTTAAATATCTCAGCATCCGAGAGGCCTGTGAAATCCTTGGGATCGAAATTAAAGCCATAATTGACCAATGTCTGGGTATCCGCAAGCGTCTTCAGTTCAACTTCCCTGAAAGCCATCTCTAATTCCCTGATCTGGCGTTCCGGAAGAACCGCTGCCGCAAGCCTTGCGTTTTCCAAAGATTTTTTACGGTTGTCCTTCAATACCATCGATTGCATGAAATCTGATTTGAACTTACCTATTTCAGGTGAATCAATGAGCGCGATCGTTTCCCCCTTCAAAACCTTGTCACCCTGTTTTTTAAAGATTCGAAGAACAACTCCGGGGGCCTTGGAAGTTATATTTCCCTTTCTGAGCGCATCAAATTCAACATAGCCTGTGCCGGAAACGATTTGAAATAGGACCTGTGATTCCAATGTGATTGACTCAAGTTCCAAAAGATCCAAGACTTCCTTGGTGGGCGCCTTAATCATGGATTTATCATAAGGATTATTTTTTTCCGGGCCGGCCTCAACCTTCCAATTTGCCAGCTCAGTGCCCTTGGCAGCCTCGGGGTTTTTGTTATCTGCCTCCTCCGACCCGGGGAACTTGAATGTCCATTCAGTGGTTGCCCCCCAATATCCAATCCCAAGTAATCCCGCGATCACTAGCAAAGTGGGAATTGACTCAATAATAAAATAAAGCAGCGCAAATAACCTGTTTTTTTTAACTTCCAACACAGGCTCCATGTTTGACATCCCTGCGACAAATCAGTTTGTCTTGAACTTAGTGTAAAATGCTACCAATTTATTGCATAATAATAAACATTGACTTGTTGTTATAAACGGAAGGATTTCAAGGAATGCTTATTCCTGAACTTATCAGAAAAAAAAGGGAGGGATTTTCTCTTTCTGAAAATGAAATCAAATGCTTTGTGGATGGAGCCGGAAAAGGGACATGGCCGGATTATCAATTATCCGCGATGTTGATGGCGATTTTCTTTGAAGGCATGACCACACGCGAAACCTCTAATCTTACCCACCATATGGCATCTTCTGGCAAAATCCTGTCATGGCCTGATCTTCCAGGCCCAGCCATTGACAAGCACAGCACAGGGGGTGTGGGAGATAAAACTTCCATCATATTGGGGCCCCTTGCCGCTGCATGTGGTGTTTTTGTTCCCATGATTTCCGGGCGGGGGCTTGGCCATACTGGAGGCACTCTGGACAAACTCGAGTCGATTCCAGGATTCAATGTCCGATTGAATCTTGACTCATTTGAGAAAATATTGCGCACCCTTGGAATTGCAATGATCGGTCAAACCACCGAGATCGCTCCGGCAGATCGAATTCTTTATTCCCTTCGGGATGTCACCGCAACAGTTGAATCCATACCATTGATCACTGCGTCCATCCTAAGCAAAAAAATCGCTGAGGGTATTCAGGGGCTTATCATGGATGTCAAGACGGGCATGGGAGCTTTCATGCCCGAAGTTGCCAAAGCAAGAAAGCTGGCAAAATCGATTGTCAACACCGCCCGGAAATCGGGCATTCATTGCCAGGCGATCATCACCAACATGGATTCCCCTCTTGGTTACAAGATAGGAAACGCACTTGAAATACAGGAGTGCATTGAAATCTTAAAAGGAAATGGCCCTGAAGATACCCGGGAATTATCAATCAATCTAGCCGCTAAAATGGTGCAGATGGGCGGCATCAAGCCTGACCTAAACGAGGCAACGAGACTTGTGCGTGATAAACTCGCAAATGGAGAGGGCCTTGCAAAATTTTCGGCTTTGATTCAAGCTCAAGGGGGCGACCCTAGGGTGATCGATAATCCCAACATGCTTGAAGTCTCAACACAGACTTTTGAAATTAAAGCCCTGGAATCTGGCTGGCTAAATGCCATTGATGCGAGCAAACTTGGTTGGGCAGCCTGCCACCTTGGCGCGGGGCGTGACAAGGCTGAGGCCTCTGTTGATGCCGGTGTTGGCATTATTTTGCATCGCAAACCTTCGTGCCGGGTCACAAAAGGTGATATCATCATGGAATTAAGGCATAGGAATGGAAAAGGATTGGAAAAAGCATCGGAGTTATGCCAGCACTCATTGGCTATTGATGAAAAGCCTCGATCAGAAATTCAATTGATACTTGAAGAAATTATTTAACGGGTGATTTTGATGACCTCGAGGATTTAAAAAACATATGCTACCACCCGAAGAATTATTATCAGCGGCAATATATGCCAGAAATCAAGCCCATGCCCCTTATTCCGGCTTCAAAGTCGGGGTTTCTCTTAAAGGGGTTTCCGGTAAAGTCTTTTCAGGGTGCAATGTTGAAAATGCAAGCTATGGCCTTACCATATGCGCGGAGCGCGCCACGGTCTGTAGCGCGGTTGCTGCCGGCGTTAAAACATTCAACCAGATGGTGATTGTGGCGGACTCAGAGTCACCATGCCCTCCCTGTGGGGCTTGCAGGCAATTTCTTTTTGAGTTCGCCCCAAATCTGGAAATTTGGATTACCAACCTATCTGGAGCAGTGGTATATCACCGATTACAAGATTTGCTACCTCACGCATTTGGTAACACCCTTCTTCCCGGGACAAAACCTCATGCGTCGGAGTCTGCCTGATGAATCAGTCACCGCCGCAAATCCGTTACCACTTCGATTTTCCCTCAACCAATCTGGGGAATAAGCGGACTATTGCAGTCTGGTTGCCCCCGGGATACAACTCCGATTCAACCTATCCTGTGCTATACCTTCACGATGGCCAGAATATGTTTGACAAGCGATATGCCGCCTACGGCTCAATATGGGAAGCCGATAAAACCTCTGAAAGATTGATACGCCAGGGACTTCTTCGCCCTCTAATACTTGTGGGGATAGATAACAATTCCCAACGCGAGGAGGAATACACCCTTCAGCGCGACAATCGGGAGAAGCGTGGTGGCAATGCCAGGAATTATGGGAAATTCATCACCGAGGAACTCAAGCCATTCATTGATTCGAATTATCACATCAAGCCGGGTCCTGAAAATTGTGGCATAGCAGGATCATCCCTCGGCGGCCTGGTTTCACTGACGATGTCACTGGATTATCCCGAGATTTTCGGACTTTGTGGAGCAATCTCGGCTTCGCTCTGGTGGGCGAATCAAAAATCGCTTTACGATGTTCTTGCCCAGGCAAGTAGGCTATCCAAAACCAGAATCTGGTTCGACATGGGTACCGAAGAGGGTAAGTACCCAGGGTGCATCAACCCACCCCACACCTTGACCCGATTGCTCGCCAGCAGGCTTGAACAAATCGGGATGCTTCCAGGTTGGAACTATTACTATCAGGAAATAGTGGGTGGCCAGCATCACGAAAATGATTGGCGCGACAGATTTGATCGAATTCTACTATTTCTTTTTGGTAAACCAGAAAGCACATCAAAAAGCTTCTCTTAGGATTTTCTCCAGATCCTCAACCGAAGTTGTCCTTGGATTAACCCTTAATATCCTTTGGATGGAATGGGCTTTGACTGCAAATTCATGCAACTGATTTTCTTTCACGCCTATTTGGCTTAATTTGGCGGGTATTCCAATATCGCCCCTTAACTTTTCAACTGCTTCTATCGCTTGGTTTGCAGCAGCATCCTCATCCAGGCCAATTGTGCTGGCACCCAGCCAGTTTGCAATGCAGGCAAACTCTTTTTTCCTTGCTGGGAGATTGAATCTCATCACATAAGGAAGCAAAAGGCCATTGCCTTCGCCATGGGAGCAATGCACTGCGCCACCCACAGGGTATTCCAATGCATGAACAGCAGCAACTCCCACATTTGAAAATGCCAAGCCCCCAAGAGTCGCAGCCAGAGCCATGCCTTCACGGGCCTCAAGGTCGTTGCCATCCATGACCGCGCGTCTAAGAAATTCACCGCATAGTTTGATGGCCTTTTCAGCAACCATATCCCCAAAGAAATGCCTGCCTTGATAAACGGAGCGCTGGCCCGGAGGAAGGGGGAAAACCTCGTTATCGACAGCGGTAAAAGCTTCAATGGCATGGGTAAGTGCGTCAATACCACTATCTGCGGTTACTTTTTTGGGACATGAAACAGACATTTGGGGATCGACAAGCGCAATTTTAGGCCGTAGGTAATTACTAAGCGAACCAAGTTTTAACTGAGTGGAGGGATCGGTAAAAACATCAGCACCTGAAACTTCAGATCCCGTGCCTGCCGTGGTTGGAATACAAATCAAGGGCAGTATGGGCCCGGGAATTCGATCATCCCCTACATAATCCAAAGGGCTTCCCCCGTGCGCCAATACCTTTGCTACAATCTTCGCCATGTCCATGTTGCTGCCACCACCAACTCCGCAAACAGCATCAGGTCGGAATTTCTTTGCGGCCTCAATGGATTTTAATACCGAGGGAAGCGTTGGCTCCGGTTCACCACCATCAAATATTTCAAGGGTGATACCAGCATTTTCAAGGGGAGAAACCACCTTCTGGGCGATTCCAAACTTCAAAAGGGTTTTGTCAGTCAAAAGAAAAATGCGCTTGGCGCCCATGCGGGTCGAAAGTTCCCCCACTTCATTTACAGCCCCCCATCCAAACACCAATTCTCCTGCTCCATGAAATCTCCATACGGTTCTCATATTTTCTCCTTTAAAGGCGGGGCCAAAAATGTCATTGTGTTGCTATATTATCCTCAACCCAAGAAGAAAATGACAAAGATCGGATAAATATTCATGAGCAACCCAATTCGAATAGGAATCGTGACAATATCAGATCGCGCCAGCCTGGGTGTTTACCAAGATCTCGGTGGCCCGGCAATAAGCAAACTTCTAAACGAGATCCTATCTTGCGACTTCGAAACAGTGGCAAGGATCATACCTGATGAACAACCAGTGATTGAATCAACCCTCAAGGAATTAGCCGACATGGAGAAATGCTGCCTGATTGTGACAACAGGGGGAACAGGTCCTGCAAAAAGGGATGTGACACCAGAAGCGACAGAAGCTGTCTGCGATAAAATACTTGATGGTTTTGGTGAGCAGATGCGCGCTATCTCACTTAAGATCGTCCCAACCGCAATACTCTCAAGACAAATTGCCGGCATCCGGGGTCAATCCTTGATCATCAATCTGCCCGGCAAACCATCGGCAATTCGTGATTGCTTGCTTGCGGTATTTCCTGCGATTCCTTATTGCATCGACCTTATTGAAGGGCCATATCTCACAACCAATGAAAACATAGTCCTGGCATTTCGACCTAAAAAATAGGGGAATTCATGCAAATCGACTTGAATTGTGACCTTGGCGAAGGGGCTGGCAACGACTTGGAATTATTGCCCTTGGTTACTTCCATCAATATCGCCTGTTGCAGACATGCCGGGTCCCCCGGGCAGGTTTTAGAATTATTAAGGCATGCCGGAAGACACAATGTGATTATTGGCGCCCATCCGGGGTTTAATGATCCGGAAAATTTTGGCCGCCTGGAACACAGTTTGTCCGATGAACAATTATTTGCAGAGTGCCTTTACCAGGTAGGCGCGTTATCAGCCTTGGCAAGCTTTGCAAATGTGAAACTTTCCCATCTCAAGCCGCATGGCGCCCTTTACCACCAAGCTTCAAAAACCAAGTCACTCGCCAAGATCATCATTTCAATCGCGCAAAGATTTAATCTTGCGGTTATCGCACCACCAAATTCCGAACTCCAAACCTGCGCAACAGGCAATGTCCCGTTTTACCCCGAGGGATTTGCGGACAGGCAATACCTTTCGAATGGCAACCTGGTTCCCCGCAACCTTCCTGATGCTTTTATTCACGACCCTGCCATCGCTGCGGCACAAGCCAAAACTCTCATCGAAAAATCCAGGATCGAGACACTTTGCATTCATGGCGACCAGGCAAACGCCTTTGATTTCACAAAAAAACTCAGGCTGGAGCTTGAAAAAAATGGAATATCAATCCGAGGATTCAAATGACCCTCGCCATCATCGAGCCGGGATTGCAAACCCTTGTCGTTGACCAAGGAAGATTTGGTTCAAGACACCAAGGTTTGCCATGGTCGGGCCCAGCCGACTGGGTTTCATTTCTGCTTTGTAATTCGATATTGGGAAATCAGCCCAATACTCCCGCTTTGGAATTCAGCCTTGTTGGACCAACTTTAAAAGCATCAAGAAGATTGGCACTGTCCCACATCGGCCCGCCATGCAATCTTGAAATTGATGGGCATTCATTAAACGGGCTCAACTCTTTCACCCTTAATCCAGGTGAAACTCTTAAGGTGGGAAGTTGTTCCTCCGGGGTATGCGGCTATATTGGCATCAAGGGTGGCATAACCCCAAAAAGCATTCTGGGAAGCAATTGTTCCTTAAGCGCCATCAAAGCCAAAACCAAATTAGCTTGCAGCGAAGGATGGTGCATGCGTACTCGCCTTCCCGAAGAATGGCTCTGGCAAAATCCTAAAGGTGAGGTGAGAGTGACCCCCGGAGCTGAGTTTGCATCATTCAAATCCAAAAATTTATTTAATGAAGAATTCATGGTAGACCAATCAAGCAACCGGATGGGATTAAGATTATCCGGGAAGGAATTTTCTGTACCCGAGGGAGAAATGGTATCTGAACCGGTTTGCCCCGGCACTGTTCAAGTATCACGAAACGGCCATTTATTGGTTCTAGGGATGGATGGCCAAACGATTGGGGGATACCCAAGAATCGCCCAGGTAATAAGGGCCGATTTGGATATTCTTGGCCAACTCAGACCGGGTAGGAAGGTTACTTTCACGCTGGTATCCGAGGAGGAAGCTAAATTTTTATGGCAGGAAAAATCCAATCGCTTTTCGTCAGTTTCAATGCAACTTTGCACCGCTAGCGGCCTTTTTTTGTAGGATATCGTTCATAAGGTTCTTGAATGCTTTTAAGAAAGGTTTTAACAATGGCCAAAATTTTAATCGCCCCCTCCCCCCTTGATGGAATTGAAATTGAGTTTGTAAAAGTCCTAAGAGATGCGGGTCACGAACTTGTATACCCAAAAAAAGGCGAACAACTTTCAGAAAGCGAATTGATGCGCTGGCTTGAGGGTGTAACCGCTGTGCTTGCAGGGTCTGAACCTTACAACGAAAAAGTAATTGCTGCCCACCCGCAACTTAGAGTAATCGCACGGGTTGGAGTAGGATTTGATGCGGTTAACTTAAAGGCCGCCACCGCCAACAATACCGTGGTCACGATCGCTCCCGGAACCAATCAGGGCTCGGTGGCCGAGCATGCGTTCTGCCTGATGCTTGCGCTCGCGAAAAAACTTGTCGTGCAGCACAAAGCCATCGAGCAAGGCAAGTTTCCCCGGGGCACGAATTTTCCGCTCCGTGGAAAAACATTGGGCTTGGCGGGACTGGGCCGTACTGGCAAAGCCATGGCGACCAGGGCTCTTGCCTTTGAAATGAAAGTGGTCGCCTACGAACCTTTCCCCGACCATGACTTTTGCAAGAAACATGACATTAAACTCATCAGCTGGGAAGATCTTTTGAAACAATCGGATTTCCTTTCCCTACATCTGCCCTATAGCAAGGAATCACACCATATCATCAATAAAAATACCTTGGGAATGATGAAGCCCTCTGCTTTCTTAATCAACACTTCAAGGGGTGGAGTAATCAAAACTGATGACCTTCATGAAGCTTTGAAAACAAAAAGGATCGCAGGGGCCGGCCTCGATGTGTTTGAGGAAGAACCACCAGGAAAACTTTCAATATTTGAAATGGAAAATATTGTCCTCACCGCCCACATGGCGGGAGTTGATGTCCAATCACGCGATGACATGGCTCTTTCCGCAGCTCATGCAGTGGTGGATATACTTAATGGCAAATGGCCTGCGGAAAAAGTGGTTAACCCTGAAGTGAAAAAGTGATTACTTCAAATCTAATAACCCAAGTAAAATTCAATGTAAGGGAATTTACTGTATACCGAGCTTATAATCTGAACTTTTATGAAGACAATTCCTCAAGAATTTGAATATTTTCTTGATTAATTAGGAATAAGAGCTCTAAGATTTATTTGTAGTCTTAATAATTTCTTCATAAATAGGCTCGTTATATGTTTACATCAAAAAAACGAAATGCCTTCACGCTCATCGAGTTGCTCGTTGTGATTGCAATTATCGCCATTCTCATAGGCCTGTTACTGCCAGCAGTACAAAAAGTACGCGAAGCATCTTCTAGATTAACATGCGCTAACAATCTTAAACAAATAGGATTGGCAGTTCATAATTTTGAAAACACGCGGGGTAGCTTACCCTCAAGTATGACCATTAAGGGAGCAACCACTTTGGTTTCCTTGCTTCCGTTTGTGGAACAAGAAGCGCTTGGAAAAGT
>SYCV01000040.1 GCA_005786805.1 Planctomycetia bacterium | reverse complement strand
CATTAGTAAAACCAATACCGAGCCGTTCAACCGTGGTCACGATGACCTAAGTGTCCAATATGGTTTATTGGCGGTGGATGGGCTTACTTTTGATGATTGCAGGTCGGGTGGCATGCCTTTGATTCAGATTTCTGATCAAAATCCGACTGGTAAGGCACAATCTCATTTTAAAAATTTGAAGGTGGTTAACTGGAATGACAGAAGCAATTCAAGGGCTGTTGTGAATCTTGGAGGTGGACCGAGGTTAAAGCCTGAATTTCCCCATGGTGTCGATGTGTATGTGCATGATTGGTTTGGTGAAGGCAGGACCGCCTTGGTTGCTAGCACCCGGTCGCAGGATTATAAGTCGCACGAGAGTGAATTTAAGAAAATCAGCCATTTCACCGGGGATGAGTCCCAAGCGAAAGAAGTCAAGGATGTTCCATTTCCCCAGTTTCCCAAGCTTGTTGATGACTTACCTCCGTTTTCGATAATAACCCGGATTCAAAAAGAAGGAGGCAAAGTTTTGGTGGAGGGGGTTTCATCTGACAATGGGTTGATTTCAAAAGTTTTGGTCAATGGCAGGGAGGCAAGTTCAGTGGCCTCGAACTTTGCAACCTGGAAAATTATTCTTGATGAGATTTCCTCGGGAGGAATAGTTGAAGCCAAGGCGGTTGATGCGGCAGGTAATGAGGAGAAATTCACCAACAAGGTTAAACTTCGTTGAAAGTTATTTTCAGGATAATTGTGGCAGGCGAGCCAAACTGCCGATTTAAATCTGCTTAGAAAAATGAAGTTTTGAAACATGGTTTGTTTGATCAGTTAAAAATTATTATTTTTTTGTTTAATTTCTTGATTTCGCTCTCAATGTTCATCAGAATGCCTTTTGTAAGACATGGATTGTTTTGAAAGTCATCATGAGTGATACTTCAATCCTTGTTTTAAGATGGTCTCATTTACTGTCATGTCCTTACCCAGAGAATGGTTTGGTGGCATCTAAGTGAGATGAGGATAATTTTTTTTCAAGGAGTGAACATGAAGAGATTTTTAGTTTTGGCGGTTTCTTTTGCTGCAGTAACCCTTCCAGCTTTTGCCCAGGAAAAAGCTGCTCCTGCCACCAAGGCTGTGCCAGAAGCAAAAACAACCACCACAGTTGTTGAAGAGAAAAAAATTCTCGGTCGTTTTCGTCGTGATTCAGACTCCCAAAGGCTTACCGATCGCATCGGTGAAAGACTTGGCAATCGCACCACCAGTGGTTTCCTTGCCAACCTGAGGAATCGCTAGGATAATTTGTTTCCAATATTGGAAACACGATTACTAACGCCAATAGTTCTTGTGACTGTTGGCGTTTTTTTTTGATCATCGTGATTCATCACAATCTTTCTCGGATTATTACATCCTTGACACTTTTCCCTCCCGGGGTAAACTCGAATACGATTGTTTGAGTGATGGATCTTGGTTTGAAGATTTTGTCAATTGATTTTAAAAAAAGATCAGTCCCGCTAGAGTCAAATTTTTTTTCTGCATGCCAGGTTAGTTTTAAAGTAAAGTTCTCAGCTGGTTTCAAGAGGTGCTATGAGTGATCGCATTGCTGAAACAGTTTCAAAAGCCAGGCTTTGTTTGTTTATAGCTTGTGTATGGTGCTTTTTTTCTTTAGCTTATTCCCTTGCTTTTGATGGAACCTCTGCAGTCGCGGAGAGAATTAATTTCACTAATGATGTCCAGCCTATCTTCAAGGCCCGATGCGTTGAATGCCATGGCGCCACCAGGCAGCGTGGCAACTTAAGACTTGATATTGTTGCCGGTATCAGGAAGGGCGGTATTTCCGGCAGCATTATTAATTTGAAAAATCCCTTAGATAGCCATCTGGTTTTGCATGTCAAAGGCGCGGCGAATTTTGAGCGTATGCCTCCAAAAGGCGATGCATTGACAACCAGTGAGATCGAAAAGTTATCGGAATGGATCCGGCAGGGCGCGGTGCTTCCGGTTGAAACAGAAAACATAAAAAACATCATTGCTAATCAGGGCGGATGGTCTTTTATCCCTTTAAAATTACCCGTACCACCTCTGCAATCAAATAATTCAATGGCTTGGGTTCGAAATCCTATTGATTTGTTTATTCTTGAGAAGCTTCGCAAAAATGGATTGAATCCTGCCCCGGAGGCTGACAAGAGAATCCTCGCCCGAAGGATTTTTATCGACCTGACCGGGCTTCCACCAACCCCTTACGAGCTTCTTGAATTTCTCAATGATGCTGCGCCAAATGCTTATGAAAAATTGGTGGATCGATTGCTTGCCTCCACCCGTTATGGCGAACGATGGGCGAGACATTGGCTGGATGTGGCGCATTACGCGGATTCACACGGGCAGGACCAGGATCGATTTCGGCCCAATGCCTGGCCATATCGTGATTATCTGATTCGCTCATTTAATGAGGATAAGCCCTATAGTCGTTTCATCAGTGAACAAATCGCGGGTGATGTTTTATATCCGGGTGATCCTGATGCCTTGGTTGCAACGGGTTTTCTTGCCGCGGGACCCTGGGATGAAAGCGGCTTGAGAGATATCAACGAGAATTCTGTTGACCGTCAGATAGCTCGAAATCTGGACAGGGATGATATTGTCACTTCAACAATGACAACATTCACCGGTCTCACTGTTCATTGCGCCAGATGCCATGATCATAAATTCGATCCCATCACGCAGGTGGATTACTATGCCCTTCAAGCTGTTTTTGCAGGTGTTGATAAAGCCCAGAGAGCCTATGACCCCGACCCGGTTGTCGCGAAAAAAAGATTGTCCCTGCAATCGGACCTGCAAATGGTCCGTGCATTAAAAGGCAAAGTGGATCCGATTCTTCTTTCAGCGCAAAATCAAAGACATGTTGCTGATTTTGAAAAAGATTGGCGGGCGGGATCCACCTCATGGTTCGTCTTGAAGCCTGAAATGGTTGTCTCAAAAAGTGGTTCAACACTGGTCATTCTTCCGGATAATTCTGTGGTTGCTAACGGGGTTGCCCCCGAAAAAGATATCTATTCGGTCACTGTTTCCACCCCAAGAACTGGTGCAACTGGCATAAGATTGGAGGTGTTGACCGATGAAAAACTTCCTTTCAAGGGCCCAGGTCGTGCTGTAAATGGCAACCTGCACCTTTCTGAGCTGAAGGTTACGATCCATCCCAGGGGTAAACCTGAAAAATCAATACCGCTTAAGTTGAAGTCCGCGACCGCTGACTTCAACCAGGCCGGGTGGTCGATAGATCGTGCCATAGACGGCGATGTTCAAACTGCCTGGGGCATACACCCGGAGGAGGGGAAATCTCACCAAGCTGTTTTCGGATTTGAAAATCCCATCGGATTTGATGAGGGGACTGTCCTTCATGTTGAACTTGACCAATCGCATGGCCGCATGCATTTGATTGGCAGGTTCAGGTTGTCTATGACCACAGCCCTTTCTTTGAACGATGCCGGCAAGGTTATACCTCCCAATATTTCCCTGATCATGGAAACGCCCCTAGCGAGACAAACAGATGTTCAGCGGGCTGAAATTTCCCAATGGCTCTGGGAAAATCGCATCTTAAAAGAACTCGCAACAATGCCCCCTCAATCGATGGTTTATTGTGGCACAAATCAATATGCGGCCGATGGCAGCTTCAGGCCCGCACTCACTCCCCGCCCAATAAATATTCTTGCCCGTGGGGAAATTTCAAAGCCAGGCGCCTTGGCTGCACCTGGGGCGGTCCTTGCGGTGCCCGGATTGAAGGCTGATTTTCAAATCAAAGATCCTAATGATGAGGGGCTGCGAAGGGTGGCACTTGCAGATTGGCTTTCCAACCCCGCCAACATGCTTACATGGCGCGTAATTGTCAACCGGATCTGGCATTATCATTTTGGCAAAGGTATTGTCGATACCCCGAATGATTTCGGCAAAATGGGCGGCATTCCCTCCCATCCGGAACTACTCGACTGGCTTGCTTCTGACTTCGTAAATTCTGGTGGATCCTTGAAAAATCTTCATCGGTTGATTGTAACCAGCAGCACTTACAGGCAATCTGTCAAACATGAACCGGTTGCATTTGCTAAAGATTCCGACAACAGGTTGTTATGGCGCATGAACCGTGGCAGGATGGATGCTGAAACTTTGCGTGATTCTGTTTTGCTTGCAAGTGCCAGGCTGGATGATTCGATGTACGGCCCACCCGTCAGGCATTTTATCATGAAGCCTGGCATTCATGTCACCCCAGAGGCGGATTACGATCGTTATGATGTCGATGCACCCGAAGCCCGTAGAAGAAGTGTTTACCGTTATATTTTCAGAACCCGACCTGATCCATTGCTGGAAGCTCTTGATTGCCCTGATGCCTCGCAGTCTGCCCCCGCGAGATCTGTGTCAGTGAGCGCGCCCCAGGCATTGGTTCTTTGGAATAACAAATTCGTATTGCGCCATGCGGGGCATCTTGCGGACTTGGCGGTATCTTTTGACACCCCATTGCAACGAGTCCGATTTGTGACACAGCAGTTGCTTTGCCGTTTACCAACCCCTGCAGAGGAGGCGACCTGGCTAGAATATTCCACAAAGCATGGCTTGGCAAACTTTTGCAGGGTGTTGCTTAACAGTAGCGAATTCCTTTTCATTGATTAGCGGGGAGATTGCCATTTATTCAGATCGACGCGATTTTCTTGCACTCGGCTTCAGTGGTCTGGCATTGTCTGAGCTTCTGGCTCGGGTCGATTCAGATAAGCGTGATCCGTCTTTTGATGGCGGACTTCATCACAAGGCAAAGGTTCGCAGGGTCATTCAGATTTTTCTGAACGGCGGCATGAGCCAGATGGATACTTTTGATTTCAAACCCCAGTTGGAGAAGCGCCATGGCCAGACCGTCGATGTTGGGCTAAAGGCCACCGCAACCGGAACCCCGGGGCCTTTGATGAAATCCCCCTTTAAATGGCGACAAGCCGGGAAGTCAGGCCGCTGGGTCACCGATGTTTTTCCCCATATCGCGGGGTATGTTGACGACATGGCGTTTTTGATGGCGATGCAATCCAAGTCCAATGTTCATGGCCCCGCAAGCTATCTTCAAAATACCGGGTTTTTGATGCCGGGTTTTCCCTCAGCCGGTTCCTGGATAAGCTATGCTCTCGGAAGGTTGACAGATGACCTACCCGCTTTTATCGTGATGCCCGACATGCGTGGCCTGCCTTACAATGGCATGGGTAATTTCTCCGCGGGTTTTCTTCCCATCTCCCACCAGGGAACCCCGGTGAATCCCAGTTCCCCCGCCCCCATTCCAGACCTGCAACCATCTGCGGGCATTAAATTCATCAGCTCTGCCGCTACTATGGATGGATTGAAACTTCTGGGGGAAATGAATCAAAAATTCGCGGATGAAAGATTGGGTGATTCCCGACTTCAGGCAAGGGTTGAAAGTTATGAACTAGCCGCCAGGATGCAACTTGCGGCCCCGGAGGTTTTTGATCTTGCTCGTGAAACAGCTTTTATACACGAAAGCTATGGTACATCTAGGCCTGGTGCGGATGGCTCTTTCTCTCGCAATTGCCTTCTTGCCCGCAGATTCGTTGAACGGGGAGTTAGGTTTGTGCAGGTTTGGAGTGGAGCAGGTGGGCCCAAGAATAATTGGGATAATCACTCTAATATTCCCACCGAACTGCCACCCATCGCAAGGCAGGTTGATCAGCCTGTAGCTGCCCTACTCATGGATTTGAAGGCGCGTGGATTGTTCGCCGACACACTCGTTGTCTTCACGACCGAGTTTGGCAGGATGCCCTTCACCCAAAGCGGGGTGGGCCGTGACCACAACGGGGGCACTTTTGTCACCTGGTTGGCTGGCGCGGGAATCAAGGCCGGGGTCTCATACGGTGAAAGTGATGAGTTCTCACACTTGGCCATGGCCAACAAGACCACCTGTTATGACCTTTACGCGACCATACTCCATCTCATGGGGATTGACCACGAAAAACTTTCCGTCCGTCATAATGGAATTGATCGCAGGCTTACCGATGTGCATGGCGAGGTCATCAAACCCATCCTGGCATGAATTCCTTAAATTCTGGATGGATTGGTGAAGGTATGGTTGGCTTGGTTTTTGTTCGTCAAGCCATCACTTCCTCAAGGCTTACAAGCCTGCTCTTTTCATTTAATGACTTGGCGGCAGCGTGAATGATCGCTGTGACCTCGAGTATCTCCTGGTGGGGAACCGGCTCAATTTTTGTGCGCACCATTTCCAAGAACACATCCGCCATCCTGAATATTTGATAATGATGGCCAAGCCAGTAGTGATCCTCGATCGCAGGTGTCCAGGAGTATGTCTTCTTAGTGAAGGAAGCCGAGGTATGGCAGTAAAATTTTGACATGTCAGGTCGGCCATACCAAACCTCGCCGGGCATCCTATCCTTGTATGTGATCAAAGCCCTGCAGGTGTTTTCCCGAGCATACATGTTAACCGCATCGACACCTGCCCCGCAAAGTGTCATCACCATCCATACAGGGTGTTGTCCATAAACATGCCAGCCGGGCAGGCTCCATCCCCCCGCCTGACTTGCTATCACATACTGCAATGGGCCAAACTCACCGGATTTTTTCATCCGGAGTGCCTCTTCTGTCCCCCATTGGTGCCTGAATAAACTTGAAGACATCAATGGAGCCTTGTTCTTTTTCGCGAAGTCCAATATCTTTTTGGTGCCAGCGACTGTCTCTCCAATCGGTTTGTCACAAAAGGTTGGTAATCCCGCCTGCAGGCATGGGGCAAGCAATTCAAAATGATCATCGCCGAATCCGGATGCATCCCCAAGCCATATCGCGTCTGAATTTTTAACCAACTCATCCAGTGACTTTGCAACCTCCACACCCGGGAATCCCTCTGCAAATGCCGCAGCACTCGCCGGGTCCGCGTCATAGATCGCGCTTATCCTCGTGTTGTTGAAAGGAAGCCTGGCGAAATGTATGTCCTGGTTTCGAAAATACTTCTCGAATAGTTCTATCGGCCCAGCACTAAGGTGTTTTTTCACTGCAGCAAGGCTTACCTGGGGGTGAAACCCCTGGGCGAAATGCCAGGTGTGACCATTGGCTTTTTGAGACTTGCCCCGGATGCTGGCGGAAATAATCCCAACCCTGATGGGTTTGCTGCCAGTTTCTTTTTTTTCAGCTTCCTCAGCTTTTGCCCCTGTCGCCAATGCCGTGACACTTGTTGCCGCGATGAAATTTCGGCGGTTGATTGTTCCCTTTCGCATCTCTTTCTCCTCGAGTTTATATTCAGGCATGACTTGCCTTGAATGTAAACGGCTTCCATCCAATCTTCCACAAATAAGAATGAATTTATTTGCTTGTGATGTTTGCGGCGTCTATCGAGGTCATTTGGCCATATCCAGGTCTCCAATTCGCCCTGAACTCACCCGTTCCCACGGTGGTCGTTTTCTCATCCAATTTTGCATTCCAAACCTTAGTCAAATCACCATCTTTGTCTATCTGGACAACAACCTTGTATTTTCCGGGAAGAAGGGTGGGGCCCGTTTTTTTCCAAGCAGTTTCCCTTTCAGACCCTTTGGAAGCCATTACTGTGACAGTGTGTTGCCAGGTTTTTCCCTTGCCCCATACCAGCCGATCAGAGACTGCGATGGGGGCTTTTTCCCAGTCGCCAAGTTTCTCATCCCACATATAGATTGTGGTGCGAAGCAGTTTGTCTCCCCAATCAGCGGGCGTATTCGTGATCTTGAACCATAACTCAGTGCCAAACTGTGTTTGATTGTTGATTTCCCTGGGCAGATCGGATGCGGTCTTGTATGCTCCGCCCCTGATCCTGGTGTAGTCCTCGATCCAATTCCTGAATGCCTGGTACCCAAGGTCCCCCATGATGAATTTCTTCCCGCCGCCGTGCTTTACTTCGTTCAATGGCTTTAAAAGAAGCAGGCTTTTTTCCGGGCTTTCCAAGTCGATCAATTTAGTCTTGCCTAGGATGTGATCCATTGTCTCCGATGGTGTCTTTTTGAACCATGCCACCCGGTCTCCGTGCTCTTTTTGCAATTTGATGGAATCAGGATGCCCAGCGGTGTGGCAGTTCATGCATCGAAAACGCATTGCCCAGATGTTCTGTTCAAAAGATTCCAGCAGGCGATCTTTTCTCGCATGTCGGACTATCGCAATTGGTTTCTCCGGCAGCCCGAGTTCCTCAATTTTAAGCTTTGGCATGGCCCTCAATGATTCATCCTCACAACAAGCTTTGATCCATTCCGAAAACGCCTTGAATTCTTCCTCCCGGGTTTTTGCCAATATCAAGTCAGGTTTGCTGGAGTTGTCTTTCATGGATATGAACTTGAGAATTTTGGATTTTCCAGGTTCTTTCATATCCACCAGTCCCTGGTCGCGGAGGGAGAGGAAAGTTTTTTCGGATGTGGGAAGGATGTAGTTTTTCAGGTCCAGGTTTGCCAGATGGCATTCCGTGCAACTGGATGGGTTTGGTGATTTGAATATGGGCAGGATTCTTTTTTCGAAAACAACTTTTGGGCTGTCCCCCGCGCCGGTTCCTGCGTAACCAACTATGATTGAAAGTGAAATGAAAAAGTGATGCATTTTAAAGCCTTTTTAAACAAAAGAAAATAATTCGTAATTCGTGATTATAACTGTATCAAAGTTTTGTTGTTTAATAATTTGATTATTTTAAATGGTGCAGTTCGACAGGCTCACTGACCGAATAAATGTCCGGTCCCTGAGCTTGCCGAAGGGTAATTTACTATCCGGTCCCTGAGCCTGCCGAAGGGTAATTTACTATCCGGTCCCTGAGCCTGTCGAAGGGGCCAACTCTGAGAAACCATTTTCGTACAATTCGACAGGCTCACTGACCGAATAAATGTCCGGTCCCTGAGCTTGCCGAAGGGTGTAAAAGCTGTCCGGTCCCTGAGCTTGCCGAAGGGTGTAAAAGCTGTCAGTTTCTTTATATTTTCGTGTAAAGTTTTCACAAAAATTTTAGAGATTATCATTTTCAAAAAGTAGGAAAAGGGTACAACCTGTAATCATAGAACAACATTTTATTTTGAGAACTTAAAGAATAACCTAGATGTTGAAAAGTATCTAATCCGCGATTTTTTGACGGATGATGAAACACAGTGCCAAGAGTTGACCTCTAATGGAGTGGATGATACGCTTCAAATCACAATGCTATTAGAACAACCATATTCAAAATTAAGGAGCGTCTGGTGAATTATTATAAATGTGTTTCGTGTTTGATTAGATTGACTACCATTTTTGTAATAATGATTACTATTACCCAGCCCTCTTGGGGACAGCAGATGCAAGGCTTTAACCCGAATGATAAACTTGCCCCGGACTTCAAGCTAACTCCATTTTATGAGAGTGGCACCAAGCATGTTGGCAAACGACCAGGGGAAATCATTCGGACAGAAGAAATTCCAGCTCCAGAGGGCGCCTACGCATGGCGTATGATGTATGTTTCAACAACTTGGGATAATCGCGAAGTTCCGGTTACTGGTATTATTGTCATCCCAAAGGAAAAAGCTTCAAAACCAAGACCTGTGGTGACATGGGCACATGGGACCACAGGGGGGTCTCGTACCAGTGCACCATCACTTGCGCCAAATCCCGCTCAGGAACTAGTGCAAAGGTCAGAAACTGCCCCAGTTGATTACGGTGTTCCGTATTTGAAGGATTTGCTGGCTATTGGTTTGGTTGTGGTCGCGACCGATTATCAGGGGCAAGGTGCGCCGGGAGTTCATCAATATGTGGTTGGCAACACAGCCGCGCGAAATGCGTTGGATATTGTACGCGCTGCCCGAAATTTTCAGTCTGCGAATGCTGGCTCAGAATTTCTGACCCTTGGCTGGTCACAGGGTGGCCATGCCGGAATATTCGTTGGCGAAGAACAACCTGCCTATTCCCCGGAACTCAAACACCTTGGCGCTGCAGTTATCGCTCCGGGGGCCATTCCTGTTTCGAAACCAATCAATATTCCTCATATTTATGTTCTGGCACGGGGCTATCGCGATGCCTACAAGCTTGATTTGAGTGAATTCACGGATGAAGGCAAAAAGCTGATTGATTTGGCAGGTGAGATTTCCGTGACAAGGGTCTTTCGGGCTTCCTTGGAAATGAAGGGCCCTTTTATCAAAGCGGAGTGGAGCAAGGATTTTGCGCGTGCCTTGGAGCAAAATATACCCGGTAAGAGGCAGTCGAAGGCGCCCATCTTGGTTGTGCAGGGAACCATCGATAATCTTGTAAACCCGGAAGAAACCAGAGCGCTGCTTCCGCGCGCCCTGGCAAGTGGAAACAACATTAAGATTTCCTGGTATGAGGGAAAGGGGCATCGCGATGTGATCGAGCCTGCTAGGAAAGAGATAATCCAATGGTACAATGACCGGCTGAAGGGAAAGCCAGCCATATCTGATCAACTGAAATAATATTTAATCACGAATTAAAAAAGCATGGTTCTAATTAAGTACCATTACGTGTTTTTTGTGGCGAATGGGATAAAGAATAAAACATTCACCGCGAAGACGCAAAGAGCGCTAAGAAGAAATGGATTCCCCGCGTTCACCGAAATGATGGACGAATTTTGGCATGGTTGATCGATGCGTGTTTTGTCACCCTTGCGAAATTGGTTGCATATATGTTTTTAAATTAGGGCTGCTAAGCCCGCCCACTGCGCTATAGGTAGGTCTTACTTAAAGTTCAACTATCAGATTTATCAATTAAGAATTGACCCATGGAGTGCAGTCCATGGGTTTTGATTCATTAATCTCTTAATCCCAAACTTTTTTCTCCGGCCCCTGAGCATGTCGAAGGGTTGCATCATGTCTGGTCCCTGAGCTTGTCGAAGGGCTGCATTATGTCTGGTCCCTGAGCATGTCGAAGGGTTGCATTATGTCTGGTCCCTGAGCATGTCGAAGGGCTGCATCATGTCTGGTCCCTGAGCTTGTCGAAGGGTTAAGTTTTAGGTCGATGTAAGGCCCAGTTCGACAAGCTCACTATCCGAGCAAGCTGGGATACTTCCGTGTATTCCGTGGCAAATTGTTTTATGGATTTCAAAAGAGCGTTAAGGTGATCAAATAACTAAATATGTACGGATTCTTCTGAGGAAGTCTTAAAAGGCCCCTCCCGGATTCGAACCGGGGATAGCGGATTTGCAATCCGCGGCCTTACCACTTGGCGAAGGGGCCTTAGTTAATTCGGCTATCTTAACGGGGTTGGCCATCCGGGTCAACCTTAAGCTTGCAAACAAGTTAGATTAATTTTTTCTATTTGTTGCCTTTGACTTAAAATAACCTTATTCTTTAGTCTGGTAACATTTTTACCGGAGTGGATCATGGAAGCCCGACTGGTCCTGGAATTTGGTGTTGGCGCCCCCGCTGCAATCATCCTTTCCCCAGATCAACTTTTTAAAATAGGCCGAAATCCGGAAAATCATCTCGTAATCCACGATGAACATGTATCGAGGTTCCATGCGGAAGTTTATTTTCAATCCGGGGCTTTCCGCTTAAGGAACCAAAGTAAAAATAACGGCACCAAACATAATGGCCAAAGAATCTCCGAGGATGTGGTGCTGGAGAATGATTGTAGGATTACCATAGGTGATACCCAGATTCGATTTGAGGTCTTGCCCGATTCAAATGAGTCCAATGATAAGACACTTCCAGAATTGAACTTAAACCCCGAGGAAAATGAATCGAAACAGGGGTCAGGCATCACCCAGTTTCTGCATGATGAGATCGGACTATTGTTTTCCTATGTATCTGATTCGGTATTGGAAGGCAATCCGCGGATGCTGGTTGAAAACGCCCTTAAGCTTCTTCTCAAACGAACCCAGGCCGAAAAGGTTGGTTTTTTAAGCCTTGATGCTGATGAATTCCTACTCAAGCAGGTTCTGCCCGCGGATTCCAACCTCGACATGGAGTTAAGCAAAACCCTTACAAACAAGTCTGTTTCAAGAGGAGGAGCTGTCTGGCTTCTTCAAGAGCAGATTAAAATAGAGGCGGAAAGTCTTCGTTCCATGAAGGATGCGGTCTGTCTGTTGGTGAAATCCAAAATCGGGGAAAGTGAAACAGCAATTCTTGGAGCGGTGCATTTATATAGTTCGCGCAGATTTTTTAATGTCCAGGATGTGAGGTTTTCGCAGTTTCTGGTGAATTGCCTCGCCAACAGTCTGCATATGCTTCGTAAACGCAGGGCATTGGAGGCTGACAAGAACAGGTTTAAACCAATTGAAAACCCAGTCGGGGAATTGATAATCGGGTCAAGTCGTGGTGTGGTCAGGATGAAGCAGGATATACAAAGGTTCGCATCAAGGCCTGGCTGCGTTTTGATAACTGGTGAGAGTGGAGTTGGAAAGGAGTTGGTAGCACTTGAGTTGCACGGCAAAAGCTCGAGGAAAGAAGGCCCCATGGTTTCGGTGAATTGTGCGACCATATCACCCACGCTTGCGGATGCGGAGCTTTTTGGTAATGAAAAAGGTGCTTACACAGGTGCTGACCGCGCAAATAACGGTTATTTCCAGCAGGCGGACGATGGGATCTTGTTTCTGGACGAGGTGGGGGAATTATCCCTTGAATGCCAGGCGAAATTGCTAAGAGTTTTGGAAACCGGGAAGGTCCGACCCTTGCGTGGCAAGGAACAGACCGTTAATGTGCGAGTGATATCGGCAACAAATCGGAAATTGGAAGAAGAGGTCGCGGCGGGTAAGTTTCGTGAGGACTTGTTATTTCGATTGAATTCTTGCGTGATAAATGTGCCCCCATTGAGGGACCGGTTGGAAGATCTGCCCGAGTTGGTCGATTATTTTTTAAATAGGTTTTCCATTGAGTATCGAAGGAGATTGGCCTCAACTCCTGAACTTCTGGAGAAGTTGAAGAAATATCACTGGCCAGGAAACATCAGGCAGTTGAAATCTGTTTTGGAATCGGGTGTGAACAGGGCGGAGTCTGAATTGCTGATGCCCGAGGATGTTGACATTCCCGCGAATAATTCGGCGATGGGAGATGCGCCAAAAAGTTTGAAATTGGAGGAAGTGGAGGCCTGGGCGATAAAAATAGTGCTTGAAAGAAATGGATGGAACCAAACCCAGTCAGCCAAGGTGCTTGGTATTCACAGGGAAACCCTGATGGATAAGATTAAAAAATACAAAATATCACGGATTATCCCTGCAAACACTTGAACAAGTGAGTTTAAGAAATTTCGGATTAAAAAAGAGGGATAGATAAATCCTTAAGCAGGTTGATTTTCGGAATCAATAGATTTGCTTTTGGGAGTTTCTTCCTTTCCATGGATTGCATCGAAGATTTCCTGCCTGTGAACAGGAACATCCTTGGGTGCGATTATCCCTAATCGTACCTTGTCACCGCGAATTTCCACCACCGTGATGATGATGTCATTGTTGATGACAATGCTTTCGTTCTTTTTTCTGGACAGGACTAACATAGGTCTGTCCTTCCTTTGAACTAAGTGAATCAATAGCCGGGGTATTCATTTGATTCTGCAAAAAGCGAGGGAGTGATGCAGAAAAAACCAGATCATTATTCAAAAATAACATCTGGATATACCTAAATGGCATTGATGTCAGGTGCTAAACAGTCAACCGCGCTGAGGTGTGACCGCTTCTTGCCGCCTATAACTCGCCTTATTCATATTAACAGGCAAGGGGGGGGCGTCAACAAATTTAATAAAAATTATCGAAAATTTGTCAAAATTGGTATTTGTTGCCCTAATTATCCAAGATGTCATATTTGACAGGCTTGATTTTGTTTGATTTCGAGTAGTATCCCGCAAGTTCAGAAACGGTTTTACTGGGATCACTTCGTGACATTTGGTCAATACGGTCTTGAAGGTCGTTTGTTTCCTGCAGGCTCATCATTCTCAATGCTGCGACCCTGACAGCGGGGGAGGGGTCATGGCTGAGTTTACGAAGCCATAATCCCTGATCCAATTCGGTATCATCCATAAGCGAGTCCAAAACCTCAAGTCTCTTTGCTGGCCTGGGGTCTGTCAGTAGTTTGCCAAGTTGCAAGTGTTCCTTCTTTAGGCCGCGAGCTATAAGTGCTGATTCGCAGTATGCCCTAATCTCGGGATCCTTGTCATGCAGGGAAGGGAGAAGTGAATCCACGGAAACCGAATCGATGGCGGAAGCGCATGCTATCATCGCCACTTTTCTCACTTCAACATTTTTGTCCTGTAATGCCGCAATGCTGAGTTCAGTCATTCCGACCTCAGGGGCGATCGCAAGATGAATCGCCTGGATCTTGATGTTTTCGGGTGCATCGGTGATGGCTTTGGCCATGATGCCCGCAAGGCGGGATTGAAGTTCCTTATCCTTGTTGGTCTTGATGAAGCTTGAGACAATTTTCATTGCGGGAACAAGTGCGGCGGGGTTGTCGGTGCCCGGTACCGATCCAAGGATTAATTTTGTGCCTTCAAGGAGGTTGGTTGTCAGGGGGTTTTGCGGCTTGGGTTCATCAGCCATCGAAACCAGGAGTTCCAATGTCTGAACCTGTGCCTGAGGTGAGAAAGTGGTGTATCTTCGGGCAATGTGATGAAAGCATTGCTGGGATGCTTGGGAATCTGTGCCGCCCCATGAGACAAACATTTTGCCCAAGGCCTTTACAAGATCCGCAGCGCCGGTGTCGTTGGCTTTTTCCAGGTGATCCAAAAGAGGGTACTGGGCATTCTCTCCAAGTTTAGCAAGTGCTTCAACATAATGGGATTTATATTGGGGCTCGGCCTTTAAGAGTTGGTCTGTGAGGTACCACCCCATGAGGTAGTCCCGCTGCCACCATGCAAATCCAATAAGCGCGGGCATACAGATAACAAGAGAGATGGTAATTACAAACCTTGCTGTTTTAAGCATTGAAGTCGGCCTTTTGGTTTAGATGATCAATAGGAAAGAAATATAAACTTGCGTGGTTGAAAAAGGCAACCCTAGGAGTTGAATTGGAAAAACCGGTAGAATCATTAAAGGCGGGACTTGGGGATAACGATGAAATAAGGGATGATTATATGCGACTGTTGAAATGGGAAGGATGGGTAGGTGCATGCCAGGTTTTCCAAATGTCTTTAGGCTTTTATCCTTGTCAATGTTGGTAATTGGAATTCAAAGCTTGGCAGCAGGTGAGTTTGAAAGGGATTATAAAGCATCAGGTACTTGGCCGGGATCATCCCAGGAATTAAAACAATTTCCAATTCTTGATTTATTGAAAGGTGGATTGGTCCCTGAGGGATGGCATGAAAAAGTTCGGGCTGTGATCACCGAACCAACCTTGTCAGCAAGGGGGCTTGCCGAGGTTTTTAACTGTGACCCGGCCACCTACGAATGGCTTTTGGAAAATCCCCATCACGCGGTGACCATGTGGAAGATGCTTGGGGCAAAATGTTCTGGCATCGAGATGGAAAGCCCGGGAAATTTTTACTCCCGCGAATCATCTGGCAACAACATCCAATTTCATCTGATAACCGACAGGGACGGACTGAAGGTGTGGTACGCCCATGGCGTTGGAAAACCAGCGGCGCTTCTGCCCGCGATCCCGGTCCAGGCTGTCATTGTGATGCAGTACCAGGAGAGTGTGATCAATAAAAGCGTGAAGCAGCAAATGACGGTTTACGCGAAAACCGAGAGCAAGGCCGCTGCGATGGTTTCCAAGGCTTTTGGTTCCTCAACGACAGGAATGATGGAAAAAACCGTGGGCCAGATGCAGATGTTTTTTGGGGCATTGCCATGGTATCTGGAGCGAAACCCCGAACGGGCTGAGAATTTATTAAAAGCCACCCTGGTTCGCAAGGAAACTCCCCGGCCATTCGCATTAAAGCCTTAGTTTTTTGAGGCTTATCCGGTGAATTTTCTACGGGGATTCGACCGCTGACACCTCAACCAACACCATTTGTGGTTTTATTTTCGTATCCCTTCCCAACGCGAAAGAGAACTCCTTTTTTATTTCCCATTGGATTCCCTTGATTATCGGAATTTCGATGGCAGGTAGTGTGTCGCCTCCGGGTACGCGAAAAGGAAGCCATAGCCAGAGGAATTTTCTATTTTGCATTGCTATGATTTGCAGTTTGTCCTCGGCGGTCCATGCAATCTTGTCTCGTTGAGTTTTGAGGTACCATTCCAGAGTTGGGTCGATTAGGTCTTTGTCCCGGGTGATTATCAAGGGTTGACCTGGCGGAAGATTGGAGCATAGTTCCCTGACCAAGGATCTTGCCTGGAGGTCGCCCGGGGATTTATATGGTTTTTTAACATCCCTGATGGTCTGAATGAAAGCCAACAAGATCAACAGCAGAAGTATTCCAAAAAAGGCCTTGAGTCGGATTTTTGAAAATGTTTTCAAGTTGAGGATGCTGAGGGCACCGATCGCCATCAGTAAGCAAATGGAGGGTGCAAGGTGTTGCGCGACTCTGGCGCTTCCACCGTAGGGATAACGCCCCATGAAAGCCGCCACGAGATTCAAGGCAAAGGGCGCGAGTAAAAGAAGCAGAAGGGAAAAATTAGATTTTCGGACAAGCGCAAAAATGCCCGAGAGGAATAAAAGAAAGGTGATTGCGCTTGCACCATCCTTGCCTCCCAATGGGTATGCGCTGAGGTTTCCGGCGTGGGTCTTTAAAAGCCAGGTTGGGAATTGAAGCAGGTTTACAGGAGGGAATGTGGAATCCCAATAGGCATGGTGTTTCGCAAGTTCGTTGTTGTACTGGTTGTTTCCAACGATCAAGTAGTGGGCTGAGAAAGATGCTGCTATGGATAATGAAAGCAAGATGGTTGGGAAAATAAGATGGTGTTGTTTTCGATGGAGAATGTGGAACCCGAGTGCGATACAAACCGCACCCGCTGAAAATGCCGCTGGGAATGAGGTAAAAAGCAGAAAGGGTGAGATTAAAGCCAGCAGAAAGACAGGTTTTTGGGATGAGTTTTTTTCCAAGGCTTTAGAACCGAGCCAGAGAAAAATCGAGGCTGCGAGCAAATCGAAGGCATAAGGCTTCACTTCGCAGGAATGCCTGATGGGGTAGTAGGAAACAGCAAGGATTGCAAAGGAAAGCAAAGCAGTCTTTCGAGGGGTAGTCGCCTGAAAGCCATTGAGGGCAATGAAAAGCGCGAGAGTGCCTGCCAGGCATGGGGCTAAACGCACGGCTAACTCGGTGGTTCCAAGGATGATCACCATGGTTTTTTCAATCCATAAAAAACCGAGGGGGGCTATTTGGTAATGCCTTAATGGTTTTGCGAGGCTGAGGAAATCTGAATCAAGGAAGTTTAAAGCTACAAAAGCTTCATCACCCCAAAGTGGAAAATTGAGACCTAACCTTAATAATCTAAGCGCGACCCCAAGCAAAATAAAAACCAACGCAATGCCTGGAATCAAATTTTTTGCGGTTTTCCAGCGAGTTAGGTTATTGGCTGTCTCTGCCGCCATACAGAAAAACTCCCGGAATGACGATGAATGAGTTGCTTATAACAAAAACTAGGGTGAAAGGGGAAGGGGGAATGACGGGGTAAAATGGAGCAATGCGTTGCTCTAACCGGTCTGGCAGAAAAGATTTAGATTTGGCACAATTCGATTTTGGTTGGTTTCTCCATGTGCGCAAGGAAGTGCGATGGTATCAGGGTTGGAAAATAAAATATTGGCTGGTGATAGTGAGACTAAAAAGTCGCGTTGGCGCCTGGGGATGAAGTTGGCCATCGCAGTATTTGTATTATTGCTATCTGCAAAATGTTTTTATATTTTCGCCGGTGGAAACTTTTACACGGTTGTCCCCGGCAGTTTCTACCGATGCTCCCAGTTGAGTCCCTCCAGGTTGGAATCGGTCATCAGGAAAAACAACATAAAGACGGTGGTGAACCTCCGTGGGTGCTGTGATACCGTGCCTTGGTACATGAACCAGGTCCAGGCGATCCATGACAGTAGCATCTCCCAGGAGGACCTTAGTTTTTCAGCGGGGCGATTGCCCTCGACCAAGACCATCAGGCAACTGGTAAGTATCATTGATCAAGGCGAGAAGCCCATGCTGTTTCATTGCCACAAGGGAATAGATCGCACGGGGATGGCCGTGGTCATGTCGGAATTGTTGCAAACCGATACAAGCCTTGATGAGGCTTTGAAACAGTTGAGCCCTTATTACGGGCACCTTAACATTGGTCGAACGGCCCATATTGACGAGTTTTTTGTCCTTTACAGGGATTGGCTTGCCAGTAACGGGGGGAGTCATGAAAGCGCAAGGTTCAGGGATTGGGTTTTAAACCATTATGTTCCAGGTGATTGTGCCGCCGATCTCAAGTTGATTGGTGAAACCGGTGATGAGATTCATCTTGAAAAAGGCAGGAGCAAATTATTAAGGGTTCAGGCGGAAAACACCTCGATAAGGGAGTGGGTTATGAAGCCGGGCACAAATGCCGGGATCAAGGTTAAATGGATGGTTCTTTCGGATGATCGCAAGGTTCCGGCAAGTGGGTTTGCCGGGAATTTTAAGATGGTTGTTCCCCCCGGGAAAAGTGTGGAAATACCGGTCGTTCTTCCCCCTATGAAGGAGGCAGGCAAGTTCCTGCTAAGGTTGGACATGACCGACCCGCAGCATGCGGCGTTCCATCAGGCGGGATCAGAAATTCTTGAATTAAAGGTGGTTGTGAAATGAAGGTGCTTGTAAGAGTGGTCGGAACCCTTTTGCTGTTGGGCCTGATTTTGACAAGGGTCAACCTGGGCCAGATCATGGATTCATTCGCGACATTGCGCCCGATGTACTGGGTTGCAGCGTTTTTGCTTTTGTTTTTCACCCAGGTGCTGAGCAGTCAGCGATGGAAAGTCCTGGCCAATGCGGTGGGTTTTGGAGGTACATTTTATGAATACCTTAAATATTTTTTCATCGGGATGTTTTTCAACCTTGCCCTGCCCACATCAGTAGGGGGTGATGTGGTCCGCGCATGGTATCTTGCCTACAAGGTGAATGATGGCCTGGTTGAAAACCGAAGAAGCAAGGCGGTGCTCTCGGTGTTTGCCGACCGATTCAGCGGCGTTTTGGTTCTGGTCGCAATAGCTGTTGTCGCAACAATCCTAAGTCCGGTTGAATTGCCGGTCTGGGTCAAGGGAGCTGTTTTTTCAATAGGATGTGGCGCCATCGGATCGCTTGCGATACTTCCCTTGTTGGCGAAATTCTCAGTTCGATTTCCCAAGTTGCTGGTTGTTTTGAAAAGCGCGAAACTATGTTTCGGGAACTTGAATGTGCTTGTTTCAACAACCGCGATGTCGTTGTGGGTGCAGATATCAAGTGTTTCCATCATGATGCTCATAGGGTTGGGGATGGATCTTCCCATCCCGTTGCCGTTTTATTTTGTGATGGTACCCCTGGTCACGCTGATGACAATGCTGCCTATTAGTCTGGGTGGGATGGGCCTTCGTGAAGGCGCCACGGTGTTGATGTTGACGCCATTGGCGATCGCGCCCGCATCCGCGGTGGCACTTTCAGTGCTTTGTTTTTCTGTTTATATCGCGGTGGGAATGTTAGGGATCTTTTTTTACCTTGGTTCTCGGGGAGATGCATCCGGTTCGGACATGAAAGATGTCCGGATGGAAGGCGGGATATCCGGGGGAACCGAATTGGAGGAATCAAACGATGGCTCTGCTATCCGTTATAATACCGATCAAAGACGAGCAGGATAACATACGCGCCCTTCATGGGAAAATCGTTTCCGCGATGGAACCCTATTGCGCGACCGCCAATTCATCCGGCGTGGATGATTTTGAGGTGGTATATGTGGATGATGGCAGTGTGGATCAGTCCCCGATGATTCTTGGGGAAATTGCAAGGATGGATTCCCGCGCCAAGGTGGTGCTGCTAAAGCGAAACTATGGGCAGACCCCCGCATTGCAGGCAGGCATCGACTGGTCGAAGGGGGATTTTATCGCCACCATGGATGGCGATTTGCAAAATGACCCATCAGACCTGCCCATGCTTCTTGAAAAAATAAATGAGGGATGTGATGCGGTTTTGGGGCAGAGAGCGAACAGACAGGATGGTTTTTGGCTTAGAAAGTTTCCAAGCTTCATAGCCAATTGGATTATCCGGAAGGTCACGGGTTGTTCAATCAAGGATATGGGATGCACCATAAGGGTAATGAAAAGAGACCTTGCGGTCGCATTGCCTCTTTATGGGGAAATGCACAGGTTTATTCCAGTGCTTGCCCAGATGTGCGGGGGAAGGCTCACGCAGGTTCCGGTGAAGCATCATCCGCGTGTTGCCGGAACAACCAAATATAACCTTACCAGGACACTTCGGGTCGTCCTCGATCTGATAACAGTAAAATTCCTTTATTCTTACTTGACAAGGCCCATGCATTTTCTTGGTACGGGTGGTTTGATTGCCATTGCCTTGGGGTTAATGAGCGTTCTTGGAACCATAGCTATGAAACTATACAGCCAGACGGATATGACTGGTAACCCATTGCTGTTATTGAGCGTCATGTTGATATTGGTGGGGATACAATTGATATCCATGGGTTTGCTGGGAGAAGTGATGACCCGTACCTATTTTGAGAGCCAGGGTAAAGCTTCGTATTTGATTAGGCAGACTTATAATCTTGATAAAACACCCATGAATAAGGCCGCTTGAAGGTTTTAATAAGTCTTGCGCCAAACATTAAAGATAAGTTTTTTGATTGGTATAGGTCGGATGAGCGTATACATTAATATTACAATTTTGTGAAAGCTCATAGGGTCATCACCATGAAAAGAAAGTCTGCATTTACCTTGATAGAATTGTTGGTTGTGATTGCAATCATAGCAATTTTGATCGGGCTGTTGTTGCCTGCGGTGCAAAAGGTTCGAGAAGCTGCGGCACGAGCAAGTTGCGCGAATAACTTGAAGCAAATCGGCCTTGCCACCCATAATTTTCACGATGTTCAGAATTACCTGCCACCAAGTCGAATTGCTGATAACTATGCGACTTGGGCTGTTTTACTTCTGCCCTTTGTCGAGCAGCAATCAGGGTTTGCCTTGTGGAATCTTCAAGCCACCTATGGGGCAAATTCCCTGGCTGCCCGTAGTGTGATTGTTAAATCGTATATATGTCCGGGACGAAGGGGCAGTAGCCCGATCACCTTGAGTATTGATGGAGACCAGACTGCGGGGGCTGTCAATGTTCCCGGGGCATTGGGTGATTATGCGGGAAATGGTGGAGATAATAATACAATTCCAGCATATTACGATACTTGGACAGCCAAGGGTGTCATTATTTGGTCCACTGCTAATAGTGCCACAGGAATTCCAGTTTCCCAATACAGAGGACAGTTAAAAATTCTGGATATCACCGATGGAACAAGCAACACCATGATGTTTGGTGAAAAGCATGTGCCTTTGGGTCGCATGGGTATCGGAAGAATCACAACCGGTGGTTCGATCGGTGGAGATGGTTCCATTTACAATGGTGATGATGAGGAGTCATTTGTTCGTTGTGCCGGCCCTGGATATGGAATAGTTTCAGATCCCATGTTGCCATTAGGTAATTTTTTTAGATTTGGGAGTGTCCATAGCGGGGTTTGTCAGTTTGTGTTTTGCGATGGCAGGGTCAAGGCATTAAACAATTCTGTCAACACAACCCTTTTACAAAAGTATGCCTTGCGTGATGATGGACAGTTTGTCGATGATTATTAATCTTATTTTGCGGGTTTCACTTTTAAATTAAAATTGTTCTCACTGCCCGGGTTGATGGTTATGATGAGATCCGTTGTGTCGTAACCACGATATTTTGTATCAAACTGGGGCTTTGGTTGTTGATTCAGGGGTAAATCTGAATTCCCCGGTGGTTCAATCAAGGTTACCTTGTGTTTACCCGCAACAGCCCCTTTTTTACCCATGCATTCAAGTTCAAAAGAACCATCTTTTTGTATGCTTGCGGAAGCATTAAGTTTTTTTGGATTGTCGATGGATTCACATTCGATCATCCCCTGCGTGACGGGTTTGCCGTTATCAAGGACAATAGTACCCTTTGCCGGATAAAGGGTTATCCCATCACCACATCCTGGTAGCAGTAAGCCAAAAACCAAAATGATTGCCACAAATGGGATAGTTGACTTCATGTTAATTACCTTTGGTTCAATAAAAAAAACAGCTAATGTAAGTAAGAATTCTATAAATTTTGAAAGAAATGCAAGCGTTAATCGTCGTAAACTTGAGGTTGGTTATTATCCGTTTGTATCGATTATGAAGAAGCGGGTACAGAAAATGGAACATATCTGCTTTTTTTGGGTGACACAATTAGGATGTTTAAATGTTAACCTAGTTATTTAATATTTGAAATTAATTTAGGAAAGGTGGGATTGTCATGAATCTATGGCTTAAAGTTTTTATCTTTGCCTCACTATTAAATGGCTTTGCAGGCTTGGTTACCAATGATGCGAATGCCCAGGAAGCTAAGAAACAAAAAAATCTCCCGAAGGAATCGTTGAAGGATCCATTGGAGGTTAAAAGCAAGGTTGTCGCGGTGACCATATATTCCGACAGCGCGCTTGTCACCCGGGAAGTCGAAATTCCGCAGGGAATGGGATCCATGGAGGTTGTGGTTTCCTCCCTGCCATCCAAGGTTCAGGCTTCCTCCTTATACTCTGAGGGTAATGAGGGAATTCGCATCCTTGCGACCCGTTTTCGCAATAAACCCATCAAGGAAGATAAACGCGAGGAAGTCAGGAAAATCGAGGAGGAAATAAAAAAGAACGAGATTGAAAACCAGAAAATACAAGCCATGATCACCGCAAACACCGCGAACACAACTTTCCTCAACAAGCTCGAGGGGTTTGCAAGCGCGAGCACGGTGAATGCCACTGAGAAAGGCAAGCTCGATTCCGACACCGCGATATCCCTTTCCAATTATTTGAAGACGGAAAGGGTTTCACGGGCCCAGGAAAATTTTGAACTAACCCAGAAATCCAAGGAGATCCTCGCGGGCAACCAGTTCCTGCAGAGAAAATTGCAGGAGTTGACAAGCGGCACGGTGCGGACTGAAACCGACGCGATCATTGTGATTGAGAAAGTAAACGCGGGTGCGGGAAAGTTGAGGCTTAATTATCTGGTGGACGAATCCTACTGGCATCCCCAGTATAAAATCCGCGCTGGTAAAACCGCAAAGGATGCGGTGAAGGTTGAGTATCTCGCCTCGGTGCACCAGCAATCCGGCGAGGATTGGACGGGTGTTGAGTTGACACTTTCCACGGCGCAACCAATGTTGAACGCTACCCCACCAGACCTAAAAGGGCTTGCTGTGAGCCTGATACCCAAGGGGGGGCCCGTCGCACCGGGAAAACCGGGGACTGCGATCGGGAAAGCCGGGGCTTATGATGCCAACTCCCAGGGTTATATCGCAATTCCACAGACCCCGATGGGTGGCGCGGCACTTGCTGAAATCCAAGAGGCCGCACGCTCCCTGAGAAGGCAGGCCCAGGTTGATGCGAATCGCAAGGATGAAAAGGCAAGCAACGAGATTT
>SYCV01000259.1 GCA_005786805.1 Planctomycetia bacterium | reverse complement strand
TTACAGACGGCAGGCGCTTGACCTTATCTCCGGCCATAAAGCCCGTGAAAGCTTCGAACTTAACAGGGAACCACAATACATCCGTGATCGTTACGGCAGGACCAAGTATGGACAAAGTGTCCTCCTGGCCCGAAGGTTGGTTGAGGCCGGTGTATCCCTCGTCCAGGTAAACTGGATATCCGAGGATAAGAAGCTTCCCAACGGCGGCGGTTGGGATACCCATGAGAAACACAATGAAAGTTTGAAGGGTTGGCTTATGCCTTCCATGGATCAAACTTACTCAGCGCTTATAGAAGATCTTTCCCAGCGAGGTCTGCTTGATGAGACCCTTGTTTGCTGGGTGGCGGAATTCGGACATACCCCGAGATTTAATGCCAAGGCCGGGCGGGACCACTGGGGTAAGGTGTTTTCAATCGCCCTTGCGGGTGGTGGCATCAGGGGGGGAGTGGTGGTGGGTAAGACCGATCGAAACGCCGCCGAGCCAACAACGGATGCAGTTCTTCCCGCCGATTATCTTGCAACCTTGTTTCATTGTCTTGGTTTTTCTGCTGATACTATCATCCACGACATGGAGAAAAGGCCATTGCCCATCTCGCGTGGCAGGGTGATCAAATCGATACTGGCGTAATCCGCATTGAGTACGAATTTTCTTGGCTTTTCGAAAATCAATGCCGGTATAAAGGGCTTTTTGGATGATCCTATGCTGGGGATTAAATCTTCTTTTTTTCCTTCCCTTTAGTCGCATCCTTCATCTTGGTGGCACGCTTCCAGTCTACCTTGACATCATTTTTTTGGGGATTACCCGAGGTGCTACGCCCATCATCAATGTATTTTTCAAGAAGGCTGGTTAGCTTTTTCACTGTTTCTGGTTGCTTGTCCTGCAGATTGATTTTTTCACCCATATCCCTGCTTAGATCAAAGAGTTGCACCTCGGGCATCCCGGATTTAACCGTGCCTGGCCGGGGGTCGCTCCAACCTCCGGAATCCGCGCAAAGCAAAAGTTTCATGTTACCCTGGCGGATTGCAAAAGTCCCGTTCACCGAGTGATGAACCAATGCTTCGCGCAGGGAACCTTTTTCCTGCCCCAAGAGGGCTGGAAGAAAGCTCACGCTATCTTCGCCTGCGTTTGCTGGAAGTCGCACCTTTAAAATATCGGCACAGGTCGCCATCAGGTCGGTCAGGCATAGCAGTTGATCAGATTTAGAGCCAGGTTTCACCTTGGCAGGCCAGCGTACAATAAAGGGAATGTGATGTCCGCCATCAAAGATATCGGCTTTGTGGCCGCGGAATAAATGACTCGGATTATGCCCCTTGGAAAGTAACTCGGGGAAATCCGCCTGGGGTGAGCAACCATTGTCGCTGGTAAGTATCACCAGGGTATTGTCTGAGATTCCCTGTCTCTCAAGTTCGGCAAGGATCAAACCCAGACTATGATCGGTCTGCATGACGAAGTCAGCATAATAATTCAGGCCGCTTTTACCCTGCCATTCCTTGGTGGGTGCTATCGGTGTATGAGGTGATGCCAAAGGCAGATAAAGAAAAAATGGCTTGCCAGCCTTGGCTTCAACACCACGGGACTTCACAAAATCAACCGCCTTGGTGGTAAGTGTGGGAAGAACATCCTCAACTTCAAAGTCTGGGGCAGCGGGACCCCTGCGACATTTTCCTTTTTCCCTGCCAAGGAACATGGGAAAATCCTTGTCAACCGTTGGAAGCTTGGTGACCCGGTCGTTTTCGATGAAAGTGTAAGGCACCATATCCAAAGAGGCACTGATGCCAAAGTAATAGTCAAAGCCGACGCTGTTGGGGCCATTCTTGATCGGTTTTGAATAATCAACATTGTTCACCTGGGTGGCCGATTCAATGTTCAGTTCAGCAACCTCTTTTCCTTCTTTCTTGACCCAATCCATGCCGAGATGCCATTTGCCAATGCAAGCCGTGTTATACCCATTGTTTTTGAGAAGTTGCGCGGTGGTCAGTCTACCTTGTTCAATAAGCCTTGGGCTTAAGCCGCCAAGAACGCCACTTTGCAATTTGGTGCGCCAGTTGTAACGACCTGTCATGATCCCATATCGGGTGGGTGAGCAAACGGAAGAGCTGGAATGCACATCGGTAAAAATCATCCCCTTGGCGGCCAGCGCATCCATGTGCGGGGTTGCTATCTTGCCATTTGGATTTAGGCATCTCACATCGCCATAACCAAGGTCATCACAAAGCACATAAATGATATTTGGAGCGGAGTTTGGAGCGGCTCCCAAGTGTGAAACAAAGGAAAATACAAATGCAAGGCAAAGAAAAATGTTTTTCATGATCATGGCTCTTGGACAAGGATAAATTCACAAAACAAGGGAATCATAATTTGCTGGTGGGATTTAATTCGCAAGATCGCACATGCCTCCGTGGTCACCAGTATGCAAGTTGTGATTCTAAGGCAATTTGCAATACATTTCGAAAGCGATTATTTTTTTGGCAGATAACCCAGGGACACTAAAAACGCATCAGTCTGATCCAATGTTTCACGCATTTTCCTGGTGTTGAAAAATCCGTGTCCTTCACCCTCATACCCAATTAGTTCGCAGCGATTCCCAGCGTTTTTCATTAGGTTTGAAAATTTTTGAGCCGAGGCATACGGGACGGTCGCATCGGCTTTCCCATGGAAAATAATCGTTGGAGGGGTTCCCTTCTTCACATGATGGGCGGGGGAGATTTCCTCGGGCTTACAACCGAAACGCGCTGCATTTGAATTTGAAAGAAATCCATCCAGGTTGACATCTGGGATCGGGGCAAGCACCAGTGCGGGATTGAATAAAACCATCGCGTTGGGTGCGCTTGAAACCTTTGTATTTTCATCCCTTGCCTCCAAACCGGGAAGCGTGCCGGTTGCAGCAGCGAGATGCCCGCCTGCGCTTCCACCTCCTGCCGCGATTCGTTCGGGGTCTACACCGAGCCGATTGGCATTTGATCGGATCCACCGCACGCAAGCCTTGGCATCACCCACGCATTCTACCGGCTTTACCATGTTTCGGGATGCAACCCGGTAGTCTGCAACAATGGCAATCATGCCCCGTTCCGCAAGGTGCCTGCATTGGGGCACAAATTGCGCGGGGGAGCCACTTGTCCAGCCTCCGCCAAAGAAAAAGACGATCGCGGCGCGGGGCTTCGGATTTTTATCCTTGGGCTCAAATATCCAAACCTTTAGCTCTGTATCACCCACCTTGCGGTATACTTCAACTTTGGCATCCTCGATCATCGGAGGATAAGTCTTGTTGACGGCCTTGTTTTGTGCCAATGCATCCCTGTTGAAAATCAGGAAAAATGCCACGATAGAAAAGTTGGTAAAAATTTTGAAAGTGTTTCTCATATGAATTTCCATTGAGCGCCAGGGGAAAAATGTCATTCCCGGGGCTTTTGCCAGGGAGTAGAGCCACCACGCTGGATGTGCGTTCTCAATGTTCCCGATAATTCATTTAATACCCTTGGTTCATTGGATGCCAGATTATTCTTTTCCAGTGGATCAGATTTGATGTTGTAAAGTTCGAGCGGTGCAAAAGGTGTGTTTTGCAACAATTTCCATTCCCCGCGGATAAGTGCCTCGTAACTTTTCCCCCCATAGGCCATCCCGCCTTCCCTGCGGGTGAAATATAGTTCACGCGTGGAGGTTATGTTTTCGCCTTTGATAATGGGAACCAAACTAACCGCATCCAAATCAATTGATGGTTTTCCGCCTGCCAGTTCGATAAATGTGGGAAAAAGGTCGAAGTTCAATCCCGCGTAATCATTTTTGGAACCTGGTTTGATGAGTGCTGGCCAGCGCATTAGAAAAGGAATTCGCAAGCCACCGTCATAGTGATCCTGCTTGCCACCACGCCAGGGATCATTGTTCTGCCCATGTGGAATGGAGCCACCGTTGTCCGCGCTAAACACCACAAGAGTGTTTTGTTCCAAGCCGGTTTCTTTCAAAACATCCAAAACTTGTCCAACTTGTTCATCAAGATGATCAATAAACGCCACATTTTTCGCCCGCTTTTCAGGAAGGTTAGGCGATCGTTTTTTCACGCGGGCAAGAAATTCCGCGGGTGGTTCGATTGGGAAATGCGGGGCATTGTAGGCAAGGTAGAGGAAAAACGGTTTATCCCTGGTTTTGGCACGATCGCGAAGATATTCGGAAGCCCAGTTGGTGAACAAATTCGTGGCATGCCCCTCGGCTTGAATTTCAGTCTTGTTAAGTCGAAGATAATTTTTCCCATGACGAAGATGCGTGGTATAGCTATCCATCATGTCACCAAGGAACCCATGAAAGAAATCAAATCCACGATCATTTGGAATATTGGGAGATTCGAGTCCCAGATGCCATTTGCCCACGATACCCGTGTGATACCCTGCTTTTGAAAGTTCATCAGCCAATGTGGGAACTCCCGGGGTAAAATACCCCCAGGAATCCTCCGGCTTGGTTCGAATCACACCGGGCACACCAACCCTATCCGGGTACCGGCCTGTCAATATTGCCGCGCGCGATGGCGAACAAACCGTGCAGTTGGAGCGCATGGTGGTGAAAACCATGCCCTCTTTTCCGATGCGATCAATATTTGGGGTGCGAACATCTGATTGGTGGTATGTTGAAACATCCCCATATCCATGGTCATCCGTGAGGATGATCAAAAAATTGGGTTTATCGACCTTTGATTCAGAGGGATAAACAGATCCAACCAGAACAAAAATACAAATCAAAATCACCAGTTGTTTTTTTATCATGTTATTCCCATCAAATTCCAAAAGATTCAATCAAGTCATTTTCACAAAGAATAAATTAAAATACCTTTCAAATCGAATGAAACCTCCCTGCGATTAAATATGTTTGCGATAAAACCCCCGTGATTTTTCAGCAGTCTGCCTTAAATAATCACAAGAATTCCGGATGCAATTATACCTCTGCAAATTATTGGTGTTAAATGTCCGCGCATGCGGGCTTCTTGTTGAAAATAAGTTTGTCATTTATTTTCAATAATGATCTGACTGTCAAAAAACATTTTAAAGGGATTAATTTATAGTCCGTAATAGGTGATCAAAATCGAATGTGTCAGGCGTTACCTGGCTAGCTTGGAAATTTCATCACCTGTCAAGCTTCGATCAAAAACAAGTGTTTGGCCTATCAGTCCGCGGTAATATGAGGAATGAAAATAGAAAATCTCACATCCGAGAATCAAGGATGGGGGAATGATTGAATTCGATGGGAATTTTTTCGTGACTCCCTCCGCGGTTTTATTGCCATCAATGTAAGTGCGTACCAACCATTGCCCATCCGTTGGCTCCGCGGTAAGGGCGACATGATACCAACGGTCCGCATCAAGTTTTGTGGTGGAGGAAATGACATCATTCACATTTATTTTCGCGCTTAATGTATAGGGTGCCTTTTGCCCATCCAATGCGAGAATGAAACGCCTTGCGCCATAACCGATGATATCAGCCCTGCCCTGGTGCTGGCTTTTTCCCATCTCTGGTGCTGGCTTGATCCATGCGGCAAGGGTGATGCCCTTCTTTGTTTCGCCACCTCCATGGTGACCACTCAGGGCGACTGGTACAGATCCCTTGTCGGCGTTGGAAGGATGGGAAAAGTACATTCGACCCAAGGTTCCATCAAGACGGTAATCCCTGGCAGCAGTGGTGTTTTCCGCAAAGCGCAAAGCCGGTTTACCTGAATCCACAACCCATTGCAGGTTCGCCAAATCAAGGTGTGGTCCGCCGGCATAATTGAAAACTGTGTGTCCTTTGCCCTCCAGCATACGGTAATCCGCGATCGCCCCTTCCATGGGCTTGATCATGGTTGCTGGTTGGTCATTGGCTTTGGAAAGTATTCCAACTGGAGTTGGTTCACCATCTCCAAGTTTTTTAAATTCAACATCGGTCACCAGCATTTCGCCGGTTCCTGAATTTCCAAGCGCAAGTGAAAGTATTCCCGCATCCTCGGGAATCTCAAAGACGAAACCCTGTTTCTTCCATTCTGAGGTTCCATTTCCTGCAAAGTGTGTGGCCCTGGCCAATGGTTTATTGGTCTTGGCCTGGCTGGCTTCAATTTCAAAACGCCCGCCCGGCCCATGTATGTTCACCAGTTTCACCATCGCTGAAACAACATAACGACCCTTGGAAAGTGTTGTTCCAATCGGAAGGTTCGCTTTGCCGAAGGAAGCAGGGCCAAGCTTCATGGCAAAGCCACTTCCGGCCCCACAATTTTTTTCAAGTTCGTAGGTCGGCCTGGTATTATGGGCGGTCATAAAGGGCGACCTGCCTAAAATCCAAGATTTGCTCATGGGTTCAAATTTGCTGAAGGTGATTTTTGGCCACTCATCCGCAAATATGTAATGGTGGTTGGGGTCAAGGGTCGGGGAATCATAGATCTTTGAGGCATTGAACATGCCTTCCGCCTCGGTGGCGGGAATGCCAGTATATCGATACTTGACTTTGACTTTTGTTCCGGGCTCGGAAGTTTCCGGTTCAAAACTCACACCGGTGTCATAAAAAGCAGCGCAAACGGCGGTATTTAATTTGCGCTGGGTTTGCTTGGCGGGATCTTTGCCAACCCGGTTCCAATCCGGCTCGATTGAATACTCCACCGATGGAGCAACATGCATCGTCTCGCCGTGCCTGCCATACCAGACTCGAATACCATGATAAGTTTCAAGATCATATTGCGGGCCGGGGTCTATCGGATAGACAGGCCGGTGGTAAAGCTCCCCATTTTTTTTCTTGGCGATAAGATATTGCCAGCGAAAGGGATCCAAGGGCGTGTGGTGTTCAAAGTCAAATCCATAACGGAAATGGAATGGTTGACCGGGTAGCACCTCAAGTTCGCTATCAATATCGTAGGTGTAACTTTTACGAACCGTGTCGTAGCCAACGATGAGGCTGCTTTTGGTGACAAACCTGTCTTTGACATTTCGGGCGGACCATGTCGCCTTGATGGTTTCACCACCGCCTGAGACAACAGGGTTTGTCCATTTGCTTGCGGCATCATTGAAGGCGCCCTGGTTTTCCAACCCCCAATGAGAATCAAAATTAAGCTGTGGTTTGTAGCCTGGCCTTAGCTTTGCAAAACAACTGGGATCCTTGTCGTGATGAAGTTGAAGGATCGGTTCATCCCCATCAAACACCCAATCCCTGCCTCCAAGAAACTTCCTCACGGAAAAATTCGGTTTATGGGGAGAGGGGGCAATGATCGGTCTGGGCTCAACCTTGCTGATGTTGATTTCAGAGAATTCAACCTTGGCGCCACTGCTGGCGCCAACACCAAAGAAGCCCTTGTCAACAGTAAGAAAATCATCCATGTGCCGGATCCGCTCTTTTCCATCCATGTGCACACTGATTTGGTTTCCCGCAATGGTGGCTTTGATCAAATGTGGTTCCTTGGTTTTCACAACACAAGGGACAACTCTCAGGTAGCCTCCCTCTGGAAACTTGACCAATGCCAGCATCTGGTATTTATGGGAAAGTTGAATCCTGTAACCTGAATTCCTGCCTCCCCGAAGTAACAAGGCAGCCTCAAAGCCACCATCGCCAAAAGAGGCATCAGGCCAGGCACTCCATGAACTTCCAAAGAATCCAAATTGTTTCGCGGCATCGTTGATGGTAATTGTCGCTGAAATTTCATTGTTCAAAGATTCTGTTGGCGCTACCAGATAAGCCCATTTATCCGAGTTTAATATGGCCTTTTCCCCGGCAACGGAGGCACCTTTGAACTCTTCAGGCAGGGTTTTCCAGTTTTCAATCCCATTGGCATTTACCAAGGAAACCAATACTAAAAAGCTCAGCTTAAGCATGATTTGAATTCCTGATGAAACTGATTAATTATTGAACCAGCATGATGCAGGAGGGGCTCGGCATGGAGACAGGTTCACCCACGGGTTTGATCTTTCCTGTTTTGGGATCGATGCGAAATATGGCGACATTTTTTCCGGGCATATTCGCACACAACAACCATTCCCCATTCGAGGTGATCGCAAGATTTTGTGGTCCCTTGCCCAGACTGGGCTCAATATTGACCAGGGTCAACTTGCCATCAGCCCCGATCGAGTAGCAGGCGATGCTATCGTGACCACGGTTGGTGCCATAAAGATATTTGCCATCTGGGGTAATTTTCAAATCCGCGCAGTAACTGGTGCCTTTAAAATCACCAGGAAGGGTAGAGATGGTCTGTTCTTCCCTCAAGGAACCCTTTGTTGAATCGTAGTCGAACAAAGTGACGGAATTCAAAAGCTCGTTGATGACATAAACTTTTTTGCCATTGGGATGAAAAGTAAGATGCCTTGGTCCAGCACCAGCGGGAGTCCTTGCAAACGGGGGATCATTGGCGGTTATTTTGCCCTGCTTGGAATCAAGCTTGTAACAAAGAACCTGGTCCAATCCCAGGTCAGCAGCGAATGCGTATTTATTATCAGGGCTGACCACGATGCAATGGGCATGCGGTTCTTTTTGCCTGGCTGGGTTTACGCTGGAACCAGCATGTTGGAAAAAAGATGCCGCCTCACCCAGTGAGCCATCCTCTTTCACGGGAAGCGATGCCACGCTTCCAGATGAATAATTTGCAACCACGACGGTTTTACCCGGATTATCAACATGAAGATAACAGGCGGCTGAACCCCTTGCGGATTGCTTGTTGAGCAATTCGAGTTTTCCATCGGTTCCAAGAAGTTTGAAGGCTGCGATTTCCTCGGCTTCCTTGCTTCCGAATTTGAGGGCGTGAATGGAATAAAGGAACTTTTTATCAGGAGACAGCGCTAGGAAAAAGGGATTCTGTACGGTGGTGGTTCGATGAAGGGGTTTTAATGAACCAGTTGAGAGGTCAAAATCAAAGGAGTGGATCGCACCCTGGTCACCACCTGCGAATGCTGAGATAAAAACCATGGGATCCTTTGCCTGGGCGAACTGTGGGGATGAAAAAATAACAAGAGTCATTAAAAGTGTTGGAAATCTAAGCATGTCGCTCTCCTAAGTGTGTCATCGAATTAGTTTATATTGTCAAGGAATCAGATCCATGGGGCAAAGTTATTTTGAGATTTAGCATTATCACAACTGGTTGACTTTATTCCATTCAATTTCAGGGCTTGTAAATGTTTCTTAAGTGCCCGGGTCAAATTGACCAAAAAATTCTGGATAGTTTCTATTTTATTTAAGCTAGCACTCCGGGAATTGTTTTCCAACTTGCAGCCACTCCGGTCAATCTTTCCTGCCTTCCGTTGTGATCAAAGGAAAGTTCATCCGGGTTGATGCCGAGGGCGGTAAGGATTGTGGCGTGTAGATTCTTGACAGGTTGGGGCTTCTCGACAGCGCGAAGGCCGATCTCATCAGTGGCGCCGATCTGGGTGCCTGCCTTGACGCCCCCCCCAGCCATCCAAATGGTGAATCCATAGGGATTGTGATTCCTTCCATTGCCTCCCTGCATCATTGGGGTTCTTCCGAATTCTCCAGCCCATATGACAAGGGTGGAGTCCAACAAACCCCTCTGTTTGAGGTCGGTGAGCAGGGCCGCGATGGGCCCGTCAGTCTGGGCGGAATTACGCTCATGAAATTCATGATTATTACCATGCCCATCCCAGCCAAGTTTATCCACTGAATTGTAAAGTTGAACAAAGCGGACGCCTTTCTCGACCAACCTGCGGGAGGTGAGGCACATCCTTGCAAAAGTAGCCTTATCCTTGTTCTTGTCATGGATTCCATAAAGGTTTTGAATGGAGGATGTCTCGCTGGAAAGTTCACCTATCTCCATGGCTTCAGATTGCATGCGGTAGGCGAGTTCATAAGAGGCAATCCTGCCATCAAGATCCAGCACGCCTGGCCTTGCTTGAGCATGTCGTTTGTTAAATGCCTGCATCAAATCAAGGGTTGATCGTTGGGTGGATTGCAATTCCTCGGGTGGTAGAAGGTTTAGCACGGGGCTGCCTTCGTGTCTGAAATGGGTGCCCTGGAAAGCCGCGGGAAGAAAACCGTTGCTCCAGTTGGCGCTTCCTCCCAGTCCCCCAACCTTGAACAAAAGCACATAACCCGGGAGATTTTGGTTGGGTGAGCCAAGCCCATAGGTCACCCATGAACCAAGGCTTGGTTTTTCACCAAGGATCGCGCCGGTGTTCATCAAATAAGTCGCGGGGGCATGATTCGAACTTTCACTGAACATGGAACGAACCACGCAAAGGTCATCCGCATGCTTTGCGGTTTGGGGAAGAAGGCTGGAAACCCACAAGCCGCTTTTGCCATGTTGCGCCCATTTCCAAGGGCCGGACATCAACTCATCCTTGCAGGCGTTGAAAACACCGCCAACCTTGTCCTTTTGTTTTTTGATGGAATCGGGAACCTTCGCCCCATTGAGCTTGATTAGGTCGGGCTTGTAATCAAAAAGGTCAACCTGGCTTGGCCCACCATACATGAAAAGAAATATGACCTGCTTCGCCTTTGGGGCGAAATGTGGCATACGCTCCGCGAAAGGTTTTAAAGAATCTATGGGTATGGCGGCTTTTGTTTCATTTGCCATCAGTCCCGCAAGTGCGACACTGCCAAATCCGGCACCGGTGCGCGCAAGAAAGTCCCTTCTTGATGTCGCAGCCACGGAAGAAAATTCGATTGCCATGTTGATTCTTCCCTTGTTGAAAACCACTAATCCAAGTAGGCGAATTCATTGAGGTTGGTCAGGGTTCTACAAAAATCCCTGAGAGCCAACATGTTTTTCGCTTCACCCTTGGATTGATATTTTTCCGCATGACGCCTGATGAATTCAAGTGAAAGGGCAAGCTCGTCGGCATCTGGAGGACGGTTTAGAACCAGTGCGAATGCCGCCTCGATGCCAGCCTGTGCGCTAGTGTTTGTCTTTGAAATCTTGTTCGCGAGTGCTTCCGCATAACGGATGCTTTCAGGGCTGTTCAGCAGCATTAGGGCCTGCGGGGCTACAACGGTTTGATCGCGTCTGCCACACGAGATGGTCCCGTTTGGCAAATCAAATACATCCAGGAAAGGCAGAGGTAACGATCTTTTTTTAACCAGGTAAATACTACGGACATTCGCCAGGTCAATCGGGTCCGCATACCAGCCCTGCATTCTGCCACCATCCTCGCCCTTGATGGCTTCAAGTATGCCGGGTTGGGCTTTCAAAAGCTCCTCTGGAATCGTGGGCCAGATGGGCTTTCCGGAATATTGGGAATTCAGCAGCCCTGAAATGGCGAGCAGGCTGTCCCTGAGGGTCTCAGCATCAATTCGCCTGACATTCTGCCGCCATATAAACCTGACATTCTGCCGCCATATAAACTTGTTGTCAGGATCGAGTACCTGATTCTTGGGGTTTTGAAAGGACGATTGCTGGTAGGTGTTTGAAAGCAGGATCATCCTTTGAAGTTTTTTGACAGACCACCCTTGTTCCATGAATTCGACACTCAGCCAATCGAGAAGTTCAGGGTGAGTGGGCCGGGCGCCTGAGTAACCAAAGTCGTTGGGTGTGGCTACCAGGCCTGTGCCAAAATGATGCTGCCAGACACGATTCACAATCACCCTCGCGGTGAAAGGATTATCCCGGCTTGCGATCCAATCAGCCAGGGCGCTGCGCCTGCCTGTGGAGTTTGATTTGATGGGCTTGATCTCAGCTTCGTTTGGGTTTAAAACGCTCAAAAATCCAGGCTTAACCTCATTTTTTGGTTGCGAGTGATCCCCTTGAAAAAGCACATGGGTCGCAGGGGCGGACTGGCCGGATTCAAGGACACTCATCGCCTTGCGCGCCGTTTTCTTTTTCGCCTCTGTCTCCGAGATAACCTTTTGCAATTCCGTGGCCCGTTTTTTCCCCATGTCGTCCAAAGAAGCCCTTGCATCGTTGTCGTTGACTTTCAGTTTTTCCAAAAAAGGCTGTAGTTTTTTTCTGGTAGATTCATCGCGGGAAGATTCTGCCGTGGAGAGAAGGACCTGTATGTCCTGGGGGAATTTTGATTTTCGTTCTCCAATTACCTTTTGTTTGGCGGCCTCCAGCAAGGTTGCCAAGGATTTTTTTAATGGCTCAGCCTCCCTGTCAACCGCGGAGTTGTGCTGGTTGATCAATTCAAGGTCCATGGAACTTTCAACAACAAGAGAATCATTAGGCTTGATCGCGGCAAAGAAGGCCCTGAACCGGTAGTGGTCATCCTGTGAAAAGGGATCGTATTTATGGTCATGGCACTGGCAGCAGGAAAGGGTGATTCCAAGGAAAGCCGATCCCATGGTGTTAACCAGGTCCGCCATTTGTTCATTGTTTGATCTTGATTCTTCCTGGAAAATCGAGGCTGTGCTGTCATACTGCCCTAGCCGAAGGAATCCGGTGGCAAGCAGTTTGTCCACATCGGAAGAATTCCTGGGAGTGGAAGCAACCATCTCATCCCCCGCAAGTTGATTCCTGATGAATTGGTCATAGGGAAGGTCGGAATTAAAGGCGCGGATCACGGAATTCCGGTATTGCCAGGCCAGGGGTTTGAATTCATCGCGTTCATAGCCGTTGGTGTCCGCATAACGGACTATGTCAAGCCAGTGACTGGCCCACTTTTCACCATAGCCTTGTGAAGCAAGGAGGCGATCCACCAAGTTCTCAAATGCCCTGGGTGATGTGTCCACAAGGAATGTATTGACTTCGCCGGGAGTTGGTGGAAGCCCGGTCAGGCCGAGGGTAACCCTGCGAATCAAAGTTCGTTTGTCCGCCTTGGGCGAGGGGGCAATCCCCTTGGGCTCCATTTTTGAAATTATGAAACGATCGATGTTCGTGAGATTGGTTGAATCTTGCTTTGGTTTTGGAATTTCTGATTTGACCGGGGCTTTCAAGGACCAAAGATCGAGTCTTTCCCCCTTGAATATCTTTCTGATGGGATTTTCTGAGTCCGTGAATGCATCACCTGTTTTCTTTTTTGATCCTCCGGATGAGTTGACTATCGCAACGGGATGGTTTTCAACTTTATAAGCATCAAGGCTAGCAATGGATGGGCCAAGAATTATTGAATCAAAATAGGCTTCCTCTCCCTTGTCGCAGGTGGGCGCCATACCTGTAAGGTTGAAATTTCCCATATCCTTCCACAAGTCCATGGTGACCACATTCCATTCGGAAGGGGCTTTTTCACCAACAGAAATCGCAGCCCAACCGGTGGTGTTTGGTCCGGCGACATAGCGACCCTTGGAAACCTTGGCATCGGGCCAACTTCCATTGGATGCCAGTTCCAGCATGATCCCACCTTCACCTTTTTTCTTCCAAGCCATGCGCAGGTATCTAAATTCCCCTTCATTGGGGTTTTCGCGAATGGGAAAAAACCAGTTGGGGATTTTGGGATTCTCCCGCTGCAAGGGAGTGATAGCCATGGCAATCTTGCCCGATGCCACACCCTCGTTAACGATGCGCGCCCCACCTTTGCCACTGGAAAGAATTGAGGGGAAGCCGGGATCCTCATCAAAAAGCACCAAGACATTTTCAGGCCAGATGGCACCTTGTTTCACCCAAAGTGATAAAGCTGCAATGTCTTTATCGGAAAGTTTTTCCTTGGGTGGCATTTGCATCTTGGGATTTTTAAAGCTTATGGCTTCAATGAGCAGGCTTTTTTCAAGGTTCCCAGGAACTATCGCCGCACCTACATCACCACCCTTGAGCATTGCCTTCAGGGAATCAAGTCTGAGTCCACCGCTTTGCTTGTCTTTGCCATGGCAGGAGAAACATTTTGCCTTCAATACCGGTTCCACCGAGTCAATAAAATGCCTGGAATCTGATGGTGATGCACCATGCATCAGAATCCCGACAATAATTGAAGTCATCAGGTTCATGGGATAAACACCGAATAGGCAGGATTAAAAAATCGGTATTTGATTAATTCATCAAAACCATGGTTTTATTCTAAATGAATCATGGAATGATTGGAAGTTATTCTTTTTAAAAGGCCTGATAACCACCCGAATTTGCAAGTTAGCAAGTGTGGTATGAACCAGCAAAAAGAAACTTTTACACATTTAATCCTTATTGGTGCATTCTGCCAAGGCCATCAATGCGAAGGCGGAACCCACATTGGTGAGGTAATGCTTGTTGTCGCGGTTAAGGGAACGGGTGAACCACCTGCCACTTTCCCGCTGGTTTGATTTGATCCAAGCCACACCCTTCTTGATGGCATCATGATTTTCAGGTGTGCCTGATTTGCGCAAGACATAAACAATGAACCCGGTACCATAACCATCGCTGGTTTTGGGGTCCTGCTCTTTTTTGTCAGCACGCTTCCATTCGCCAAGTGATGCCCCCGACCAACCGCCATCGGGCAACTGCTTTGAAAGCAATTCCTGGGTGATCTTTGATTTTTCCTCCGGTGAGATCAATCCTGGGAAGAAAGTATTCGCCCAAAGGAGCATTGCTTTGTGATGAAGATGCTCGGGTGAATTCTTGGCGAAATACTGTTTGGCTTTTTCCAGCCCCTTGATAGCCTGTGGGGTCTTGGCGTAATCGCCGGGTGCGAACCCAACCGCAAGGACAGCAAGGGTGACACCATAATGATCGTCCGATTCCATTGGAGGCCATGCGCATTTAAGCCATGTCCAACCGCCATCATCTCTTTGAACCGTCCACATTTTATCGAGTGCGATCCGGGTGGATTCAGCGAGTTTGCCAGTGTTTAGGGAATCGTTGAATGCTAATGCTGCCGCGGTGGCAATGATTTCAGCATCCCATCTGGGCCCTTTTTCCTTCCAACGGGAATTCACAAGTTCTTCAGCAAACGCCCTCACCTGCTTTTCAGCATCGGAATTCTTCTCAACCATGGGGCGTGCGTATAGGTATGCGTAATTGGTGTGGCATGCAAAGCACTTGCGTTCTTTCTGCCAGCTAAGTGAGGCGTTATCGAGGAACTCAATCGCCTTTTTTGAAGAGTAAGACTTGCTTTTTGCCTCGTCAGGCGAATTTGGGCCGGGGTCCACAGGTTCAGCGGAAAAAACCGGTGAAAAACCAATTAACAATGCCAGTATGGGAAGATAGTATTTCATGTTTTATTCCTCTTGGGCGGGGAGACCAATTCATGATGCAATGAAGGCAAACCATATCTAACATGGTGGGTTCATCGAATGCAAAGAAAAAGCCGGCCTTTTTAAGACCGGCTCTCTTCATCACCAAATTCATGCAGACTATGTTATCCTAGTTGGAGGAAACTTTTATCTGCCTTGGTTTGGCGATTTCAGCCTTGGGAAGATGGACAACCAACACCCCATACTTGTATTCTGCCGTGATCTTTTCGGCGTCTATCCCATCATTCAGCGTGAATACCCTGTAATAGTCATACGGATGGGTTTCATCGAGTAGCAACTTGCCTGTGGCAGGTTTTGGACTCGCCTTTCCATGAAGGGTAAGACTGCCTTTCTCAAAATGCAATTGAACATCAGATGGGGCGATGCCTGGCATCTCAGCAAAAAGCATCAATTCATTCTCTGTTTCCCGAATGTCAACCTTGGGGAAAAGATATTTCTGGCCCTTTGCCAATTCAGGCTTGTTGTTCAAATTTTTCTCAACTGGGGGCATGGTATTCTGGTTCATGATTCAGTCCTTTCTTAAATGGGTTAAAGTCTAACTATTCTTGACGGAAATCGGGATTTTTCGGCCTTGTTCAGAAGAGTGCTTGGGTAGCACCAGCTTGAGCACTCCGTTTTCTAGGGAAGCATTGGATTTTTCAGAGTCGATTCGAACTGGTAAAACCAATGTCCTGCTGAATTTTCCAATATCTGTTTCCCTTCGATGCCAGGTTGATTTTTCAGAATCAGCAATCGGTTTTTTCTCCCCTCGGATCACTATTTCTCGATCCTTGGTTATGTTGATTTCCAGGTCGCTTAATTGAATTCCGGGCAGCAAGGCTTCAACCACAATTTCAGATTCCGACTCAAGAACTCTCATGTTGGGAAACGAGGTTCCCGCATGATCATTAGGTGAGCCCAATGCCAGGGCTTGGTTGATGTCTCGATGAAGTTCCATGAGGTTTGCCCACCAGGGTTCAACTTCTTTGATTCGATTGATAACCATGTCAAATCTCCTTGTAATAGCGTGGGTGCAGAGTTTCCACGCCGCCATTTGCATGGCATTTTTAATTCTTTGAGTTAACTTTCATTTCGAAAAGGAACACCCTTTGCGAAGGTAATAACCTGAAAATAGAACTTTAGCTGGAAGGCAATTGCTAAATATCTGCCGGCCATCTTCCAGCCTGAGAACTCAGGCTATTTTTCATATTTCTCTTATGAGCAAGTAGTATGCCAATTTTTAAATTTATGTTAAGATGGGTTATTTGAATTGTAAGTCATTAAATCATATATGTTTATGATTTATAATGGAAGCTTGAGACCTGGGTGCCAAAATGACAAAAATGCTTGGTGCCAAGTTTGAACTATAATCCAAGCTGCCAATTTGGCGTTTACTTCTTTTTGTTACCCTTTTTACTGTACTCTTCTTTGTCCCAAATCCAAGGAAGCACTTTGGCTTTATAAGCCCAATCATTCCATTGTTTTGACATGGTTTTAACCAATTCAGGATTTTCACCTGCAAGATTTTTCGCCTCCGCACGATCCGTTTTAAGATCGTACAATTCCCATGCCCCCTTGCTCCCTTTGGCAACTAATTTCTTATCGCCCACTCTGATAGCCCGGTTGCCTTCATGCTCCCAATAAATGGCGTCCCTCTCGATGGCTTGGTTGTTGAATGCTGGTTTTAAACTTTTTCCCGCAAGTGGCACAGTAGTCTCACCCTGATGTTTTTCCGGAAAATTCACCCCAGCAAGATCCGCACAAGTTGCCGCGATATCCACCAAATGTCCCGGGTGGTTTCTGATTTCACCCTTGGACATGATTCCCTTGGGCCAACAAGCTATCATTGGAGTTGAAATACCACCTTCATGGACCCAGTGTTTGTACTCCCTGAATGGTGTGTTGGAGACATTCGCCCAGCCTTCGCCGTAAGCGATGAAAGTGTCGGGGCCTCCCGGCATAATTTTTTTCCCCATGAGAACAGGGAAACCATCACGGGTGGATTTTGGAATCATCGCTGGCAACCGATAATCCAATGGCACTGGAGGCAACTTGGGAGTTTTCGCCTTGGCTTCCTCAGGATGATCCTTGTTGCCTGTCCGGCCAGTGGATTCCGCACAGCCACCGTTATCCTGCATGTAAAAAATCAGAGTGTTTTCCTTAAGCCCATTGGCTTCGAGTGATTTTACAATATTGCCAATTCCTTGATCCATCCGGTCAACCATGGCAGCGTAAACTTCCATGCACCTGGTTTCCCATTCCTTGTTTTCCACCTTGGACCAATCGCCCACGGTGGGAGTCAGCTTGGAATCAGGAGAAATAACCCCAAGTGCCTTTGACCTCTCAAACCTGGCCTTGCGGATGGGATCGTAACCTTTGTCATAAACACCTTTGTACTTGGCGATATCCTCATCAAGGGCGTGCATGGGCCAATGTGCCGCGGTATAGGCAACATACATGAAAAAAGGTTTGTCCGCCTGGTCGCGTTTATGTTCGTTGACAAATTTAACGGCGTTATCACTGATGGCATCCGTGTAATAAAATTTTGCGGGTTTGTAATCGGGGTCCGCATATGCGGAGATGGGAGTATTATCGCGTGTCAGGGTGTAGGGGTCGTAAAAACTTCCACCACCTTGAAGGGTGCCATAAAATCTGTGAAAACCCCGTTGCATGGGCCAATTATGCCTTGGCGCATTCTCGGTCGTGTATCGGGTTACATGCCATTTGCCTACCGCGTAATTCTTGTAACCCGCGGGTGCAAGTATTTCAGCGATGGTAGGAGTGTTTTTGTTCAAATCGCCTTTGTAACCTGCGAGAGGGGTTTCATAAACCATATGGCCCACACCAGCCTGGTGAGGATATAAGCCGGTAAGCAGGCTCGCTCTAGTTGGGCAGCATCGAGCGGTATTATAAAACTGGTTGAAGCGCAAACCATTCGCTGCAAGCTTATCGAGATTTGGGGTCTTGATCTCACCGCCATAACATCCCAAATCCGAAAACCCCATGTCATCTGAGAGAATCACGATGATATTGGGCTTGGTGGCCTGGGCCTGAAGGTTCAACCCCGAGACAAGCAGAAAAACAATCGTTAATATTCCTCGCATTTTAATTTTCCTTGTTTTTCTTGTTCTTCTTTTTTGCGTTGTCTATCCCATTAATCAAGTCGAGTTCCTTGGGCCTCGCGTTTGCGTATTGCTCAAGCGCGCCTTGAAGAAGTTTCGCATCCAAGGCGGCTTTACCCTCAAGTGATTTTACGATTTTAGGTTTTTTTTGTTCAGGATCGGCTTTCAGATCATAGAACTCACCGGTTCGATAAAGTTTGGATTCATGATTAAATGCGAACTCCTGAACCTTTGTGTCATTACCCTGCCTGGGCGAATACCAGGAATAAACCCAATCACGCGACTTCGCTTCTTTCCCCAAAGCATGGGGCAGAAAACTTTGGCCATCCAGCTTCTTTTCTGAACTGGAAATACCTGCGGCATCCAAGAGGGTTGGAACAAAATCCGTGCTGTCCACCAGGTTGGAATGAACTTTTCCTGCAATAACCTTCCCGGGAAGGTTGACAATCAAGGGGACATGCATCCCGGCAGCCGTGGTCGTGCCCTTGCCCCCGATCACCACCTTGTCTCCCATCATCGACTTTGTTCCCTTCCCCGTGCCGTTGTCACCTACGAAAATTATGAGTGTGTTATTACGGATGCCTTGTGAATCCAGTTGTGCGACAAGTTTTCCAACCAGTTTATCCATGTATTCAACCATGTCACCGAAGTGATTGGGCTTTTGGTTCACTGATTCTCCCTTGGCCTTGGGATCCCAATCTTTACTATCCGGAGTTGGCTGGTAAGGAGAATGGGTGAGCATCATGGGATAATAAAGGAAGAACGGAGAAGCTTTGCTGCGCTTGATGAAATCGATCGCGTATTGATTAACGATATCGGGGCCGTATTCCCCGTTGGAATAATTTTTTTCAACCCCGTTGATCTCAAGTCCCGGGTTGGCGTAGCGGGGAGGGCGCCTGGTATGCTGCCAAAGGCAGTATTCATCAAAACCAAATTTTTTAGGCAGTCCAAGATCATGACCAAGCTGCCATTTGCCTGTGATGCAGGTGGTGTATCCGGTGGTTTTCAAGTGGTTGGCAAAGGTGATCGCCTTGGGATCCATGTTACCAAAATTGATGTAGTTACGGATGTTGTAAAGGCCTGTCATCAACTGGACCCGCGTGGGGGTGCACAAAGGCTGCACATAACAATGGGTGAAGCGGGCGCCAGTGGCAGAAAGTTTGTCGAGGTTCGGTGTTTTGTAACTGGTGCCCCCATTGGCCCCGATGGTTTCGTATCCGAGGTCATCCGCCATGATCAATATCAAATTGGGCCGGGTTTCCGCCCCCCAGAGATTCTTGGCCTGGCCAAAGGGCATCATTAACAACGAAAATAAAACAACAATGTGTATCTTAAAAGTAAACATATGTTATTCTTTCTTTTTACCCTTGTTTTTGGTGGGTTTTTCAAAATTCTTGGGTGATCCGATGTTGTTTGACACCCCAAGGTGATCAATCATGCGCTGTTCGTATTCCGCCATCGGTCTGCCGCTGAACACCATTGAGTTGATCATTGGCGCAAAGGGCTTGATGTCCGCATGAGACCAGTCGAGGACATTCAAGGTGAATAAAGCCGATGGTGCTCGATTTTTAATTTGATCAAATAGTGCCTTGGTTCCCTTTTCAACCTGACCCGATTGAAGCATTGTCCATGCAGCCATTCCAACCACTTCGCCACATCCATCCTTTAAAAGGGGTTCCAAGGTTCTTAGTGTTTCATCATCGGCTTTTCCAAGCATGAACAGTCCAACGGTGCCCCAGTAACGCAATCCGGAATCCGTGCTGGCAAGCAACGCCAAGAGTTTTTGTTTGTTGGCAATGTTTTTTTCGAGCGCCATATCCGCCGCGTCAAGATAAGCGGGAAGGTTGTAAAGCTTTTGATCCTGCGCCAACTGGTAAATGGTGGTTTTGTTTTGGGTTGCCCTTTCATTGCGCTCGAATTCGGGTAGCAGTCCCGTATCACGAATTGATAACTGCCATTCCCGAAGCTTTTTCCGCATGGTCAGCAGGGTTTCACGGTACTCTGGTTTTTCCGCAAGATTGATGACATTATCCGGGTCAGCTTTCATGTCGTATAGTTCCTCAACCGGCTTGGTCTCAAAGAACCTGCCAGTGATTTCATTGGTGCGTTTGTTTTTGTATGCGTCCTCCCAAGCTTTGGTGCCCTCCATTTTCCAGAGGTAATCTACATGCTGACCCAAAGGTACATAAGGCATGAAGTTCTTGATGTATAGGAATTGTTTGTTGCGGACCGCCCGCTGGTTATCGAATCGTTCGTCCATGCGTTCACGAAAGCTGAATACATACTCGGGTTCCTCATCGGTTTCGGCGCCCAGGAAAATCCTACCCTGCATCGCGGCGGGAATCTCCGCATTCGCAAGCCTCAGCCAAGTCTTGGGCATGTCCACGAAGCTGACAAGCCGTTCAACCGATTCTCCAGGCGACTTGCCCGGCCAGAGATGCTTGAATTTTTCGGGAATGCGAACGATAAGAGGGCAATGCAAACCACTGTTGTAAAGAAATCGTTTGCTCCGAGGCATCACACCACCATGATCAGAATTGAATATCACGATGGTGTCATTTGCCAAGCCGGACTTATCCAAAGCGGCAAGGGCTTTTCCGACCTCAGTATCCATGGTTTCAACCGAATCGTGATATTTTGCATAAGTCATGCGAATGCCTTTTTCATCAGGATGGTATTTTCTAAGGATGATTTGATCAGGTGAATGGCGGGTGTTGGTCACCGCGCCATGCGCCTTGCTTTCGTGAGACTCGGTGAAATTGATGATTTGGAAAAAAGGCTGGCCTGGCTTTCGCAGTTCCCATCCGTTTGGCTTGTTGGTATCCCAGCATGCGGCATCGGGTCTGCCTCCAATGTTATAATCGGTCTTTGTGTGGTTGGCGCAAAAGTAGCCGGCATTTCGCAGGTAATCTGGGTAGTACTTTATCACATCGTGGGGCAGGGCATACCTGCTACGCATTGGAAGTGTTCCGGTAGAGGCCGAATACATCCCTGTGATCCAGGTGCTGCGGGAAGGCGCGCAAACCGGAACGCAGGCGTATGCATTTTTATAACGGAACCCCTGCCTGGCAAGCGCGTCAACATTGGGAGTCTTTGCGTGTTTGTTGCCATAGCATCCAAACCAATCTATGCTGGAATCCTCGCAAACCAACCAAAGAATATTGGGTTGTTCAGCGGCATGGGCGGTGCCCGAAACTAAAAAGCAAGAAAGAAGCAATAATTTGATCCAATTCATTCCGTCTCCAGGTAAAAACATATCCGGTTAAACCCCATGCATGGATACAGGTTTCGAAATAGATCATGCGATATCAGGGGAGTAATTGCCAAGGAAAAGAACCCGATGAGCCAAATCCATCTAGGGTTCTTGCTTTATTTTGATCCTGATAAAAGTTGGCCAATAGAGCCTTGCGTCATTGATCACACCCTGGAGAGATTTTGCATTTGCTGCATAACTGATGATAATCTCATTCTCTTTTGAAAGATGAGGTTGCATCTTGCCCGAATAACAAAACACCTCGTTACTCCAACTGTTTTCCTCACAGGTGTGCAATTTGATTTTTTCAGACCATGGCCCCCATGGATTCAAACTCGTTCTTCCCACGATGTCAGGTGACAAAAATGCATCATGATAAACCAATAAAAACTTTTTCAGCGCCGGCACATAATTCACTGAATATTCAGATGCAACTCCTTCCATCAAGGCCTTCGCATCTTTCAAATTCTTTGACCAGCCTGAACCATCAAAGAACTCCCAATCTGAAAATCTGCCAATTTGATTATTCGGACATCGAGCCAAAAGCATCCTCTTATACAAACCACCCTTGTTTTCCTCATAACCATAGATGTAGGTAAATTCCATGTGAAAGCATATTGCGGAGCCAAACAAGACTTTTCTCTTTTCATCAATTCGAACATGAGGCACTTTGACCTGGTCGATGCGCCAGGAGCCCGGAGCATCATCAGGATTGTGAATTTCAGCAAGAACCAGCCCCGAGTTTTTAAAGGCGAATCCCGAGGGACCATCGGCTTTATCCATTTGAAATAAAAACAGCGCCAGTTTTTCCCGCTGCATGGTGCCTGCAAAAGGCCAGAACCAACCATTGCCATCCCTTGGGGCCAACAGGGCGGCGGGTTTCCCCTCTGTGGTTTTTCCCCAGTGGTATTTCAGAGTGGATTTTCCATCTGCATGGGTTTGAACACCGACCGAGTTGTTGATCAGAACCGGGTTTTTGCGCTTATTGTTTTCAATTTCACCCAGCCAGGTGTCACTGAAAAACCAGATGGTTTTATCAGGGGATATTTTGACCGAGTAATTTCCATCTGCGCCAATCCACCCCTTCGAGGACTTGAAAACAGCGTTGATATCATCGGCTGGACCACTTTTTTCAAATGGACTCACATTCTTGGTGAAATCCTGACCCGAGATCATCATTGTCAGCAAACAAGCAAAAGTAGTGATCATTAAGCCCCTCATCTTATTTAGTCTTAAGGAGTGACCTTTTTTCTATTAGACCATCGTAAGCTTTAGTAAACTTAGGTTGGTAAGGAAATAGTAACCAACACTTGAGGAAAATCCATAATGGCAAAAGTTTTGATACCAATTGGTGATGCGACAGAGGTCCTTGACACCTACTATCCTATTTTTCGTCTTGCGGAGGATGATTTTGAAGCGGTTGTGAGTGGCCCGGAGGCTCGCATTTATCACGGGGTCATGCATGAGATCCCACCTGATGCCACAATTCCTTGGGATATCACAAGGGAGCAACCAGCATATCATGTCAAGGCGACAGTTGCTTTTCGAGATGTCAAAGTTGAGGAATATGCCGGGTTGTTTTTATCCGGGGGCAGGGCACCCGAATACCTTCGCTATGACAAGGACTTGATCCGAATCACCAGGCATTTTTTCGAAAAGAACAAGCCGGTTGCGATTGTGTGCCATGGCGTGGAGATCGCTGCCGCTGCTGGATGCTTGAAAAACAGGAAATGCACCACGGTTGCAAAGTGTGAGCTGGATATAACCTCGTTCGGGGGTGTTTATGTGAATGATCGCTGTGTGATTGATGGCAACTTGGTATCTGGAAGAACCTGGCATGATAATCCATATTTCATGAAGCCATTTGTTGAAATGCTCAAAAAAGCAAGGGGTTCATGATGAGAGGCATACACCGAAGAGGATTCCTTGCGGGCTTGGCGACCAGCATGGTGATTGGAAAGGCCATCGCATATCAAACCCGGGTAAAAAGAATCACCCTGGGGTTTAGCAACTATGGAATGAAAGCGATTCCTTATAAAGATGCCATACCTCATGTGGGCAAGGCGGGCTTTGATTCCATGGAGTTGTGCCTGCTGCCCGGATGGCCAACCGATCCCAAAAAACTGGGCGCTCAAGATCGAAAAGATATAAGTGCCTTGATAGTTGATTCAAAGCTTAAGCTAACAGCATTGATGGAAAATCTTGCTCCTTCACCCATGCCAGATGTGGGCAGGAGCTTGCAAGAAAGATTGGAGCAGGCTTTTGTTCTTTCGAATGAACTGGGGGGAAAAAATCCACCTTTGGTGCAAACGGTGCTGGGCAGTGGTGCTTGGGAAAAAGTGCAGAGTCTTTATGTTGATACCTTGGGCAAATGGACCGAAATGGCAGCGAAGTCCAGGGTTGTTCTTGCGATAAAGCCCCATCGATCCGGAGCCATGAGTTTGCCAAGTCAGGCGATTTGGCTCATGGGGCAGTTGAAAAATTCACCCTGGTTGAAAATGGTCTATGACCCAAGCCATCTGATGTTTCGTGAACTTGACCTGGTGAAGCTGCTGAAAGATTCGCTGCCCCATGTAGCGCATGTAGCGATCAAAGATGCGGCAAAAAGGGACGGAAAAATTGTGTTTGATCTTGCTGGATCAACAAATTCGATTGATTATGGCGCCCTGGTTAAAGTGCTTAAGGAAGGTGATTATCAGGGGGATGTCAATTGTGAAGTCAGTTCCATGGTTTCTGAAAAGCCTGGTTATGACCCGTTGAAAAGCGCGCAAATCTGCCAGGCGAACATGAGGAAATTCTTTGAATAAAGCGCGCAAACAATGATGGGAATCTTCAAACTTTGATTCAGTGAAACCCCCAAGAATCCATGCTTTTCAAAATTGAGGTGCAGTGATGAAATTCACACAAGTAGCCAGGGATGTTTATCTCTTCCCCGATATCTGCAATGTCTATGTGATCAAATCGGGCGAGTTGGGGTTGCTGATAGACTTGGGGTCTGGCGATGTGCTTGATCACATCAAGGAAATCGGAATCACAAAAATTGAATGGGTCTTGTTCACCCATCATCACCGGGAGCAAACCCAGGGCTACCCGAGATTGAAAGGCACCGGAGCAAAGGTCGCGGTGCCCGAAGTTGAAAAAGCTCTTTTTGAAAATCCCCTGAGTTTTAGAAAGATGGCTCCCGCTCTTTCAGATGCCTTCACCGTGCATGGCGCAAGCTATGTAAGGCCGGGAATCACTCCCATCAAGGTCGACAAGACATTTGCTAAGATGGACGATTTCACCTGGCAGGGAATTGAACTTTGGTGCATTGAAACAGCGGGTAACAGTCCAGGTTCACTTTCCTACATCACCAAAAAAAATGGTGAGTGGATTGCTTTCACCGGGGATGTGATGCTGCAGGGATCGAAGCTTCACACTTGGTTCGATACAGAATGGGACTATGGTTTCAGCAAGGGGATTTACGCGCTTTATAATTCGCTGGGTCAGCTAGAGGGCTACCCATTGAAAAAAATGCTCCCTTCCCATGGTCCGGTCATTGAAGACCCGCTCCCCCAACTGCAGGCTTTGCGAAACACCCTTAGGGAGTTCAACAAGCTTTATCTGCGCGGGTGGGAGGTTTTCACTTTTGCGGGTGCCGACCAGGATCGAGTTTCCAAACCCACGGCTGTGCCTCATGTCTGGCAGGTGAGCAAACATTTGTTTAAGTTTCGAGGCCCGGAGTTCTGGCCTAATTTCCACATGATACTCGCGGATAACGGACATGCACTGGTTGTTGATTGCGGACTGTTCAAAAAAGATTTCCTTGATAAATCCATCACGCTGATGAAGGAAAGGCTTGGGCTCAAGCAGATTGATGTTGTGCTGGTGACACACATGCATGGCGATCATTGCCTGGAAGCACCGCATCTTAGGGATGCGCATGGTGCCAAGATTTGGACCATGAACCGTGTGGTTGCTCCCGTTTCCCGGCCATTGCATTTCGATTATTGCGCGCAGGTTAACACTTATGGCAAGGGGATTGATTCCATGACATTTGACAGGGTGTTCCAAGAGGGAGACACCTTCACTTGGGAAGGATTCAAGCTCACGGTGGATTGGATGCCCGGCCAGACTGAGTTCGCCCTTTGCCTGCATGGCAATATCGATGGCAAAAAAGTCGCATTCACTGGGGATAACATTTTTGGCAGTTCTTCCGACCCGAATCAAAATGGGCATGAAGCGGTGGTTGCACGAAACAGTTGCATACTTGAAGAAGGATACATTTACGCGGCAAAGTATCTTAAGAAATTGCAACCAGATCTTTTGTTGGGCGGGCACTCTTGGGCGATGGCAGAACCCGCCAAATTGATCGATCGTTATCTAGCGGATGCGTTGAAGCTTAAAGAGTACTTTGAGAAATTGAGCTTCGAAAAGGATTATCGTTGGATGTATGACCCCTACTGGGTTCGCATGGAACCTTACAGGGTGGTGCTGGGGAAAAATAACGCCACAGAAGCCAGGCTATTGATGCGCAACTTTGAACCTGAGCCAATATCAATGAAAGTGGAAATTGTTCTTCCCGACGGTTTCAAGGCGGAACCCGCAGTCATCAGCACCATGGTGGCTGGAGATTCGGCCACCTCATTGCCCATTAAGATCTCATGCACTGGGGAAACAACCAAGGGATTACATCTTGCTGCACTTGATGTCACACGCAAGGGAAAAAAAGCGGGCCAGTTGTTTGATTTCATCCTTTGGGTGGGATGATTTATTTTTTCCTGAGATCGTAACAAGCCATTTCGTTATGATTTCGCACCCAGGCAAAACCGCGCGCAAGGCTAGGATAATTCCAGGTCTTGTCACCTGACAAAGCCTTGAACCTGCTTATCTCCTTGAACTCCGCCGGGTTGGCTTCAACCATGACCAAGTCACCGCTTTCCGCCTGGATGATCAGCTTGTTTCCCTGCCTTAGCAATTGCCCCTGCCCATAACGGCCAGCTTTCCATTTTCTTTTTCCATCATTGGGGTCTAAACAAACAAGCATGCCCTCATCCAACCCGTAAATGAATCCCTCATAAAGGACAGGACTGGTGAACCTGCAGCGCAGGTTGAAATTGTGCCAAAGTTCCTCCTGATTGAACTTGTCACCATCCTTGGAGAGTTTAAGCAAACCGCATCCAACTCCATAGCTGGAGGTGATGAAAAGTCTGTCATTACCAATGGGAATTGGCTGGGCGACATTGATACCCTGGTTTGTGGTCCAGGTGCGGGCCCAATATTTTGCGCCTGTCAGGGGGTTGTATGCGGCGATTTCAGCGCCATCAAAAATCAAAAGCATCTCGGTGCCAAGGATTGTTGTGACCTGGGGAGAGGTGTAGCCCGCTCGGTTGTTCCCTGTCTGCCAGCGCAGTTCACCGGTTTTTTTATCAAAGGCGCGAATCGCCCGACCAAGGTTCTTTGCATCCTGCTCTCCCGGATTGACAATGACCAGATCCTTATGGATCAATGGGGAGCCACTCATGCCCCATTGAAGATTCTTGTTGTCTTTTAGTAGGTCAATTTCCCATGAAGGTTTGCCTGTTTTCGCATCAAGGCAGGCAAAATGGCCCGTGCCCCCAAGAACATAGACCAGGTCCCCGTCAATTGTGGGGGTGGTCATCGGTCCTTCACCCCCCATGGCATCGTAATGCCTTGCGACCCAGGAATAGATCCAGCGCTCTGTCCCCGTTGTAAAATCATAGGCGACAACCACTTCCCTGTCCGCGCGTTGCTCAAGGGTGATTGCAATATTTCCAACGATGGAAAAACCGGAGTATCCTGCACCACAAGGTTGTGGTTTCCAATATGGCTGGGGAGGGTTGGTTTTCCAGTCAACATTGAGTTCAGGGCCGTTAACCACCCCGTCGAGATTGCGATTGCGGTAGTTTGGAAAATCCTCAGGGCCTTGGATCAGGGAAATATCATCTAATTGAAGCTTGGGTGCATTAGTTCGATGTTCCGCAATTTTATCTTCCCTGGGTTTTTCCCAGCGCCAAATGATATGGGGTTCAACATCGCCATTGAATTCCACTTCCTTGACTAACCCATAATATGAAGAGATGATAATCGCAACGACTTCAAATTTTAAAAGCCAGGAGAACCTTGAAAAGAAAACCCACCAAGTGGTTGCGAGGATCAAAGAAAGTAAAAAGCCCGACATATTCACAGCGCTTTTAACAAAAGGTGGGTATTCTTCAGGAAGCATTCGGGTTGAAATAAATGCAACTCCCAAAATCCCAATGGCAATCATGGGAAGGTATAAGCGCCTGTGCTTTACAGTTGAGGGAATTTCTTGGCTCATAAAAATGACCTTTGATTTTGATTTAGTTCTCAGGTTTAAAAAGTAGTGAAGGCAACGCGACCAATTTTGGTTCAAAAACCAGAATGGAAGGGGTAAGTTTCCCAAAAGTAGTTGAACCACCCACCATCTTTCCCTCAGTCAATAACGAGGACCAGCCGAATATATCATGTTCCGCTTTGTCCCAAACTAATTTTGACCCATCTTTAAGCTCAATCACCGCATTCACCCTATCGAACCATTTATAGGCGTAGTCAATCCCGACATCAGTGCTTTGTAGGATATGATCCTTGTTCATTACAAGTCTGAAATTAAAAACCTTTGTCTCGCCCGAGGGTTTCTCGAATGTGATATTCAGGGTTGGATTCTCAGGCAGGAGATTTGAAAGTTTATTATCCAATACTAATTTGACACAATCGCACTTTAATTGAATTCCATCGCTGGTTAGAAGTGTAATAATATTTTCAATTGGATTGACCCCGGCGGGTGACTCGATCCAGGAGATGGGGTTGATAAGTTCACAAAATTCCTTGAGCACGGGATCCGCCAACAATTTCGCCTTCGATTTTTCCCATGTTTTTTGATCACCCAGATTTTCAAAAATTCGTCTTCCAAGTATGGGATATATTTTTGACTTCATTTTAAAGGCGAGAAATTGGATGGTCTCGTTCTGGTTTGGGGTGAAATTTGCTGGGGCGAGTGATTTTCGCAAGTTTGGTGATTCTTTATCAAGGGTATGAAATGTTTCCTTGAATAGTCCGGTTTTGAACAAGAAATCATCGGCGGTGATATTTTTCGGGATTGTCAGGTAATTGATAAGGCATTTAAGCAGATGGATTTTTTTGCGGTTTGCATGGTCTGCCAGACGCATTTCCAGCACTTCAGGAATATTTGTAGCCAATGCCTGAGGAAAAGATTCCGGCCAGGGGGAATCCAGGTAATCAGAGGCTTTATCAAGCCAGGGTTTCCAATCAAAATCACCTGATTTTTGTTGTCGATCGAGCGATGAAAGGTCGTTGAAGACATTGGTTCTTTCGGTGAAGCTGGATTTGAACTCATTCAGTGATTCGAGGATTTTCTGGTTGAATGATTCTTTTTCAACAAGAAAAATCCATCCCTCAGTGGATTCCAACTTCTTTGGGAAACTTTTTTTCAATCTGTCGATTCTGGATAGTGAAGCCTCGATATCCCCTATCTTTTTCACATTAATGGTGGCGGGGATTTCCACGACCAAATCAACTAGTCTGAGGTAGTTTTTGGTTTCCTCCATCCTTGAATTCAAGAACATGGAAAGATCCAGTGGTAGAAAATAAAAATCCGGATCTGAGATAAAACCGTTCACCTTGTTTACGCGTTGGTTAAGTCTTTCCAGAGGGCCCAACAATCGAAGATGAACATCCGAGGGGTCGTTCATTTTGAAAATTTCCACCTGGGTTTCCAGTTCGCCCGGCGGTAGAAATAATTTTGCCCCCTTCAAAGCCAGGAATAAAAGCGCGAATAAAAGCACCACTGTTGTCCAACCAAGTTTGGAACTGGTGGAATTCTTTTTTGACAGGTAAAAATTCGCCTTGTCTATGCAGGTGGCTGCATCCCGGAAAGGGAGAATATCTAGTGAACCCGGGCCAGAATTATCAGGGAACTCCGGGCAAATTTCATGCTTGATGAATACCGGGAAATTCGCGGGTAGCAACCTGTGGCCAAGATTTTCCCGAAGTATTCCTAGTAATGAAAGCGGTGGTTCCCCCAGAAATACAGCTCCATCGCAATTGGATTGAACCAGTTTTTTAACACCTTGCTCATCCAGTGAGGCTGATTCAATACGTGAGGATTTTTCTGTGAAGGACAACCCGATACCATTGGCTTTTTCTGGTGAATCATGCAATATCATAATCAAGGGATTCAGGTTGTCTGTAAGCTGCATTGAATGGCGCCCGTTGATTTCAGCGTGGTAGAAAATCCATTGGGATATTTTTGGTTTCACACCAGTTGCGAACCACCCGGACCCTGTAGGTGTCGCGGTCGGGGTCTTCCAGTCCGATTACAAAATCTATTCTCTCAATGGTTGAGTTCCTAAGAATGCCTTCGAAATTTGAGATCAATGATTCATAATCACATAGCTCATCAGGTTTGTCAGAAAGCAGATAATATTTTTTAGCCTGATAGTTAGCCCCCATCATTTTCCTGGCGGATTCATCAGTCAAAACCCTTAGTTTTAGTGTTACTTTCGAGGATTCTTTTTTGTTTAGATCTTTGTCCCTGCTTTCCTGTGTTTCGGTTGTTTTCGGGTTGGAGGAGTTGTTGTTTGTGCCGTTGCTTGCCCCTCCGGGGCCACCGACTCCATCTCCACCACCCCCAAAAAGATAGATGTAGACGATCCAGCCACCTGCGATCCCTCCAAGGGTTCGCATTAAATTGGCCGCCCAGATTGGCATGGGTTTTTTTGAAAATCTTTTCACAACCAGGTTTGCAACAGTGATAGCCAGATAGGCGCCCAGGGCGATGCCACCGAACACCGCGAGTGGGCGTTCAGGGTGCCTGATTGAATCCGTAATCGCGTTGGCTAACACAGGAATGAACATATTCAATTACCTGTTGGAATTAAGTCCCGGGAAATCAAATGACCAGGCGATGCCATTGAGCCAGCGTTCATAATTTTCGCGCTGACCCCTGGTGGGATAACTGCTATCGGGGTCACGGGGATAAAGAACCATGTAGAAAAGTTCCCTGCCCTTGGAAAATAGTTTGTCATGATTGACAAGGTTTGCGACATCAGCATGGTTTTTTAAAGGGGTCTTGTCGGGATTGCGAAAGAAAAGCTCGCCGGTTGAGGGATCGATCTCAAGGGCCCTTGAAAAGACATTACCCTTGAAGGCCTCGGTTCGTTCAGCCCGTAATTTTTCTATTTCATTGAGTAGCTGGGTTGTCGTGTCCGCATCCTTTTTGTTTTGATTGGATTGAGGGTTGGTTTTCAGGGAAGACCCGGGCGAATCGCCCTGGCCAACCATGGGAAGAAACAGGAAGACGCAGAAAAGTAGAATCAACACATCGATCAGCGGAATGAAGAAGCGGGTAACACTGCGTTTTGGGAGTTGGATCATGATGGTTTGTCCTCCTTTTTGGGGAGCACGCCACCAGCAAGTGAAAGGATGAGATCCCTGCCAACCATCACAATCCATGCAGGCAGGATGTTGACAAGTGCCATGAATATCCCGCTCCCCGTCGCTGTGATCGCGGGTCCGTAAAGCTGGATGATTCGCTCTGGTGAAACGGGCCCGCTGATGGAGCTGAAAGTCTGGAGGATTCCCGCGACGGTTCCCAGTAACCCGAGCAGTGGAAACCATTCCGCAGCCTGGGATAGATGATTGATCCATGTGTCGGGGGATTCGTCAAACCCGTGTTTTTTCCAAGTGAGGGCGCGCCAGGCGAAAAAAGTTTGCATTGTGAAAAGAGACGCTCCCAGGGCGAGGATCAACTGGTCGAGTCGGGTGATCCTTTCAAGATAAAAATCATAAGCGGCTGTTGGTAGTGATGCGACCACCGCGAAGCTGGAAGCCGCGGGCAGAACAGCCAGCAGAAGAGGAAGGCACCATACCGCGAGGAATCTTCTGAACATGGTTCAACTTTCAGAGAGAGGTTGTGCGGTTTGCCAGATATGGGGGAAGCGCCTGCGGGTTTCCCTCGCGATCGATGCATGCAAGTGTTGATGACCCCTCCGCGAGCAGCTTGGAATCGCAGTAAAGTTCGTAGCGATGCTCAATGCGCACACCAGTGGTTCTTTCCACGATGGTTCTAAGGATGAGAACATCATCGTATCTTGCTGGCCGCTTGTATTTGACCTCGATACGGGCGAGCACAAGAAGGTATCCCTCATCCTCGACATCCTTGTAGGTCCGGCCCATGGTGCGAAGCAATTCGATCCTTCCCTGCTCGAAATAGACAAGATAATTGGCGTGATGAAGCAGGCCCATGCGGTCTGTTTCAGCATATCTCACACGAATTTCGATATCGCCAAATACTGTGCCAGGAGCGGGGACAGGAAGTGACTGTGTCATTGGATTCTACCGATTCGATCGAAGGGCCAGTAAATAAGAACAGCACGGCCCATCATTAGGTTGGATGGAACTAGCCCCCAGGACCGGCCGTCTGAACTTTGCGGACTGTTGTCACCCAGGCAAAGGTAATGGCCGGGCTGGACATAAAGAGTCTTGATGGGCGGGTTCAAAAGTCCCTTCCATGCATCGGGTGTCGCCATCCCCGGGCGGATAACTGATGGTTCAGTCCAGTCATGAACCGAGACATCCGGGGTGCTGGGATTGATCCGCGCGGTGTAATAAGTGTCACGAAACAGCTTTAGCTTCTGGACGGTAAGGCTGGTTCCTGATGTTCCGATGCTTGCGGGTTCCAAGTCGTTTTCAAGTGTGGGGCCATGCACTTTGCTGGGCTTGTAGTCGACTCCGTCATTGAACAGAAGTTTGCCATCAATCCAGATGATCAGCCTGCAATCGACATTTGCGAAACGAACCTGGTGAGAGCCTGGGGCAAGGGGAGCAGATGTTTTTTCAGCGAGTTTTTCGATTTTTTCACCTGTGACTCTTTGAAGAGTGCATGAGTCTGACTCCAGGTTCCAAACCGCCCTGAAACGATCAACACCCTTGGAAAGTTCCAAAGTGAGGGTGCCTTCCTTTTTTGGGATCTTAAATTCACCCTCGAGGATGAGGTCACTGACCCAGTTGTCACCATATCCGGGCCGGTGTGAGTCATGATAGGCGGTGTTATAACCCATGATATCGGTGATAAGCTGCCTGCGGGAATCGTTGTTGCGGATGATATGATTATACCTGAGCCAGGATGTGTTTTTTTCCTTCTCAGTGGAGCTAGTGTAAACCGAGGGTGAAATTTCCTTCCAATTGGGTTTTAGGGATTGCCAGCGTTTTAAATTGGGCAGGTCCTTGGGGCGATGTTCATCGTCATTTACGATCCTGGCCATTGATAGGACCGCGGAGGGTTTTTTACGGATGATCTCGAATTTGTCGGTGTCTACAAAGGAGTCCCGGGCTTCATTTTCATGCATGAATTCCCACATCCAGAGGTCCGCATTGTCTTTTGGATTGGAAATAGGTGGTGGAAGGGTGTTGGGTGGAAGCCTGTAAAGTTTGCCTGCTTGAATGGCGATGGTTTCTCCCGGAAGACCTATCAGCCTTTTGATGTAATTCATGGGGACATGATTGCGCTGTGGTCCGGATGCGGGGAAGCGGGCGGAGAATTCATTCGGGTTGCTGTTGCCTGGGTATTTGAAAACAACCACATCCAGGCGCTCGGGGCCCTTCCCGGGAAGATCATAAAGATATTTCGCGACCAGAACGCGATCACCCGTGGATGGACCGGGGTCTCTCACCGTGGCTTCCCCCGGGAAAGAATCCTCGTTTGGCTTGAGCAGTTTGATGTTTTGCAAACAATTGGGACAGGTTGCTTGGCTGACTGACATTACCCCCGCTCCGGGCATCTGCTCGACTTCGCTTGAGCAATTGACAGGGAAGCGGTGGTTGCAGGATGGGCAACGGATTTGTTTTTGATAACCAAACAAGGTTTCCGCCATGGAACCAGTCGGGATTACAAAAGCCTCCGCGACAAATGATTTTAGAACCAACACCAGCACGACCACAAAAACAATGGTCTCAAGAGTTTCCCGAAGGCCATCGTTTTTAGGGATGACAAATTTTGCTGGAGTGGGAGAATTCGAACCTTGTGATGGTTCTTGATTGGCGGAGGGCTGATCTGTCGCGGGTTGCGCCCCGGTTGAGGATTCTGTGTTTACGGATATGGGATTCACAGAATCATTGAAAATCTTGTATCCTTCAACAGGCGGGGTAGGCCCATTTTCTGGTACGGGTGTGGGGTTTTCTGATTCAGCCATTGTCTACCTTTTGTTTATTCGTCAGATTCAAGCACGGCAAGGAAAGCCTCCTGCGGTAATTCCACCTGCCCCACCTGCTTCATGCGTTTTTTACCCTCGGCTTGTTTGGCCCAAAGTTTGCGCTTTCGGGTTATGTCACCACCGTAGCACTTCGCGGTAACATTCTTCTTGAGGGCAGCGATGCTTTCCCGGGCGATAATCCTGCTGCCAACCGCGGCCTGAAGGACAACCTCAAACATATGCCTGTCGATTTCCTCGCGCAGTTTCTTGAGCAATTTCCTACCCCGTCTATCCGCTGAGGAGCGATGCACGATTGTTGAAAGCGCATCCACCCTGTTGTGGTGGACCAAAACATCAAGGCGGACAAGGTCAGCGGCGCGATAAGCGAGGAATTCATAATCCATGGTGCCATAGCCATGGGTTACCGATTTCAGCTTGTCGTAAAGGTCGTAAATGACCTCCGCAAGTGGCATTTCATAAACAAGGATGGCGCGCGCGGTGCTTAGGTATTCGGTACGCTGGTAGATACCCCTACGCTCGGCACACATCTGCATCAAATCGCCGATGTTGGTCGAGGGGACAAGGAAGCTGATCTTGACAAACGGTTCACGAAATTCCTGGATCTGGCCATCAACCGGGACCTTCTGGGGATTGTCGATGGAAATCACCTCGCCACTTCGGCTTAATATTTCGTAGGTCACATTGGGTGCGGTTTGAACCAGGTCTAGCTGGCTTTCACGCTCCAACCTTTGCTGGATAATTTCGCGATGGAGCATTCCAAGGAACCCGCATCTGAACCCGAATCCCAGTCCCTCACTAACTTCCGGCATGTAAGTGAAGCTCGCATCATTTAGCCGGAGTTTCATCAGTGCTTCGCGTAATTCCTCAAAGTCATCGTTGTTCGTGGGGTATAAACCACTGAACACCATCGGCTTGGGTTCCTTGTAACCAGCAAGTGCGGCAGGGGTGGGCCTGCCCGCCTCGGTAACAGTGTCTCCGATATGCACATCATCAAGTTTGCGAACCTGTGCCATGAAAAAACCAACCTGACCCGGCCCAAGGGTGTCGCAGGGCGTTGGGTTTGGCCTGAATTGACCAATCTCGGCCACTTCATGCTCGGTGTTGCCACGCATGAATTTGATGCGCTGGCCTTTTTTCAGGGTGCCTTCCATCACACGAATGTAAATCACGACACCTTTGTAGGGATCGAAATGACTGTTGTAGATTAGCGCCTTTAGAGGGTCACCTGGTTTTCCCTGGGGAGGTGGAATGCGATCAATGATCGCACGCATTACATCGTCCATTCCCAAGCCAGTCTTCGCGCTCACACGCAGGACTTCCTCAGGTTGAATCCCCAGCACGGATTCCATCTCGGCAATCACATCATCTGGTCGGGCTATTGGCATGTCGATCTTGTTAAGGACCGGCACAATGGTGAGGTTGTTGTCGATGGCGAGGTAAGCGTTTGCGACAGTCTGGGCCTGGACACCTTGAAAAGCATCAACCAAAAGAATCGCACCTTCACAAGCCGCGAGGCTGCGCGATACTTCATAGGTGAAATCCACATGGCCGGGGGTGTCAATGAGATTGAGTTCGTATGTTTGGCCATCAAGTTTGTAGTAAAGGGTGACAGGGTGCATCTGGATGGTGATGCCGCGTTCTCTTTCAAGATCCATGTCATCGAGGACCTGGTTTCTAAAATCCCTTTGTGTGATGGCCCCTGTTTTTAAAAGGAACTGGTCCGCAAGGGTGCTTTTGCCATGGTCTATATGGGCCACAATCGAAAAATTGCGAATTTTGCTCGCGTCCGTCATAATGAAAAACTTTCGCTGTAACTGATGATGATATAAAGACTATACTATAGTAACAGTAAACTGGATTATGGAACAACCCATAGTCCCAGTTAAATTTATTTTAGAAAACTTGGGTCTTAACACCAAACAGGAGTCTACTAATGAGCCGTGTAATTGGATTTGTAACTGCCTTATGCCTAATGGTTTCGCCCATATATGCTGAAAAAGGAGCTGATGTGACAACCCCTTTAAATTATAAAACCAAGACTTTGGATGGAAAAGAACTGGATTTAAGCACCCTGAAGGGCAAAGTCGTTTTGGTTGTAAATGTTGCCAGTGCTTGTGGATACACAAGCCAATACAAGGGAATGCAGGGAATTTATGAAAAGTTTGGCAAGGATGGTTTTGTGGTGCTAGGTGTGCCAAGCAATGAATTTGGCGGTCAGGAACCTGGTTCAAATGATGAAATCGCCAAGTTCTGCAAAACAAATTATGGAGTTACCTTTCCCGTGCTGGAAAAACAAATGGTCAAAGGAGCGGGTGCTTCACCCCTTTACAAGCACCTTACTTCCAAGGAGACAAATCCAAAGTCCGCTGGTGATGTGAAGTGGAATTTCACCAAGTTTCTTATTGGGAAAAATGGTGAGGTTTTGGGAAGATTTGAGTCGGATGTGGAACTGGAGGACGCGGGTTTGGTTGGTGCCATTCAAACCGCTCTTAAAAAGTAATAGCGAAGCATATATCTTGATGCAGAAGATGCCCATCATGCGTGGGCATCTTTTTTTTGTGTCAATTGGTTTTGATAGTAGGAATCGAATGAGAAAATGGCCAAAGCTACCCAGATTAGATAGAAGCTGGCTTGTTTTTCCGGAGAGAAGGATTCATTAAAAAGGTAAATTCCCAATAGCATCTGGATGCAGGGTGAAAAGTATTGCATGAATCCCATCACAGATAATGGCACCAACCTTGCCGCCTTGCCAAAGCAGTAAAGTGGGATCACGGTGACGACACCGCTGAGGGCAAGTGAGGTGTCCATGTGCCATGAATGCCCAAAGTCGTTGGTTCCCTCGAGCCACCAGAAAACCAGCGCTGCCACAGCAAGTGGCAGAAGAAACAGGGTTTCAAAAAATAACCCAACAGTGGCGTCAACCGGAATGATTTTCCTGAGGACGCCATAAAAACAAAATGAAAAAGCCACACCCAAAGAAATCCATGGGAGGTTTCCCTCCAGGTGAATTCTCAGCCCTATCGCGATGGTGGCGACCCCAAGGGCGACCCATTGCATAAACCTGAGTCTTTCCTTGAATAAAACCATGCCAAAAAGAATGCTTAACAAGGGCAGGAAAAAATATCCAAGGCTGGTTTGCAGAACTTGTGAATTCGCGGCGGCATAAATATATATTCCCCAGTTGATTCCAACCAGGATCGAACTTCCCATCAGGCCGAATAGCACACGGGGAGTGCTGAATAATTTTTTTACAAGGTCCCATTTTCCCTGGAAATGAACGATGCAAAGCATCAGCACCGCCGACCAGGCCACACGATGGCTTAGAATTTCAAGCGGTTCAACGGATTTCACAAGCCAAACATAAAGCGGCATCGATCCCCAGAATGCATAGGCACCCACGGCCCATATCATTCCAACCCGCATGTCAGATTGCGATTTTTCTGAATTTGTCATAATTTTTACAGGCAGCTTCAAATATTCAAATAGACTTTGTATTGGATACGATGACATTTTGCCAATCAACCCACTGAAGGAATGAACATGGAACTCAAAAGTCCCGAGGTTTGGATGAGGGAAAAAGTTTACGGGTATTGGTTGTCCCAGGCGCTTTATTGTGCCGCACAATTGAATCTGGCGGACATAATTTTCCGCGATGGCCCTCAGACCACCAGCGACCTCGCCAAAAAAACCAGCACTCATGAAAGATCACTTTACAGGCTCATGCGATACCTAGCTTCCGAGGAGGTTTTTGCCGAGGATGAGAATGGTTCGTTTATTCTAACCCCACGGGCCAACCAGCTTCGTTCCGACATCCCCGGAAGCCAGTATGCGATGGCCGTCATGTCCGGGTCGGAACATTACCTCGCCTCATCTCACATGATTGATAATGTCCGCACGGGTAAATGCGCCTATGAAATCGCCCATGGCGCCCCGATTTTTGATTACCTTAAAAACCACCCGGCATCCGCAAGGATTTTTGACAAGGCCATGGAAAGTATTCATGGCAGTGAGTCCAGGCAGATCCTTGATTCCTATGACTTTTCCAGTTTTAAGACAGTTGCTGATATCGGGGGTGGCAATGGCAGCATGCTCTTGGCAATTCTCAACAAGCATCCCCTGGTGCAAGGCATTCTTTTTGATTTACCGCATGTTGCCGCTGCCTCATCTGAAAACAGATCGATGGATCGCTGCAGGATTGTCTCTGGGGATTTTTTTGAGGAAGTCACAGTACATGCTGATGCCTACCTGCTCAGGCATATCATCCATGACTGGGATGATGAAAAAAGTGTGTTGATCCTTGGGAATATCAGGAAAATGCTTCCCGATCAGGGCAAGGTGTTGATGATTGAAGCCGTGTTACCAGAGGGCAATACTCCTCATCCCGGCAAAATGTTTGACTGGATCATGATGGGAATACCGGGTGGAATCGAGAGAACCCTGGTGGAATATAAATCCTTGTTCACTAAAAGTGGACTGCATATCCAGAGAGTGATACCTACCGGGGGCCTAAATTCCATAATCGAAGCTGTTAGCGTTTAATAGGGGCGAGAAAATGAAGCATTTGCTTTTTCCTGTGATTTCTGTGGTGTTCCTTGCTGGCATCGTTTTTTCAGAAGAACCGGTGCTTCCCACCGAGTTCAAATTTGCCCGGATCACACAGTCTTGGGAAAAATATGCATCAATCTTGAGTTTTGGAAAGGGGCAGACTCTTGCACTGGTGGATGATGGTTGCAAGTTGTCCATGCCCGAGTGGAACACCAGGGATGAGGGGCGACCCAAGGTCTTGGTCACATATGACAGCGTGGATGGTGACAATGATCCCAGGCATGAAGGGAAGGGGTACCATGGATCCACGATCGGTATCCCCTCCTCGGTTAATTACAATGGCAAGCGTGGCGTGGCATTCAACAACCAGATTGCGGTAATTAGAGGTCTTGAATGTTGCCATTGCGATGTCCGTGATGACAAAAGCCTTGCTCCCGCCCTGCAGTGGGTTTTGGAGAATCATGAAAAGTACAGGATAACGACGGTAAATCTCGCGCCGGTGGATGACAAGGAGCATGCAGGACCTTTTAAAAGTGCAATTGATGAAAAGCTCAGGGCGTTGCGAAAACAAAATGTCTGGGTAAGCGCGCCCACCGGGAATCACAATTACACCAAGGGTATATCCTGGCCCGCCTGCCAGCCCGATTGTTTCGCGATAGGTGCAGTCAAACCTGAAAAAGATCAGGTTTATCTGGACCGAAGTGCCAAGGTTGACCTATTGGTTCCCGCCAGTGCCACAAGCTCATCGAATGCCATCGCTTGCGGGGCAGTGATGCTGTTGCGCGAGGGAATTGAAAAAAGCGGCTATGATTGGAAGTCAGATGGGGAAAATCTCCCTGAGGCAATGTTGGCAATCATGAGAAAAACCGGGGTAAGGGTGCACGATTCGCAATCAGACATGGACTTTCACAGGTTGGATTTACTAGCGGCATTGGACCATGTTTTTTCAAAGGGTAAAAAATAAAAGCCCCACTTGCATGCAAGAAGGGCTTTCTTTTCGATTTTGGAAATCAACACGAGCTTGTTAAAGGGCTGCAAGGATCGCGTCAGTGATTTCCTTGGTGGAGGCTTTGCCGCCCAGGTCTGGCGTTCTTGGGGCGCCCGCCTTCAAGACCTTTGCCACCGCCTGGTTCACATTGTTGGCGGCATCCTTCAATCCAAGGTGTTCAAGCATAAGGGCGCCTGAAAGCACTGCTGCCATCGGGTTTGCCATGCCTTTGCCAGCGATATCAGGTGCCGATCCATGAACCGGTTCAAACATGCTGGGGAAGGTCCTGTCTGGATTGATATTCCCGCTGGAAGCCAGCCCGATGGTTCCCGTCACAATGGCGGCTAGGTCGGTCAGGATGTCGCCAAACAGATTGCTTGCCACGATCACATCAAAGTGTTCTGGCTTGCGTACAAGATCCATGGCCGCGGCATCGACCAGCAGGGAGGAAGCGTTGACATCTTTGAACTCGGATGCAACTCGCTTGAAGCACTCATCCCACAATACCATGCCAAAAGTCTGGGCGTTGGACTTGGTTATGGATGTGACTTTCTTTCGGGGGCGATTTCGCGCGGCATTAAAAGCTGCACGAATGATCCTTTCACAACCCTTGCGTGTGAAGGTGTTGGTCTGAATCGCGATTTCTTCGGGAAAACCGGTGTAAAGCCTGCCACCTATGGGGGCATATTCTCCTTCAGTGTTTTCACGGAAGAAAAGGATATCAATCGATCCCGGGGCCTTGTCCCGAAGCGGGGAATCAACTCCGGCATAAAGGTAAGATGGCCTGAGATTCACATACTGATCAAACATTCTGCGCATGGGAAGCAGCAGCCCATGAACGGGAATATGGTCTGAGACGGAAGGATGCCCAACGGCTCCGAGAAAAATTGCATCATGCTTTTTTAGAAGGTCCCATCCGTCATCGGGTACCATTACCCCGGTCTTTTCGTAATTAATCGCGGACCAAGGGAGTTTGTTCCAGGTGAATGAGGCGTTTGCCTTGGAAGTCGCAACCTCCAAAACTCGAACAGCCTGGTCAATGACTTCAGGTCCGATCCCATCACCGCCGATAACCGCAATTTTAAAAGATGGCATTGCATGGATTCCTAGGGTTTGTTATTTCCACCGACTTAAGTACAAGATAGTGACAAAATCATGAAAAAGCAGGCATATTAGGCAGAATAGTTGGTGGAAAGCGGTAGTCAAGGAGTAAGGAGCCTTCCATGACATTAAAAAACAAGGCAAAAATGATGTTGCTCAAACGCCCCGGGCTCAAGCAAACGGCTTTTGGAATCCTTTTAAGTTTTGTGGTGGGGTGTCAAAATACGGGAAGTAATTCCGGAGGAAGTTCCCTGGATAAGTTTTTTAGCCCGCTTCCCGGTAACAATAGTGCTGCACCCCCGCCAAATGCAGTTACTCCCCAAGCTCCAACCAACCCCTTGAACTTTGGATCCCCGGTTTCGGATAAAGATCCTTTGCTTGGTGGGGGAATACCATTAAATCGGATGCCTGTGCAAAATACGGGGCTTGCGGGTAATTTCAATAATCCAAACAATGGAGTTCCCAATCTTCCCTCGCCTACTTCTTCAACCAGCCCCGCGGCTTTAGCCACCGGAAATTTTTCCACATTGGACCCAACCCGGTCCAATGTTACACCAGTAAATGCTACTGCCAATGCGGGTGTGGGTGCGGCAAACAGCCAATTTGGTTCGCCAGAGGAATTTCGATCCTTGATGCAGCAACTTTCCACCCGTGGCCTGGCTTGGCAAAGGCTGGACTATAGCCCTCAAACCGGAGATTGGAAATTTTATTGCGCAGTCAAAGACCCCACACAAAATGGCGTGACTCGCAACTTCGAAACCACCGCAAAGACCGATGTCGCAGCACTGAAAGCTGTTCTGGAAGAAATCAATAAAAGCATGCCTCAGAAATAATTCCCTGCTTGGTAAAAGATCTTTTTCAACGGGTTGCAATCCAATTTAATTCCCCCTAATATGGGGCCATGGTTCAAACTTGTTCACGCTGCTCACGGGCTAACCCTGAGGAAGCTTCATTCTGTTATTTTGATGGCATAGGACTTGGTGGAAGAGGTCACGCCTCCGCTGGTGTGCAAATGAACTTCCCCAAGCCCATTCGGTACCCCTCTGGAAAGTCCTGCTCCAATTTCAACGAACTTGCCAGCACTATTCTTTCGGATTGGTCTATTTCACTCGAAATGATGAAAAAGGGAGAGTTTGGCACTTTTTTTAGTGGGATTGGGCGGCTTGACTTGGCAATGGTCGCTACAGAGTCTGCAAAACATCCCTCCCCTGACCAGGGTTTGGATCAATTTCTTGCAAGGCTTCCCTCCCAACCCATTCCCCCCGCGGAACTGGAAGTCGATCCTCCAAGCTTGGACCTTGGCACATTAAAGCCGGGCAAAGATATCAAATGCTCCGTGAAAATTCGCAACAAGGGCAGGCGCATCCTGTATGGCAGTGTTTCCATCGAGGGGATTCCCTGGCTTTCGATTGGTGAGGGGAAACCCAGGAGCAGAAGTCGTTTCACCACTTTCCAGGATGCGCCCCTTCCAATGACGGTTTTCTCCAATTCCCTTCGCACAAGCGATAAAACAGTCGAGGGGAAATTAATTTTTGAAACAAGTGGTGGAAATCTTATCGTGCCGGTCACTGCCGAGATCCCCACCAAGCCTTTCATGATCGGTTCGCTCACGGGTGCAAAAAATCCAAGGCAGCTTGCGGAGAAAGCCAAGGCCAACCCGGCAGGGGCCGCGATTTTGTTTGAAAATGGCACGGTTGAGAGTTGGTACAAGGAGAATGGATGGTCCTACCCCCTGCCCAAGCCTTCCGCACAAGGGGTTGCAGCGATCCAGCAATATTTTGAAGCACTTGGTTATGTCAAGGCGCCCAAGGTTTTGATAAGTGCGACCGATCTTCTTTTTGAATTCCAGCCCGGTGAAATAAAAGATCAGACCATCACGCTTTATAATGATGAGAAAAAGTCAACATACGCCTATGCCAAATCCGACAAGCCTTGGGTAAGGATAGCAAAACCCGTGCTCAAGAGTGGTAAGGCCTACTTGAAAATAACCGTGTCCGCCAGTGATTTGCCCTCAACCCTTGAAACTGCGACAGTCACGATTAACACGAATGGAAAACAGTCTTTCAATGTGAGTGTCGAGGCACGCGTAGTGGTGCAGGGGGCTGAATTTGCGGATCTGACGGGTGATGTGGTTCCTGTTGCTCCCCAATTTTTGGGAAGCCCATTTGCGAGTTCCACAGGGGCGCAGGAAACAGTTCAAATTGCTGATGCCCCCGCACCGATCCTTTCAGTGCATCCACTTGCAAAGAAAGTTAAAAGCAACCAGTGGCTTGGTTATGCAATAATTGGATTTTTTGGTGTTTCGCTCGTGATTCTGATAGGCGCAATCATATTTCTTGGGGCTAAAAAAATCAGTTCGGGGAAATCCGCCCCCGCCCCTGCTACCAAAAGCAAGTAACCCATCAGCCCTGGCTTTTGTGGGAGAATAATTTTCGTTCCTTGATGATCTTGCATACCGATTCGGGCACCATGTTTTCCCAGGAGGGGTCGTTCTTTTGGATTTTCAATAATACTTCCCGCGAAAAGATGGGCAGGTATTCCTCGGTGAAACCACGGATGCTCTCGATCAAACGGTTTTCCACGAGGTAGCTGAACAAATGGCGTAGTTTCGGGGTGACCAGTAGATTGTCAGAAGTTATCAACGCCCCGGTCTGCTTGTTTAACAGGGGGTAGACATACAGTTTAAGGTCATTTTTGAACAATCTTCCAAAGCTCTCAAGAATACCTCCATCGAGGTCTGAATAGTACTTTTCATCAAATACTTCTTTCAGCGTCGGCACCCCCATGACAATCCCGATCATCTTCTTGGTGTACCGGAAAAAGTATGCTGCGAGCCTGTGGTACTCGGCGTAATTTGAGATCAAGACGATTTTTCCAAGTGATGCCAGGATGTCTACCCTGTCGAGGAAATCCTGGTAATCAATTTTACCGTTATCCAAAAGATTCTTGAGCGTCATTTCCATGATGACAAGGACCTCCTCGGATTGAACCTTGGGTTCCTGCACGAACATGGATGTGGCGCATTCCAGCATGTCCACTGTGACATGGGTCACAGGCCTGAAACTTCCCCTTTCAACCAGGATGCATTTCTTGTAAAGCACATCTGCAGGTTGGACCACTTCGCCATTGGCTAAAAACATTGTTGCCTTCGAAAGTCCTTTTTGGACAAGTTGCAAAGCCATTACCCGGTTATCGATAGATTCAAAAGCGCATCCACTGAATTCGATCATGTCAATCTCAGCCCTATCGGATGAAAGGCTGTCAAGAAGGCTGTCAATGATCTTGTCGGGGTTTGTGTGGTGGTATATCGCGGAATGGATAAGGTTGACTCCGAGGATTCCAAGTGCCTCCTGCTCCTGGATATTTTCGGGATCCAAAAGACGAACATGGATGATAACTTGGGAAACAGGTCCCCTGGGTTCCATCTGGAACTGGAGTCCCAGCCAACCATGGGCATCTTCTTTCCTTGAAAAACTTTTTGCCGCGACTGTGTTTGCAAACGCGAAAAACTTGGTGGTTTCACCCCGCTTGACATCCAACCTTTCCACAAGAAGGTTGAATTCCCGGTCCAGCATCGCCTGCAACCGTTGCTTGCTCACATACCTTTCACAGGGGCCATAAATAGCATCGCTAACCACCATGTCATATGCGGACATAGTCTTGGCAATGGTGCCTGAAGCCCCACCCACAGCGAAAAACCATCGAGCCACCTCCTGGCCTGCGCCAATTTCCGTGAATGTCCCATATTTGGAGGAATCCATGTTGATTTGAATGGCTTTTTGGCGGGTATCCATCGATGGTTCCAATCTGTTTTTTAAGTAAATCAATTAAAATTATAAACAAACTAAATAAATGACATCTCTGCCAATAATAAAAAGAATTCAAATTATAAATTCATTGGAGTAGAAATTAGCCCTGATGAAAACAATTCGATTTTCACCAGGGCAATTTATCTCTTTACTTGCCAGCCACTTCCTTGACCTTGGCATCCTCGGCATTGCCATCATGAACATAAAGGCCGAAGGAGAGTTTTAAAACACCATCCTTGGGAAGCTTTACCAAATCCTTGTTTCCTTTACGGTCGGGGAATCCTGATTTCTCTCTACCAAAAGGATTGGCGGCCATCAGGCCATATCCCCTGCTATGCCAGCATGTCTTCAAGGGATTACTTGCATCGGTGATGATTGTCACACCAGCGATACCCTTGTCGCAAGGGCCTGAATAATCACACCATGGGGATTCCAAGCCCCAGATTTCCTTTTCAGTTTTCTTCCCCTGTGCGTTGGTCAAGATGCCACCTTTCTTTTCTTTTTCAGTGACAGAGTCACGAATACGAATACCAAACGAGCCTTCCTTGGTGTCGCCAAATGTTATGGGGCAGACGCTTGCGACCAGGCTTGTGTTCATTTTGATGAGGTAGCCATTGCCCGCTAATTCAAGGGTGAATGATCTGGTTTCATCCATGATTTTAATGCCATCGGAAGTTCGCCATTCATTCATGGTTATCACTGAGGATGAGTTGGCATTGTTTTCTATTTTTCCAATCTTTACGCAGACGATTTTGCCAAAATTAGTTTCCTCACTCCAGAAATCCACCCCTGCGACACCTTTGCTTTTCTGCTTAAGCTCAATACCTTCGGGAATTACATCACCATGACAAAACCAGGCTGATTTTTGGTGTTTGTGATCCTTGGCTTCAGGGGAATCAGGCAGCATTGGCCAATCTCTGGTAACCCTATTTTCCCCGATTGTGACCATGGGCCAGAAGTAAGGCTTTGCGACAGTGGGGCCATAGTTATAAGTGGTGACAACCTTGTTTCCAATTTTAAAATCGAGTTTTCCGTCTTTATCACGGTCTATGATCATGGGGTTTTTAGTTTGGGCATAGGCATCGTTTGCCAGGCCTGAAAGAACCAACGCAGATAGTAAAAAAGAAAATCTGAACAAGCTTTTCATGTTTAATTATCCTAGGTTTGAGTTTCAAAACATTGACTTCCTGATGGTAGCTTAGGCGGGAATTACAAGGAAGAAAAATGTAGCTATTGGCAGAAAATGTCAAAATAGTTAGCCTTTATGTTGTAAGACTATTGTCCTTTGAAATTGAACATCCACCAGAGGGATATCATGCTGCTTCAAATATTTAGAAAAACCACTGTATTCACAGTTTTTTTAATATTCCTTGGCGTCAACTTTCCCCTTAATGCCCAGCCAGCAAATCAGGCTCCCAGCGTTGTATTTCGAATGCAGCCCATTAACAGGCTCGTGGAAAATGCTTTTTTCCTTGCTGAATCCGTGGGCATCAAGGAACAGGCAAAAATGATTGAGGGTTCCCTCAAAGCACTTACCGGTCCAAAGGGAATTGAGGGGATTGATCCTGAAAAGCCCATTGGATTGTATGGCAATATCGGTCCCAATCTTATTGACAGCGATGTTGTGGGGCTTATCCCGATCGCCGATGAAAAAACATTTATCGACATGTTGGGTAAACTGAACCTGCAGGCAAAGAAAGGGGAAAATGGCATATATGCGATGAATATACCAAATTCGCCATTCCCCATGTTTTTTAAATTCAAGGATGGTTACATGTGTGCAACCATCAGGGATGAAAAAGCCATTGATGATAAAAAACTTCTATCCCCAAAAAATCTATTAACAGCAGAAAAAACAGGCGTCATGTCCATAAGCCTTAATATGGCGGGTCTGCCTGAGGATTTGATCAAGAATATCGTGCCGCAAATTGAACTTCAAATCGCAGAGGCAAAACAGAAGAAAATCCCCGGTGAGACACCAGCCATGGAAAAGCTTCGAAATGATGTGTCTGAGATGTTGTTGCAATTCATTGTGCAAATTTTCACCCAGGGGGAGGAGCTTTCCTTCAAATTGGATATGGATCGCAAGGCTGGAGACCTGGGGTTAGGACTTAGCTTCAAGGGAAAGAGTGGCACGGAATTGGCCAAGTCGATCGCTGGTCTTGGTGCGTCAAAAAGCATGGGTTCCGGAATGATCAGCAAGGATTCTGTCATCCACATGAACCTTAACAGCCAAATTCCCGAAACCGCCCGCAAAGATTTCATCAAGGTTTTTCAGGAGGGAATCAACAAGTCGATAGCTGATGAAAAAGATCCTTCCATAAAAGGCAATATCGAAAAAATCTCAAAGATAATCATGCCGACTCTTGAGACCGGGGTCATGGATGCGGTGATGGATGTTAGAAAGACCGGTCCGGGAAAATTCGCATTTTTAACAGCAATGAAAATCGCCCAGGGACGCCAGATGGAAGATTTGGTGAAGCTTATCCATAAAGAACTTCCTGAATCGGAAAAGAAAAAACTTACATTGGATTTTGCAAAGGCTGGTAATGTGAATATCCACAAGGTTGAAATTTTGACCCAGCCCGCGGATGTGAAGAATTTTGGAAATGATCCAGGTTTCCTCGCGATATCAAATGATGTCATCCTTTTTGCTGGTGGTGAGAAATCACTCGCACTTATCAATGAAGCGCTGGCATCAAGTGCTAAACCCGGCCCGGTTTTCGAATTTGAAATCTCATTCAACAAGGCTGCAGCACTGCTTACAAAAGATTTTCCTGAAGCGGTTGAAGCTGCTGAAAAGATTTTCAAGGAAAACCCGAACTCAGACAAACTTAAGGTGATTTTAAATGGTGGTCAGGAATTATCTTTAAAAATGTCAATGAAATCCACAGTTCTTACATTCTTTAAGGCAAATGACGCAAGCAGGTCAAAATAGGATGAAAAGTTTGGGTTTTTTGTTGTTAGTCCAAATATGGCAATGATTTATGAGTGTTCAATGTTTTGAGTTCAACAGTCCTTTTTTTGACCATTATCAAAAAATTTCGCCTAAACAGCGTTAATGTTTATAAACCTCTTATGGAAATATCCTTATTAAATCATTAAATTTAACTATCGGAATAAATTTTGCCCTTAGTCACTTTTACAAGCTGGCTTGTATACCGGCTTTGGGCTTCCTTTTGGTATGATGATTTTTTGGCAACTTTTGAAATTGTTGCCTCGTGAGTGGGTTTTGATTGGCGAAGGTTCCAAAATCGTAAAGGTCTAACATGTTAGAAAAAACAAGAAACATCGGTATCATTGCTCATGTGGATGCAGGTAAAACCACCACCACCGAGCGTATTCTGTATTTCAGTGGTACCAAGCATAAGGTTGGTGATGTCGATTCAGGTGATACCACCACGGACTTTGATCCGCTGGAACGAGCCAAAGGTATTACCATCAACTCGGCTGCTGTTTCCGTTGACTGGGGTGATAACACCATCAACATCATCGACACTCCCGGGCACGTGGATTTTACAGCGGAAGTTGAAAGATCCCTTCGCGTGCTTGATGGTGCGGTGGGTGTATTCTGCGCTGTTGGTGGCGTCGAGGTGCAATCTGAAACTGTTTGGTTTCAAGCCAACAAGTACAGGGTTCCTCGTATCGCTTACATCAACAAGATGGATAGAACCGGCGCGGACTTCTATGACTGCGTGAACCAGATCGTTGAAAAACTCAGGGCCAAACCCGCAATCTGTACCTTGCCGATTGGTGTTTACACCGAGTTCAAAGGTATCATCGACCTCATCAGAATGAAGTTTGTCCATCGTGACACCCTTGATAAGACCAACACCAAGTATGAGTTGGTTGATATCCCTGAGTCTCATATTGAGGAAGCAAAGGAATACAGGGCCAAGTTGCTTGACATGGCTTCCCTGGCAAGTGATGAACTCGCAGGGTTGATCATGGAGGAAAAAGAAATTCCCGAGGAGCTTCTTATTGCAGCCCTTCGCGTCGGAACCATTGAGGGTTTGTTCACCCCCATCATGTGTGGATCATCCAAGACCTTTCATGGCGTCCAGCAGTTGTTGGATGCGGTCATAGATTTCCTTCCCTCCCCGCTTGATAGGCCGCCGGTTGAGGGCATCGTTTTGAAGACCAAGGAAAAGGAATTACGCAAACCCGATTCAAAGGATCATTTCTCTGGTCTGGCTTTCAAGACCGTAGCTGATTCCACTGGCGATCTTGTGTATGTAAGGATTTATTCCGGACAGTGCAGTCCGGGAGATACCCTTGTCAATACGACCAACTCCAAGCAGGAACGCATCGGGCGTATCTATCGAATGATGGGTAACAAAAGGGTTGAAAAGGAAGTTGCCGGTCCCGGCGATATTGTCGCGATGATCGGCCTTAAGCAAACCTACACAGGTAACACGCTTTGCGTGCCAGAGAAACCAATCGCGCTTGAGTCCATCTCATTTCCCAAGCCTGTTATCAGCCAGTGCCTTATTCCAGACAAGAGCACGGATGAAACAAAGCTTGCGGATGCCCTTGGTAGATTGGTCCGGGATGATCCCACTTTGAAGGCTCACACTGATCCGGAAACCAACCAGTTGATCATCTCCGGAATGGGTGAGCTTCATTTGGAAGTTTCGGTCGACAAGCTTCATCGGTTTCCCGGTGTGAAAGTTTCCGTGGGTAAACCTATGGTTGCTTACCGCCAAACTCTATCAAAGGCCATCACGCATGAAACCCGTTACATCAAGCAGTCCGGTGGTCGTGGTAAGTTTGCTGTGATTACGGTGGAGTACAAGCCCCTTACACCCCCTGATATCGAGGAATGGAACAGCAAGTTGGAGGAGTCCGACGAGAAGCCTGATCCAAACAATATTTACTTCCTTGACAAGATCTTTGGTGGTGTGGTTCCCAAGGAATACATTCCATCTGTCGAGGCTGGAATTCGCCAAGGCACCGTTAAGGGCGCCAAATATGGTTTCCAGTGCGTGGATATCCAGGCAACGCTCGTGGATGGAAAGTACCATGATGTTGACTCTTCCCAGGATGCGTTCCGTCTTGCCGGTTGGGAAAACTTCCGTGATGCCCAGGTGACCGCAGGTATCACTCTTCTTGAGCCTATCATGAAGGTTGCAGTGGTTGCTCCTGACAAGTACATGGGAGCCCTGACGGGCGACATAAGCCGTCGCCGAGGGATCATCTTGGATTCAGTCAGTGCCAATGGTCGTGTCACGATCACCGCCCAGGTTCCTCTTGCAGCGCTCTTTGGTTACACGACCGATTTGCGTGGCGCCACCAGTGGAACCGCGGCGTTCACAATGGAACCAAGCCATTACGCTGAAGTTAAGGAAGAATTGGCTGACATCCCCAAGAAGACCAATTAGTCTTAGGTTCCACATGGAACATCGAACAGGCCCCGGATTATATCCGGGGCTTTTTTGTTCCACATGGAACATGTTCTCATCATCATGAGAACTTGAAAATAAATGGTTCCATTCTGAATATTGATATTGTCTGGTTTTGGTTTCATGGCTATATCCCCACCAAGTTTGCGCTAGTTTTAAATATCAGGAGTTTAGCCATGGATAAGAAAGTAAGATTAGGCAGGGGCTTGGATGCCCTTATGAATTCAGGAAATGAAGGTTACACCACCCATTCAACCTCCAATGTGGTGCCAGTGGATTCAATTGAAACCAACCCCAACCAGCCAAGGAAAACATTTGACCCGGACCATCTTGCCGCCCTTGAGGAAAGTATCCGTAACCATGGTGTGTTACAGCCCTTGGTGGTGAGGCAGGTTGATGGAAAATATCAGCTTATCGCCGGAGAGCGAAGATTACGGGCATCGCGCGCAGCAGGCCTGGTCACCGTCCCGGTTCATGTTGTTGAATTCAATGACCAGGAAGTGGTTGAAGCGGCCCTGGTTGAAAATATTCATCGATCTGATTTGAACCCGATTGAAAAAGCGCAGGGTTTCAAGGAATATCTGGACCGTTACCAGGTCACCCACGAACAGTTGGCCAAAAGATTGGGCATGGCTCGTACAACGATCACAAATCTTGTTTCATTGCTTGAATTGCCCAGTGAAGTGCAGGAGGCAATCCGGGTATGCCAGATAACAACAGGCCATGCCAAGGTTTTGAAGGGTGTTACTGATAAGGCCAGGCAGATACAAATCTGCAAGGAGATCATTGCAAAGGGGCTTTCAGTCCATGCAACGGAATCCCTTGCAAGGCAGTCGGCCCTTGAAAATTCCGAGGTTCCGGTCAATTACACCGCTGATCTTGGAGATGAAAAGGCCGATCACAAAACTAATCATGTTCGGTTGATCGAGGAGGAATTGTGCCAGAAAATTGGAATGCGGTTGGAAATCAAGGTTAAGACCAAGGAGCGTGGGCAGATTGTTTTACCTTTTGACAACAATGATGAGTTCGAAAAACTTTGTGAGTTTTTTAAACGCTAACTTGGGCATGGGTTAGTTTTCAAATAATTCCCAACTTTTAATGAGCAGGAATTAAGCTGTTGATAACAATTTTTGCGGTTGGAAAAAGACCCTGCAAGGATTGAATTTCCAACCCTTTTGATATTCCTTCAAGTTCGAGGTTTCCATTCCGGCCCAAGATTGGTAAAACATTAATACACGGGGTGTAGCTCAGCTTGGCTAGAGCGCTTGGTTTGGGACCAAGAAGTCGCAG
>SYCV01000258.1 GCA_005786805.1 Planctomycetia bacterium | reverse complement strand
TGAAGGTGAATCCGGGTGCCGCGGTCGGGGCAGCAAACAAGTTTTACGCGCAGTCGTAATTTAAGGCATTGCCTGGCCTTAGTCGTTGAATTGATCACTTCCCAAGAGGTTGACCATGCTTGTCGGCCAGGAATTTGGACCGTTCAAGATCGAGAAGCAGCTTGGTAGCGGCGCCATGGGTGCCGTTTACCTTGCTCGCTATCTTAAAAACAATCACCGCGTCGCGATCAAGATCATGTCCAATTCGATCAATAGCAACACGAGCAGTTCACTGGTCGCGCGTTTCGAGCGGGAAGCTGAGATTCTCAAGCATTTGCATCATCCTAATATCGTGAAGTTGTTTGGCATCGGCAAATTCAAGGGTATTCGTTATTACGCGATGGAGGTTGTCGAGGGCGAGACATTGGAATCGGTTCTTGCAAGGAAGGGGCCGTTCTCCTGGGATGAAACAATCGAATTGGGCAAACAGATATGCGGTGCCCTGCAGCATGCGCATGACAACGGGGTCGTGCACAGGGATATAAAACTTTCCAACCTCATGGTCACCAGGCAGGGTATTTTGAAGCTCACGGATTTTGGCATAGCCAAGGATCTTGAGGGAACACTTTTGACCGCCGCCAATTGTGCGATAGGTACAGCGGCTTATATGTCTCCTGAGCAATGCAGGGGAGAAACCAATGTGTCGGGAAAATCGGATTTGTATTCGCTCGGGGTTGTATTGTTTGAGTTGTTGACAGGCAGGAGGCCTTTTAGGGGCGATAATGCCGTGGAATTATTTTTGCATCATGTGCAAACAAAGCCTGAAAGACCCTCCCGTATCAACATGGAGATTCCCAAGTTCCTGGATACCCTGGTGCTTCATCTTTTGGAAAAAAAACCGGAGGACAGGCCTGCGAGTGCCAGTGTGGTGGGGCAGATTCTCGAGGAAATCCGCATAAAGATACTGGCCCAGACCAGCGTGGGCGAAGACCTTGCGAAAAATATTTCGGATGATACCGGGCTTACCAAGCCTTCTGAACGGAGGAAAGCCAGGAAGCTCCTTGCTCGTACCTTGAAAAAAGAAAAGGGCACTCCCTGGTTCCAATCCTGTTTCTTTGTTGGAATGATGATGCTGGGTGTGATCTTTGTTTTTTCCTGGATCATGTATGCGACATTCGTCCAGATTCCCTCCCCAAAATCGCTGATTGCATCTGCTCAAAAAATGATAATAGCAAAATCCAGGGATGAGGCGCGAGAGGGGCCGATAGCTGATTACCTGAAATATTATCCCGATCTGGATGATGAGCCTTCCAAAAAAATCAAGGCTCTTGCGGATGAGATTGATATTGAGCAATGCGAGAAGCTTCTCAGGCAGTACTTGAAGATCACCGCGAAGAACTTCAAGTTTTGCGTGCAAGAGGAGGTTGAGTGAAAAGCTTTTGAAGCCATAACTTTGGAAACCGAGGGTAAGTTTGATGAAGCGGACAAAGCCTGGGCTTTAATCGCCCAAAATTACAAGGGTCGCTGGGTCGTACTTGCGAATAACAGGCGCATGCTTTTCGCGGCCCAGCAGAAATTCGAGGATTTATGGGTTGATCTTCTCAGGTCGATTCGAGATTCCGGAACAGACCCTGACATGCCAGATACAATGGTGCCAACCTTCCTGGCGTTTCGAACTGAAGTATTTGGTGATAATGCGCTGGCCATCGCACGGTACAAGGAATGCAAGGAAAAGTTTGAAAAAGACACGGATCGTGCCTGCATGTTTGATCCGGCACTAAGGCAGGCCTACCTGCTTTGCAACCGCAAAATCAAGGAACTTGCGGGGCTTGTAAAGGGCGACCCAGAGGCGGAGAGGAACAAACTCATTGAATCGATGCTTGCAAAGGCCGCTTCACCTGCTGTCCTTTTGCTTGATGGTAGGTTTATCTGCCTGAATTTGATCGCGGTTTACTCAAACCAGCCCGGCACCAAGAAATATCTCGACAATGCGGGGATCATACTTAAAAAAATCAATGCGGAGCTGAAACGATAGTTTTTTAGTCAAGGGAAAAGAAACGATGCAAAGAACGAAAAGCAAAAGTGCGTTTGAAAAAGCCAAGACACTTGTGCCCGGAGGGGTCAATAGTCCAGCCCGGGCTTTTGGCGGGGTGGGCGGCACACCAATTTTCATTGATCATGCTTCCGGCCCACATCTTTTTGACATCGATGGTAATAAATATGTCGACTTCATCGGATCCTGGGGGCCCATGATCCTCGGGCATGCCCATCCCAAGGTCGTTCATGCAATTCAAAACACCGCGGTTAAAGGCAGTAGTTTTGGAGCTCCCACGGAAATGGAATCCCAGATGGCGGAACTTATCATTTCCATGGTTCCTTCCATTGAGATGGTGAGGATGGTGAATTCGGGAACGGAGGCGACCATGAGTGCCCTTAGGTTGGCACGCGGTTTCACCGGCAGGGATTTGATCATTAAATTTGCAGGCTGTTACCATGGTCATGTGGATAGCCTGCTGGTTCAAGCTGGTTCAGCAGCGACAACCCTTGGGGTTCCAAGTAGCCCGGGTGTGCCCAAGGGATGTACCGCAGACACCCTGGTTCTTCGTTATAACGATATCGAAGAACTTAAACACACTTTCCTAAAAATGGGCGATAAGATCGCATGTGTCATATTGGAACCTGTGGTCGGAAACATGGGGTTGATTCCACCAGCAGCGGAGTTTTTGAAGGAGTTGCGTAATCTTACCAGGCAGTTTGGGGCAGTGCTCATACTTGATGAGGTGATGACGGGTTTCAGGCTTTCGGCGGGCGGGGCCCAACAATTGCTTGGAATCGAACCAGACCTTACAGCTTTGGGGAAGATTGTCGGGGGTGGATTGCCTGTCGGGGCATATGGTGGGAAAAAAGAGATCATGGCAAAAGTCATGCCCTCTGGGCCTGTTTATCAAGCAGGCACACTTTCTGGTAACCCCTTGGCGATGGCGGCAGGGATCGCAACGCTTTTGGAACTTAAACAAAACCCACCCTACGAAAAACTTGAAAAGTATGCGCAACGGTTGGAAGATGGGCTGCATAAAATAGCCCAGTCGCTAAATATTCCCCATGTTATTAATCGTGTAGGTAGCATGTGGACCTTCTTTTTCACTGCTGGGCCGGTGACGGACTACGATACGGCTAAAAAAAGTGACACCAAGATGTTTTCCAAGTTTTTTTGGGCCATGATGGATCGGGGTGTTTATCTTCCTTGCAGCCAATTTGAGGCTGCGTTTAATTCCATAACCCATGATGAAGCGATTATGGATTTTACCCTTAATGCCGCCCGGGAGGCGTTGGCTGAAATTTCCTCCTAGGTTGGTTGACGAATTTTGTGAAACTATGGCGATTGCTCTCTACTTGGCGGTATGATTTGGAAAAATCAGGGGTCGATTCTATAATTTAACTGGAGAAAAACATTTATAAGCGGTAACTTGTAATATAGTTTTTCATTACCTTTAAAGCTTTATGCGGAGAATTTTCGCATGTGGACTGTAACTGTTGGGCTGACCTGTCTTTTAGCAATGCTACCCGAGCAAACCGGTAAATTATCCATTGAGAACACTAGGCTTCTGCATGGTGTCCCTGGGTTGCCTCGTGATTCCAATAAATTCATCCATGGAGATTCGTTTTATCTTGCCTTTGATATCAAAGGCGTGCAAAGCGATGCCGAGGGAAAGGTTTCTTATTCCCTTGTGACTGAAGTAATGTTCAATGGCAGGTTGGAATTCAAGCACGAGTCCAAGGATTTGGAAGCTATCGATTCTCTTGGTGGAAATGTGCTTCCCGGGTTCACCCAGTTGAATATCGGCAAAGACCAACCTGATGGGAAATACACTGTAAAAGTCACAGCCACTGAAAAAAAGACAAAGGCTGTTGCCTCCGTGGTACAGGATTTTTTCCTTGAGAAAGGCGATCTTGGTATTGTTCGGATTCGCACCACCGCAGACAGGGATGAGAAAGTTCCCACTGCCATCTTTTCCACAGGCGAAGACATGTGGCTTAACTTGTCAATCGTCGGATTTGCCCGCGACAAATCCATGCAGCCCAATTTAAAGGTGAGCATGGAAATTATTGATTCCAATGGAAAGCCCACGGTTCAAAAGCCACCAGTTGCTGAGATTTCCAAGGGTGTGGCACCCGAGGTTGACTTGGTTCCCCTGCAGTTTTATGTATCCTTGAATCGTGCTGGCAAATACAAAATAAAACTCAAGGTTATGGACCAGATAACGGGCAAAAATTCTTCCGTTGAAATCCCGCTTGAAGTATCGCAAGCGAAATAGTTCTCGAAACCTTCTTTGAGTTTCAAGCATATTCGGCCCTGACATTTTTCTTGATGGTTGGTTATCTTATGAGGCAAATCATGAATTCTTGCAGATCAGGTTTTTTTGCAAAAGCTTTGATGGTGAGAGGCGTTTTGTTGGTTGCCCTGGTTGGGTCGGTG
>SYCV01000257.1 GCA_005786805.1 Planctomycetia bacterium | reverse complement strand
TTAAGAACATAACTTCCCCTAGCGCGCCAGTATTGGTCACCCTGCCATTTGGCATCCTGACGAGTCGACCCGCAATACTAACCCTTGGTTGAAGTGGAACACACCCCGTTATGGGTGTTGACAATGGTGTTATTGGGCTGCCAGAAACCCACATTAAAATCATATTTCTTGGCGGCATTTTCCATCTCAACATAAGGCCAAAGATAAACAGGCCATGCTATTCGGTTGGGGTTAGCATAACTTGCGGGCATAAAACTGCCATAAGTCGAATGGTAATTATGGATCGCTAGCGACCACTGCTTGATGTTATTGCTGCAAGTCGCCCGTGCTGCGGCTTCCCTCACCTTCTGAACTGCTGGTAACAATAATCCAATGAGAATTGCAATGATCGCAATCACCACCAGAAGCTCAATCAGCGTAAACCCATGAGATTTGATTGCTTTTTTACTCTTCTTTAACATGATCAACCCATCAACAAGTAAAAGACATAAAAAGACTTGAAACTCGATAATATGAAGATTTCGTTAAAAACAAAAGCACAATCACAGTAAATTTAGAAATTTATCAATCAAATACCAGACTTAAGCTTAAACCTTGGGCTTATTTAACAGCCTATGAACTTAACATTAAACCTGGGCGGATAGGGCATCAGCGGCAATAAGAGCGTCCGCAACCATGGATTCTGTCACTGGAAATGGCTCATTATGGATGGTCTCGCCTTCTTGGACAGCCCTTTTTGCAATTGTTCTTATGGAGTTTGAATCTTTCACATCAATGCCCAGATCTTTGAGTCGGGTTGGAAGATTGACGGATCTCAAGAATCGTACGATATCCTGAAAAAACGCCCTGGGCTTACCTTCAAGCGCAAGCTGGGTGAGCACGCCAAAGGCGACTTTTTCGCCATGCAAAAAATCATGAGTCGAAGGAATCATGGTCAAGCCATTGTGAATGGCATGGGCGGCAGCAAGCCCCGAGGATTCAAAACCCAGACCCGAAAGCAGGGTATTCGCCTCCACCACCCTTTCCAACGCGGGAGATATTATTTTATTTGCGACCGCGACGCAGGCATCCGCGCCATCCGCAAGGATTGAATCAAAACAGAAACGGGCAAGCGCGAATGCGGCCTGCGTGCTCAAACCGCCCCGCATATTCGGCTTTCTTGATAATCTGCAGGCATCTGATTCAAAATAGGTTGAAAGGGCATCGCCAATTCCCGCGGCAAGAAACCGCACTGGTGCCTGCGCCACCAAACTTATATCCACTAGCACAAGGTGTGGGTTACGCTTGAAAATCCGATACTCAAGGACTTCACCATGTTCATCATAAACAACGGATAAGGCGCTTGTTGGCGCATCTGTGGAAGCAATACTGGGGGCTAGCGCGACTGGAACATCACAGATATTTGCAGCAGCGCGGGCGGTATCCAAAACTTTTCCACCCCCGGCACCCACCAAGCTTCCAACCCGGAGAAATCTTGCTTTGGCGACAACGGAATCAATTTCCCCAGGTGTGCATTCACCGGAAAAATCGATGATGGAAAATTCCCATCCCTTTAACTTCATACTTTCCTGCCAGGCTTTTTCCGCCTGAACACGGGCTGATTTGCTCGCCACCATCAGGACGGGTGGCTTCATGCCGACCGCATCCATCTGCTGTGCCAGTTGATTACTTGCGGAAACACCTTGAACATACCGGAGCGGACTGCAAAAAACCTGCATGGTTATGTTCCTTGAGTTGTCCAATCAATTTGATGATTGGCAGGCTCTGGGATCACTGCTTGGGATTGATACCCTTGGTGTAATCACTGCCTTTTTTACCAATCATGCCGGATGGTGGCGGAGGTGGTGTGCCAACCGTGGGAAAGTTGGGCTCTCCCTCGGGGACTTTTTTTGATTCGCAACCTATGAGCATCACCAACATACAAAACACAATCAATAAACGCATTGAATGGATCCTTTTAAATTTTAATTGGTGTCCAGGTCACTGGGCATTGTGATCCCATCATTATAAGTCCAAAGCCTGCGAAGCTGGTTTCCATTCATACCATAACGCACTCCCTTGATGGATCCATCCGCAAAGGCACAGGGCATCGAGCCGGAATGAGGCGAGGAAAAATAATACTGCATGTTGGGTACATCATAATCCTCAGGCACAAGATAATCAGGGTTCCTCTTATGTTCCCAGTGATCACCCGAGGCCCAGGAAATATCAATCCCAGTCTGACCGTAGGCTGCCGGGCTTCCCCCAGTATAGTATCTTCGCGCAACCCCTTTGTGGGCCATTAACAGGGTGTTGGAGGTGCCATCGGTGATTTTTTCAAAATCAGGTGCAGCATGATCCGGTGGGACTCCACCAGATTGAAGATAAGGACCTCCTAGGATGGTGTACCATCCGGTATTTCCAAACCAATGACAGTGATGGGATGCGCCGAAATCATTTTTAGGCCCAACATCCACACCCCTTCTTGCGGGACATAAAAAAAGCTTGATAGGTTTTGGGGCAAGCGGAGGATTGTCTTTTTGTTCAATATATGGCAGTAGGCTGGTATAGAAAGTCAAAGGTTGGTAGGAAGGCGGATTTCGACCCCCGCCATCATCATCTATCGGAAACTTTTTCATCGTGTCAACATGAGCATGGCATGCAAGAGCCAAATTTTTAAGATTATTGACACATTGGGTTCGGGTTGCAGCTTCCCTGACCTTCTGCACCGCTGGCAGCAACAATCCAATCAGGATTGCTATGATTGCAATCACCACCAACAACTCGATAAGTGTAAATGCTTTTTTATTCATGGCAAAACCAG
>SYCV01000256.1 GCA_005786805.1 Planctomycetia bacterium | reverse complement strand
TGGTGGCGAAAAAAGCCGTGCAGAATCCGGTGCAGTAGTGGTGCAAAAAACGGTGCAGCAGGGGTTCGCACAGAAAAGCAAGGAAATGGCGATCTCAGAAAATTAACTCTAAAGCCTTCACCAGTAAGCCCTTTTGCGATTCCTTGCGAGTCACAAGTGCTTACTGCGAAAGGACTTAGTGGACCTGAGGGGATTTGAACCCCTGACCTTCTGCATGCCATGCAGACGCGCTCCCAGCTGCGCCACAGGCCCATATTGTCATTTCACAACGACATAATGAGATTACTTGAAAAGAGGATGATCGTCAATTCAAGCACATAGTTTTTCATTGATTTAATGTTGGGGTTGTAACGACTTTAGACTTGTTTTAACCCTTTTAATTTTGCGTCTTTTCCGACATATCTTATGGAAAAATCACCTTTTCAAGGCTAATGTGAAGGTATCTAGCGTACCCTGTGATTCAATTTTCGAATAGTGGGGCCCAATCTATGGCGACTGCAACTTTTGGTGGCGGGTGTTTTTGGTGCCTGGAAGCCGTGTTTGAGCAAATCAAAGGTGTTTCTTCCGTGGTTTCCGGTTACAGCGCTGGGCAACACCCCAAACCCACCTATGAACTGGTATGCTCGGGAAAAACCGGCCATGCCGAGGTGATCCAAGTTGAATTTGATCCCAATATTGTGTCGTACGCCAAATTATTGGATGTGTTTTTTGCAATTCATGATCCAACCACGCTTAACCGGCAGGGCGCAGATTCAGGCACGCAATACCGGTCGATCATTTTGTTCCATGATGAGGGGCAAAAAAAAGAAGCAGAGTCGAAAATAGCCGAAAATAACGCCTCGGGTGTCTGGTTTAAGCCATTAGTCACCCAAGTCGAGCCATTGACCGTTTTTTTTCCCGCGGAAGATTATCATCAGCATTATTTCGCCAATAATCCGCAGCAGGGTTATTGTCAGGCGGTTGTGGCACCCAAGGTTGCCAAGTTGCACAAACATTTTCCTGAAATCGCAATCTAAGTCCAATCAGGGAATATAATTAGCCAGGGTGATTTTTTAATTTATTCACCAACATTTCGTGTGTTGATGTGTTCTGTAAGCACATGGCGCTAAAGCCAAGTGAGGATCAAGTGGCGCAAAAGGTTGTAAAACCTGAGACAAAACCGGCGGTAACGCCTGTCGAGCCCAGCCTGCAAAGCCTAGTCTGTGGTGACCGGGAAGCTTTTGCCCAATTGATTTTGTTTTATAACGAAGCCCTATACCGCTGGGTTGCAAGGCTGACTGGAAATTCCCACGCGGCTGAAGACCTGGTGCAGGATACTTTTGTGCGGGCCTACCAGGCGATTACCAGGCTTCGCCCTGATACGAATCTAAAGGCGTGGTTGTTTCGCATAGCACATAACGCATATGCAAACTGGGTCAGGGGTCGTAGTGGAAGGAATGGAAGTTTTCCGGATGAGGTGTTGGACAGGCGGGCGGGGCCGGAGGAACTGGCCCAGGGCAATGAGGCATCCCGCAGGTTGCAACAAGTGATCGACAAGCTGCCCGAGGAATGGAAGGCGGCATTGTTGTTGAGGATACACGAGGAAATGCCATTTCGGGAGATGGCCATCGCACTTGGAACGACAGAAGAAACGGCGCGCTGGCGGGTGTTTAAAGCAAGGCAAAGGTTGATGGAATCCCTTGAAGAAAAACAGGAAGAGAAACGATGAATTGTAATCATGCAAGGGAACAAATCCTGCTCGCGGAAGGCCGTGGTAAATACACCAGGGAAGTCACGGGGCATTTGCAATCCTGCGATGAATGCCAGCGTTATCAAGCGACTTTTCTTGGGATTGAAAATCAGATAAGTGAAATGGGAATTTCGAAGCCGTTGTTAACTTCCGCAGCCAGGCTTGATCAAATTGAAAAAAGGCTTGATGGGAAAAACATCTTTGCATCCCCATTGTTGAAATTCCGCAGGTTTGAAAAGGAAAGAGGCAGGCAGAAGTTATCTGTCGCTGTGGCTTTGGTGGCGTTTTTATTCGCTGTCGCGGGCGGGTTGATGTTCATTCCCAGGCCCATCGACCGCGAAAGCATCGCGGGGCTCCGGGTGTACAAGGAAAGCAGCATCAATCGCGCGAAGTCACCATTGAAAAAATGGCACGCCATGGTCAGGTTGGCGGGTGAGGCCCGCACCGATGCGATCTCCGCCGCGGCCCGCAATGATTCCGATCGTGTGAAAATGCTTGCGGATTATATCGAGGAACTTCTCCGCAAAGATGTGGAAAGATTGGTTTCCTTTGTGGAGCTACGCGACGAAATGCTTGATTTTGCAAAAGACCTTGCCCGGAGCGAGAGTGAATTTCAAAGGCTTGCCAGCCATTACTCCTCCTCTCCGGAGATCGCAGAATCTTTGGTTCGGATCGCGAAGGCTTCGAAGGATGCGGAGTCACGATTAAGGCGGGCTTTGCAGGCCTAGTTTTTGCGTGGGATAAGTTTTTGAATTTCGATGGGTTTCAACAACCTGTATTTACCCGGCTCGATTCCTTCCAATGTCAGGGTGCCAATCTTGGTGCGCACCAGTTTTCTCACCTTGCTGCCCACCGCATGGATCATTTTTCTTATCTGCCTGTTTAATCCCTCGTTCAGGATGAATTCAAGAATTGAGAATTCCTCCTCTTCCTTTAGTACCGTTACCTTGCATGGTTGGGTGGTTTTTTGGTTTACCTTGATTCCGTGGCGGAGTAGGTGCAGGGATTCCCGACTGAGTTTTCCCCGGATGGTGACCACATAGGTTTTGTCGATTTTGTGCGCTGGATCGGTAAGCAGGTTGGTGATTTGCGAGTCATTGGAGAAAAGAAGAAGGCCCTCGCTTTCGAAATCCAATCTACCCGCTGGGAAAAGGTATCCCAGATCCGGTGGCAGGAGATCAAAAACGGTGGGCCTTGAAAGCTCATCATCGCGCGTGGTGACATAGCCCGGGGGTTTGTGCAATAAAAGCGCGATGGTGTTTTGTGTGGGTTTTTGGGTGTTTTTAAGTTCAATTTCCTGGGAGGCCAGGTCAATCCATTCCAGAGGGTTCGTGCAGGTCCTGCCATCCACTTTGACAAGCCCGCCCCTGATCCATTCGGCAGCCTGGGTACGGCTGCCATAGCCCAGCTTTGAAAGGGCCCTGTTTAATGTTACACGCTGTTTCATGTCTTCTTTTTAAAGGAAGAAGACATCGCAGGGAAGGATCTTATTTTCTTTTGCCTGCATAGGGGTCTTCTTTTTGCCTGGCTTTTTGCAGGTCATTGAATTCCTGCTGCAATTTGTCCTGGTCGACGGGTTTGTTTTCGGAACCACACCCCGTCAGGAATATAAGGGCCAGAATCATAAATGAAAGGAAGAAGCGCTTCATGGAAAATATCCCTGGATATCAAGGTAGTTGAACAACTTCGCCGTTATTGCGGGTTCCCATGGCGGTCCATGTCGCGGGATCGACGGATTGATTTACAAATCGAACCGAGCCATCGCACATGACGGTGGAAGCGCCTCCGGTGTGCATGCTGCTGGCGGGGCTGACAAGCTGCCACCAGTCGCCATTGGGTCTCCAGCATGGGCTGTTGGGAGGAAGAAGGTGGTTGTAGCCATTACGCCAGATGGAACCTTCGCGCCAGGGGTAGCCGCGATAGCGCCAGTCGGGCCATCCTGCGGGGCCGCCCGCGGTTTTCCAGTTCAAGTTGGTGAAGTAGGATTGTGCGGCGGTGATCGAGGTTTGGGTGGTGTTGCCCCCTTCGAAGCAATCGGTACGGGGTTCCCAGGGAGTGGTGTTGGCATAGGCCCCATTGCATACCTCGGAGAAGGCGGAGGTATTGCTCATGCCATCGACAAGGTCCTTTACACCCACGGTAATTCCCGCGGGTTTACCACCAGCTGCAAAGTTAGGTCCGAACACCCCGTCCCAACCTGAGACTCCAACCCACGATCCCATGTTGGTGTGGTAATTGGTCCATCCGTAGTAGGTGGAAACAGCAGGGTTGGGGTCCGAGGGGCATAAGATTAACTTTAATTTAAAGATGGATACGGGATCATTGGCACTAGCGGAGGCGCCAGATGATTGGTTGACATCGTATCCCCGTAGGATGGCTTCCTGTTCGATGTAAGGCATGAGCAAAACGAGGGGGCTGGGGCCGAAATTTGCAGAACTCGGGCAACCAGAGGGGAAAGTATTGAAAGCATTTAGGTAGTTATGCAGGGCGAGGCCGATTTGTTTGAGATTATTGGAGCAGGTAGAGCGGGCGGCGGCTTCGCGCACTTTTTGAACCGCGGGCAACAAAAGTCCTATGAGAATTGCAATTATGGCAATGACAACCAGTAACTCGATGAGTGTGAAACCACGCCTGCGCATAAAATCTCCCTGCATTATAAAAGTGATTGATAAAGTTTGGGAGAGACTTAATATTGATAGGCCTTCTTAAGTCTTAACTATAAACTATCATTATTTTGTAAGGCCTTGCAAGGGAAAAGTATTTAAAGTGAAAAGGGCATGATAATCAGTTGCCTATTTGGCGGATCATCAAGAGAATAACCTAAGATCAATAAACCCAAGGGAATCATGATTATGAAAAACAGCTTTGGAACAGAAACCAGCTTGAATGTGGCCGGAAAAACCCATCACTATTATTCCCTGAAGCTGTTGGAAAAGAAGCTACCCCAGATAGCCCGGCTACCCTTCTCCCTTAAGGTATTGTTGGAAAACCTGTTGCGAACGGAAGATGGGTTGAGTGTGAATGCAGCCGATATCGAGGCCCTGGCAAAATGGGATGCGAAAAGCACCCCATCCAAGGAAATAAGTTTCACCCCGGCCAGGGTGCTGTTGCAGGATTTCACCGGGGTTCCAGCTGTCGTTGACCTTGCAGCCATGCGGGATGCCATGAAGGTGATGGGTGGCGACCCCACGAAGATCAATCCCCTGTGCCCCGCTGAACTTGTGATTGACCATTCCGTTCAGGTTGATGATTTTGGCAACAGTCTTGCCTTTAAAAACAATTCGGATCTTGAATTTGAGAGAAACAAGGAAAGGTATGCCTTCCTGCGCTGGGGCCAGAATGGCTTTGACAACTTCAAGGTGGTGCCTCCTGAAACCGGGATTGTCCACCAGGTTAACCTGGAGTGCCTGGCACGGGTGGTGATGAGCGCCACGGTCCGGGGCAAAAATTATGCCTACCCTGATACATTGGTGGGAACCGATTCCCACACCACGATGATCAATGTCCTGGGTGTTCTTGGATGGGGCGTTGGTGGTA
>SYCV01000255.1 GCA_005786805.1 Planctomycetia bacterium | reverse complement strand
TAGGAATTTTTCTGGTTGATCGTGATATTTATAAGGTGCACATTAATGAAAACTGAAGCTCAATCACCTTCAAATAAAAAAGGAATTGTGCCTTTTATAAAAAGAAGGTTGGGAAATTGGATGCTAAGGCATCAATTACCGTTTAATTTTGCAATTCACATGGTTGGAATCCCAGTTGCAGTTGCGGGTATTCCGATGTTGTTTTTTTTGGAGTGGTATTGGGGTGTTGGGGCCATATTTTTGGGTTACTTGTTGCAATTCATAGGTCATCAAGCTGAGGGTAATGATGTCGGTGAATGGGCTGCCATCAAAAAGATGCTTGGAATGAAATATGTAGGTATATCTCCCAGATGGAATCCCGAGGACCCAGACAGATTATAATCTTTCCGATTTTGCCTGTTTTTTTGCTTTCAGCTTGGCTTGCTATATTCACATGCGCCTTGTCTGCCTGAATTACCCGTCTTATCCTTAAGATCGCTAAAAAAGTTATAACCCCTAGAAGTTTCCTAACTTTTGTAACCAGAATCGCCGATAAAGTTAGTGGCGAATCTCGTTTGCATTTCATTAATGCATTTGAGTTATGCCTAGGAAATGAGAACAAGGTGTTGTTTACAGCACTAAACTTTGGGGTCTAATGGTCATGGAATTGAAACCATCAATTATTTGCGCCGCATTATTTCTTGCATTGGTGAGTGGTTGCAAGCAGAACCTCTTCCTTGCAGAAGCAGATTACGAGCATTATAAGAATTTGATGCCCGCAAATTTGGAAAATGATCCCGCTGCAGTGATTGCTCCAGTGACCAAGTCAATGAGCAAGCCGCCGACAGTTAATGAACCAGAGAGAAAGCCAAGATATATCTCTCTTGCTGAGAGTGTTTCCATAGCAATAGAGCAGGGTACCGTTGGTTTCCAAAATCCCCTTTTCCCCGGTATTGGGCAGGATACCCTGGTAAGTTTCACAGGTCGTGGCGTGGGTGGTTCTGATGCCATCCGTGTTTTCGCACTTGAACCCGCCATTGTAGGTAATGAAATTGAAAAATCACTTTCCAAGTTTGACGCAGTGTGGACATCGAGCATCAACTGGAACAACACGGATCGTCCGATCGGAACAGCGATTGATAATTTTGTGACATCTTCAGGTGGATTGAATTCCATCGAAACTTTGGATTCTTCATTGAACTCCACCATCTTGAAACCTCTGCCTACTGGTGGTGTGGCTGGGATCACCTTCAAGACCGATTATCAATTCACCAATCTGCCTGCCTTTGTGAACCCGAACTACAGGCCAACTCTTCAGTTCCAGTTTGAACAACCTCTTTTGCAGGGTTATGGTGTTGAAATCAACCAGTTGCGAAGTTCCCATCCAGGAAGTATCACAACTCCAGGCGTATTGGGTGGCCAACCTGCTGCTGAGGGTATCCTTGTTACCAGAATTCGATTTGATCAACAGCGCGCTGAATTCGAAAGAAACCTTAACTATCAGGTTTTGAATGTTGAATACGCCTATTGGAACCTTTATGGCTCTTACTGGACATTGTTTGCCCGTGAGCAAGCTCTGCGCCAAGGATATGAAGCATGGAGAATAAGCAAGGCAAGGTTGGATGCAGGTACCATCACACTTGCAGACCTGGCTCAGACCCGGGGTCAGTATGAACTATTCCGTGGCCAGCGCCTTGAGGCCTTGGACAAGGTTCTTGAAAACGAAAGACAACTTCGCGCCCTTTTGGGTATGCCTGCTGAAGATTCAACTCGGTTGGTTCCAAGCGATGCACCCACACTTTCCAGGTTTGAGCCTGATTGGGATTCCGCTCTGGACGAGGCTCTTACCCTAAGGCCAGAATTGTTCATTGCGCGTCAAGAAGTAAAGACCAAGCAGATGGATTTGATTTTGGCAAAGAACACCCTGATGCCTGACCTTCGTTTCCTTTCGACTTATGATTCCAACTCGATCGGAAGCACACTTGATGGTGCTGGTAATTCAAACGCCTTGAGAAACCTTGCAGAAAATCGATTCAACAACTGGTCTCTTGGTTTGAGGATGAATGTGCCGATCGGTTTCAGGCAGCAACATGCGAATGTCAGAAACGCAAGATTGGAACTTTCCAAAAGCTATGAAGTCCTTCAGGATCAGGAGTTGAAGGCGGGCAGGTTCCTCTCACAGTCTTACAGGAAAGTATTCACCACTTACGAGCAGATAAGGGTGCAAAGGGCTCAAAGGGAGGCATTTGCAGAACAATTAAGAATCCGATTCCAGGAATTCCTTGCAGGGAAGGGCGCTGGAAACAGGACCCGAGATACCGTGGATATCCTGCTCGAAGCTCAGAGATTCTGGGCGGATTCCCTTGCGAATGAATATGCCGCAATAGTCCAATATAACATCTCCCTTGCAAATTTTGAATTCGCAAAGGGTACCATACTCAAGCATAATAATGTCCAGATTTCAGAGGGGGCTTTGCCGGGGGTCGCTCAAGTAAGGGCTGTTGAACATTTCAGGGAAAGAACCAAGGCGCTGGTTATCAGGGAGCACCAGAATCCACTAACTCATAGCGAGCCAAATGCGGATAATGGCGACCCAGGCCTCCCTCAGATTCCCAAGGATGGCGCTGTAAGTCTTCCAGCTTTGATGAAAAACGCCCCAGAAGTTCCTGAGGAAATCAAGAAGGGCGGGGATGCTAAAAACCCCATGTTGATTCCAGTGCCAACAAATGATAACAATAAGATTTCCAAGGAATCAAACCAGAATTCGGGTCAGCAGGTAGTAAAGCCAGTTGCAGCCAGCACCAGTGCTCCAACTTCCACAGGGCTTAAATTTGAAAAACCAGATGTAAGCATGAAGCCTGAGTAGTTTTGTTTTTGGTTTAATCAAAGCGATTTTAATAAAGTAAGCCGGTATAATGCCGGCTTACTTTATTTTGTGGTATTTATTCCACTTTTTAATCGTTGGTGCTTTCTGATGAAATCCGTTTATGTATTTGAAGAGCTTACGGCGGTAATGTTAGAGCCTGGTAATCCGCTTTCATCCCTGAGAACTGAGGGGCTAGCAATATTAAAAGCCCTGATCGATGATTTTTCAAAACAGGAGCAATACAAGCTTTTTGTTTTTGCCTCCGAAGATGTGGGTGAGTCACTTCTTTCTGAAAAACTGATAGATTTAGGGCAATTGATTTACACTGAAGAAACCAACCCTTTTTTAGATATTGTAAAACCCGGGGACAAGGTCCTGATAATGGCGCCAGAATCCGAGGGCATTTTGTCCAGAAGAATCAATCAGTTAAGTCAAACTGAAGGAGAAAGTCTTTGTTGCACTGAGGGGGCGGTTTGCCTGGCGGGTGATAAATATGAGACATTTCTATTTTTAAATAAAAACAAAATCCCCACTCCTAATACAATGTTGCTTCGAGATTTTATTGAAAATCCACGCCTGGACTTACCGCTGGTCTTGAAACCTAGGGACGGTGCTGGAACCTCCGATACCTTTTATTGTGAATCATTGGATTTCATCAAGGAAAAAGCTTTTGATTTGGCTAATCGCGAATCTTGGATTGTCCAGGAGTTCAAACATGGTATTCCTGCAAGTTATTGTTTTTTAAGGGTCCATGGGGAATTGAAGCCTATCGTTTCCAGTTTTCAATTTGTTAATCGGGTCGAAGATCAATTTTTCTATAAAGGTGGATCTATTCCTTTGACTCCGAGTCTTGATGACCGCGCACTTGCCCTCGCAAAATTAACTTTAAATGAATTTGAAGGTTTGAATGGTTGGGTGGGGGTTGACATGATACTTGGTGATGAACCAAATGGACGCAATGACTTTGTCTGTGAGATCAACCCAAGGTTGACAACGGCCTATCTGGGCGCCAGGCAGTATCTTGATGTTAATCTTGCCTCCATGTTGGTTGGTCCTGATTTAGGTTTTTCCCGAGTCGTAATTAAAGTCAATAATGTAACCTATGGCAAGGATGGCCTTTTTGAAATTAACCAGAGGCAAACATGATGAATTTTAAATTAATCGCATGGGGCTTAATTTTTTTAACGATTGGTTTTTCCGGATTAAATATGGTTGATGCGCAGGAGAATGAGGACAAGAAGCTTGCCGGATTTTTTGATAAAATGCTTGAAGATGAATTCAGGCTACGCCCCATGGTTGCAACCCAGTTGGGGGACCATCGATTTGATGACAAATTAGAAAACCCAAGCCCTGAAAATCAGCAAGCATGGAGGCAATTCTACAAATCCTCATTGGAAAAATTGCGAGCGCAGATAAATGTCAAATTCTTGAGTCCAATCGGCGTGGTGGATTTCAAAGTGCTGGAATCTCACTTGGAACGCACAGTATGGACCATGGAAAATAGTAAAACTTACGAGAATGACCCCAGGGCATACAATGAATTAATTTCCGACAGCCTTTATTTGCCATTGTCACAATCCACCATTCCAGAGGGAAAGGTAATTGATGCATTGGTTTCCCGAGTGGCGCTTGTGCCAAAGGTTTTAGAGTCGGCAAAAATATCGCTTAAGAACCCTCCAAAAATAATTCTTAATACTGCAATAAAGCAAAACTCCGGGTCAATTCGCTTTTACAAAAGTGGAGTTGGGGATTTCGTTAAAGATGCAGCATCAAAAGCCAAGCTTCTTGAAGCAACAAATAAAATTGTGCCAGCACTCGAGAATTATCAGGATTTTCTTCAAGGCCTAGCAAAAAAAAGCGGTGAAATTGATTGGCGAATCGGCAGGGAAAAATTTAATGAGAAGCTGGTTCATGAGCTTCAAACTGGCCTGGGTGCGGATGAATTGCTTCGTCTAGCAGAGTTGGAAATGGTTACGGTCACGCAGGAAATGTATGTGATTGCCAGGCAATTATGGTCAGGATTATACCCCGAGAAACCCCTCCCGGTTCCTGATTCCAAGGGGAAAAACGAAACCATAGTCAAAGTTTTGGAGAAGCTTGGTGAAAGAAGGGGGAATCCAAAGGATCTTTTGCGAGATACCCGAAGCACTGTAAAAAAAATCCAATCGTTCATCACTTCAAAAAACATACTCGCTCTGCCTCAACCGGATAGATGCCAGATTTTGGAAATGCCGGAATTTCAAAGGGGAAACTCAGTCGCATATTTGAATCAGGCTCCACCGCTCGACACTAATGCCGCTAGTGTCTATGCCATTAGTCCCCCGCCCACCGACTGGGATGAAAGTACGGTTTCCAGTTTCATGAAGGAATACAACAGTTACATGTTGCAGATTTTGACAATTCACGAGGCTTACCCGGGTCACTATGTCCAGCTTGAATACTCCAACAAACACCCCTCGAAAATTCGAAGAGTTTTGTCTTCAGGGGTTTTTGCCGAGGGGTGGGCTGTTTATACTGAAAAAATGATGCTCGATGAGGGGTACGGCGACCAAGACCTTGGATTAAGGATTCATCAGCTTAAGTGGTATTTGCGAGCTGTTGCAAATGCGGTTTTGGATCACCAAATGCATTGCAATAAAATGACTGATGATGAGGCTTTGGATTTGCTTGTGAACCGGGCTTTTCAAACCAAAGGGGAGGCGCTGGGCAAGATCATAAGGTCAAAACAATCCTCATGCCAATTATCCACTTATTTTGCTGGTGCGGTATTCTTCAACAAGCTTCGATCCGATGTTCAAAATGCCAAGGGTGAAGCATTCAGTCTTAAGGCATATCACGAGGCGGTATTGTCTCATGGCACATTGCCTTTGAATTTGCTGAGGGATCTGGTGTGGTCAGATCTTGGATTAAAAAAGTGATTTAATGGAAGTGGGTCAATCCCAAAATGCACAGGAAATTATAATTTGAAAAGTGCCATTGAAGCAGAAAAAAAATTTGTTATACGCCTTCCTGTTAATTGGGGAATAACGGGTGTTGCCGGGGGAAGGCTTGATGTTTATTAGTCGAGTTCAATTATCAGCGTTTTTAGATGACGAATTGATGACGGATGGGTTGAACGAAGATGTGGGTAAGGTGTTTGTGACCTGGCTCGTATCGAGGGCTGAAAAGCTGGTGAAGTTTGAGAAAAATCCGGTTTTATTGAAGTTGAAGCTTCAGCGCTGGGCGACAAAAGGCAGATCGATAAGAAAAATACTTTTTTTATGGGAAATAGAGGGGCAAAGAGCTAATGCCCACCAACTGCTTGCGGTGGAGGGGTTGCAAGAAGTTTTGGAAGTATATCCATCTGATACCATGAATTTATTAAAGCGAATGATGAAATTAATGATTGTAAAAGATCAAGAAATCGTGCACTCGGTAAAAACGTTTGAGGAAGAAGCTGCAGAAAGGCGAGAGCTTTTGTAGCCTTATTTTTCTATAATACCCATATTTCGCATATTGTCTTGCCTTTTTGTTTTACCCATATTGGTATTGTTGGTGTCGAATATACCAGCATAATTCAATTGGTCTTCTTAAAATAATTTCAATTTGTTTAAGGTTAACTATTATTCACTAGCCCACTTGGGTAGAATAGTGAGTAGTTAAAATTGTAGAACAAGATTGATATTTTTTAAGGTGAATTGTTGTGAGTACTGCTCCAGAACCTCAAGTTGACCCTCGTTCGTTGGATTTAGAGCGAAAACGCCTTAGTCAACGACTTGAGGAAATGTCAAAGCTATGTGAATCTGATGTTCCTCCCGGCATATTTTATGGTGAGTTGCTTAAGAAGCTACTGGAATCGCTTGCCGCTCCAGTGGGGGCTCTTTGGATTCGCACAAATCAGGGTAATCTTCAGCTGCAATTTCAAATCAATTTAAAGGAAGTTGGTCTCGATCGTTCTGAGGAATCCCGGCAAAGTCATGAGGAACTCCTTAGGCAGGTTGTTGTTAATCCCAGGCAGGTCGTTCTTCTTCCCAGAAGTGGCTTGGCATCTGATGAAGCTGGCAAATCCGGAGCTGGTAATCCAACTGATTTTCTACTTTTGCTTGTGCCTATTCTTTTAAATAACCAGATAACCGGTGTTATTGAAGTTTTTCAAGGTTCGAACAGGGCCATGAATGCTGTTCCTGGTTTTATGCAATATATAGCGTTGATGGCTGATATCGCCACCCGCTATCAGCGAAATCAAATGTTAGGCCAGATGCTTGGCCAGCAGCAGATTTGGACCCAAGTTGAATCGTTTTCTCGTTTGGTTCATGCAAGCCTTGACCCTGTTGAAGTTGCCTATCAAATAGCGAATGATGGCAGGCGATTGATCAACTGTGATCGGTTAAGCGTTGCTGTTTGTTATGGTAGAAAGCCTGTAATTGAGGCTATTTCTGGTGCGGATGTTGTTGAAAAACGGTCCAATCTTGTGCGGTTAATGCAAAAACTATCCTCAAGGGTCTTGGAATGGGGTGAAAAGTTGGTGTTCAGTGGCACCAAAGAAGAAACTTTGCCTCCCAAGGTTTTGTCGGCCTTGGATGCCTATCTTGCTGAAAGTGGTAGTAAATTACTGGTTGTTTATCCGGTTAAAGATGATCGTGATAAAGATCGAAAGCCTCCCTATCGCACCGTGCTTGTGATGGAATCTTTTGATCCCCCTGCTGATCCTCAACAGTTGATTGCCAGGCTTGATGTGGTTGGTCGGCACGCTGCAACTGCTGTTTTTAATTCAATTCAATATCGCAGAATTCCAATGCGCTACATTTGGATGCCTCTTGCAAAAGTCCAAGAGGGCCTTGGTGGGGCAACAAAAGCGATTACCCTTGCTGTCCTGATTGGTTTGATTGGGCTTGGGTTTATGTTCTATTTTGTACCATACCCTTTAAAGATGGATGCGACCGGACAACTGCAGCATGAAATAAGACGAAAAGTCTTCTCCACAGTGGAAGGGGTCATTAAAGAGTTGAGTGTGAAGCCCGGTGATTTGGTATCTGAGAATCGATCCTTGGGAATCATGTATGACAGTCAACTGGAAAAAGACATTCGAACCCAGCGCAAGGAGATACAGGTTGCTGATCGGGATGCCCGAATGTATGAACAGCGTTCAAGCAAGGGGACGGATGCGGAGAGGTTGTCCAGCCTTGTTGAAGCTGAGAAGAGTAACATCATTCGAATGAGCAAGGAGCGGGAACTTGATGCGTTGGTTAAAAGGACTCACGCAGATTTGAATGTCCAAAAAGAAGGTTTTTTTGCATTAAAAGCACCTGTTTTTACACCCCAGGAATCCTTAAGAGTCGGTAACAAGGAATGGAAAGTCTTGAGTAGTGCTTTTCAGGAAAATCTCACCAATCGAGTCGTGAAACCATCGGAAGAATTGCTTCGACTGGGGGCTGTGGATGGTCCATGGGAGGTCGAATTAAAGATTCCGCAACAGCACATAGGGCAGGTTTTAAAAGGTTTTGTCCGGTTGAAACAGGATGAGTTGGATGTTGATTTTATAGTTAGAAGTGATCCCACAAGGAAATTTAAAGGCAAGCTGAACAAGGTGAAAATTGGTGGGGAAGCCAATCCGGAAAGATCTTCCGGAATGGAGGCTGAACCCGTGGTGATTGCATGCGTGACTTTGGCTGGGGTTGATAAGGAGTACGAATTACCGCGTGAGTTGCTGCTATCCGGTACTGAGGTGCATGCGAAAATCATATGTGGAAATGAAAAGATGGGTTATTCACTATTTTATGGCTTGTGGGAATTTTTCTACGAAAAGATCGTGTTTTTCTTTTAATCAGCGGGCTTAATGTCATTCCCCTGTGAATAGAATTGCAATGTGAATTAAGTGTTGGTGAGGAGATAATCATGTTTAGATGGTCTGCGATAACGGTCCTGTTTTTTGGTATTGGGGTGGTTTTGCTAAATGCGGTCAATAAAACCACCTATCAAAAAGCTGTAGCCACTGATGAATTGGTTTTTATCCCCGCCAATGATGACATTGTCGCCCAAGTTGGGGAAAATAAAGTCAGTTTTGTTGAGGGTAATAATCAGCCTAAAGTTGAACCCCCTGTTTCCGTGACCGTTTCGAGGCCGGGTGTCAACCAACCATTGGTGATTCCCAACGCCCGAATCAGTGCGATGGAGCGGCAGGAAATTCCCGCTGAAAAAGACGGCAAGCTTTTGTTTGTCGGCACCGACATCAAACCCAAGCGCGATGTTCATCCTGAGGATATTTTCAAACTTACTATCAGCAGGTTGGTTGTGGAGGATGATAAGGTTTCCGGTAATGATTTGATTTTGCTTGATGCCAAGCCGAATAAAAAATTCCGACTTTGGAAAGGTGGGGATGATCCTCTGATTCCCGGCAAGATGTCATTGGATTACAAAGAAGCAACCTTTTTCAAGCTTGAGGTTGGAGATGAGGTTCAAAAAAACCAGATGGTTGCCCTAGTAAACCCTGTCTTGGCTTTGGATGACCTGGGAATTCGCGCTGCCAAACTTGAGGCAAGTGAAGCTGACCGTAGGGCCAGTGAAAAAACCCGTGATGAGGCTCACAAAAGGTTTCAACAGCAGTCCTTACTAAGGCAGAAGGGGGCTGGTTCAGATGAAGAATATCGATCCGCTGAGTTGTTTTGGCGCAGGTATATCGATGAAGAGACAGGTAAAGCGGCACTTGTGGTTCAAGCCCAGAGGGAATTAAACGCTGCTGTTACAACTCTAAAGATGCATGAAATTCGCAGTTCAATTCCCGGGGTGATTAAAACAATTTATCGGAACCGTGGTGAGGCTATTAAAAACCTTGAACCATTGCTTCAGGTTCAAAATCGTGATCGTCTAAGGGTTGAGGGGCTGGTGGAAGTCCAAGACGCGCGAACAATCGGCCGAGAGACAAAGGTGATCGTTGAACCTTCCCAACCTGAGCAACCAAAGCTGGTTTTGAGGGGGCATTTGCAAGAGGTGAACGCCATTGGTGTTTGCCAGCAGAATGGTTCAACAACAATTTTTTCCGGTAGTGAAGACTCCAGTATTCGCGCTTGGAATCCAGGCAATGGGGAACAGCTATGGTCATTGACATTAAGGCACCCTGTTAAGTCCATGGCTTGTTACAGTGGAAAATCATCCCAGGTTGTATCCGGCCTTTCTGATGGGTCATTGGTTTTCTTTTCTCCTGCCACGGTAAGGGAAAAAGATGCCATAAAAACTTCGGTTTCAGGCCATAGGGGAAGTGTTCATTCGGTAGCTATTTCGCCTGATGGTGAGTTTGCTGTTTCCGCAGGTGAGGATCATTCTCTTTGTGTTTGGAAAATTTCAAGCACGGAACTTGTACAAAAATTTCCTGATGCCCATCGTTCGGGGATAACCTCTGTGGGTTTTGCGGGCCAATCAAAAATCACCACTGCTGGAAAAGATAATTCAATCCGGGTATGGGCTTTTGATTCAGGAAAAATCGAGCCAAATTATCTTTTGTCTTTCGACAAGCGAAGTGGGGATGTCGCGCATTTGGCTGCAAGTCCTGATGGAAAAACCATTTTGTTTGACCAAGGAAAAGAAATTAGGGTTTTATCACTTTCTGACAAGCATATTGAAGGCGTTATTCATTCCAATTCAGGTTCCTCCAGTTTCACGAATTTCGCGGTCTATTCCCCTGATGGCAAGACTGTAATTACCAATGGTGGTGGCGATGGTAAGGTTCAATTATGGAGAACTCCGATTAACAACGCCCGGCCAGCGGAGCTTCGGCAATATATCTGGACTGGAGGATCCTCATCTTGTTGCGCATTTTCCCCCGATGGAAGTTTTGCGGTAACTGGAACCCAAGATCATCAGGTTTTAGTTTGGGCATTGCCAAACAAACGCGAAGTAGAGGAAACATTGACAGGAACAATCGCGCTGAATGAAAATTTCCTGGATTCAAATTCCAGGCAGGTTCGTATCTGGGTTGATCTAAAAAATCCCGGTTGGTTACATCCCGGCGGGATGGCAACTCTGGTTATACCTGGTGCAAAATCCGCAAATTCAACGGATAAATAATCAAGGCATGGATGGTTTGACCGCATGAGTGAAGCTGTTTCATCAGATCTAGAAAGACGCAAGCAGATTAAAATCCGCTTGCGCAAGGATTTGTCGATCGAATCCCAGCTTTATGAGGGCAGGAAGTTTTTTGTTGTCAAGGATCCTGTTAGCCTTCGCTATTACAGGCTTAAGGAACATGAGCATTTTTTGCTTGAATTCATGGATGGAAAGAGAACCCTTCAAGATGCTCAAAAGGCGTATGAGGATAGATTTCGTCCTGATCGTTTGAGGCTTGAAGATCTCGAGGCTTTTGCCCAACAGCTTTTGACCGCTGGGTTGGCTCAAAATGAAGCCCCCAAATCAGGCAAGCAATTGTTTGAAAGGCATGTGAAAAAGAAACGAACAGAGCTTTTCCAAGCCTTCACCAATATTCTTTACATCAAGGTTCCTGTTTTTGATCCCGACAATGTGCTTAAGCATATGCTCAAGTATTTTAGTTGGATTTTCACACTCGGTTGGTTTTTTATAAGTCTTTGCATCATGGGTGCCGCTGTTTTGCTGGTGGCATCCCATTTCGATACATTTCGCAAAAAGTTGCCTAATTATTACGAGTTTTTCTTCAGTTTTAAAACTTTGATCTATCTCTGGCTGGCGTTGGGCATTGTCAAGGTGATTCATGAGTTCGGCCATGGACTCAGTTGCAAAAAGTTTGGTGGTGAAGTTCATGAAATGGGCATGCTCTTCCTTTGTTTTTCACCTGCTCTTTACGCGAATGTCTCTGATGCTTGGACCCTGCCTAATAAATGGCACAGAATCATAATCAGTGCCGCCGGGATTTATGTTGAACTCATAATCGCATCCATAGCTACCTTTATTTGGTGGAATACACCCAATGACCCGTTCATCAACAACCTTTCCCTGTGCATCATGATCGTATGTAGTGTTAGCACGGTGGTTTTCAATGCTAATCCGCTCATGCGATACGATGGTTATTATGCGCTTGCCGACTGGTTGGAAATTCCGAACCTTAGGGAACGCGCCAATCGTTTCATTAAGAATCTCGCTCTTGAATATTGTTTTGGGATTGAGGTTCCACCAGAACCTTACATGGCATCGACGCGAAAAACACTTTTTATTTCCTATGCAGTTTTTAGCTATTTGTATAGGTGGGTTGTCACTTTTACAATCCTGTATTTCATGTATTCGTTTCTCAAACCCTACAAGCTTGAAGTCATAAGTGCCGCCTTGACTCTGGCTTCTATTTGCTCGATGGTCGGGTGGCCTGTTTACAGGTTTGGGAAAAATTTATTCCGCAGGGGGAGGTTGCCTGATATGAATCGTGCGCGAACAACAATGACTGCCCTTATTGCCGCAGTTCTTGTTGTGGTTTTTTTCACTGTTCCACTTCCCGTGAATCGTTTGCGTGGCTATGGACTTGTGGTCCCAAGGCCGGAAACCACGGATAAGCTTTTTGTGACTGTCCCGGGATTTTTGCAAAATATCAAGGTGCGTCCCGGCCAAGAGGTTTTCAAGGGTGATGAGCTTGCTATTTTCAGCAATCACGAACTTGAAACCAAGCTTTCCGCTGCGAAAACTGAACTTGAGGCCAGTGACAAATACCATCGAGTTCTTTTGGTTTTGAAAGATCGCACCTATGATCGGTCCGAGCGTGATCGTATTGAAATGGAAATCAACAAATCAGTAAAAACTGGCGATATGGCCAGAATTGAATCAGATACTTTGGTTAAGCTGAAAAAAGATAAACTTGCGATTCTTGCCAGTCGGGATGGTATTATTGGCCATGCTCCAAAAGCGGAGGATATCGGAAAGTTGTTTTTAGACGATCCAAACGCGCCGCTGGTTTCAATTTATGAACCCAAGATTCTTAGTGTATGTCTACCTTTGGTTCCATCTGAATTTAATCAATTAAGACAGAATCTTTACACCGCCCAATCATTGAAAGGGAAAAATGACCAAGCGGGATCTTCCTGGGAACCTGAGATCTTCATAAGAGTGCAGGGGCGTGATTCAAAGGTTTGGAAAGGACGAATCCGACAGGAAAGCCTTCCCTCATCCGAGGCTAAGGAAATTCCAATGGCACTTTCCAATAAGGCAGGCGGGCCAATTCCCGTAAAGGCGACCGATGTGCCAAATCAACTTATTCCTCAGACACAGCAATTTCTTGTTTATATTGATGTCGTTGATGCCGATGCCACGATTTTTCCGGGATGCATGGCGCAAGCCAAAATTTATCTCCAGCCTGAAACTTGTGCCCAGTGGATTTGGCGAATTATAAGTGACCTTTTTGACATCGGCTTGGTAAGATAAATACTTGTAATTTTTATGTTTACTTTCACGGATGCAAAAATGTATCGATATCATTTTTTGTTGATTTTATTTGTTTTTTTTATACTTCCTGATTTTGTAAATGCCGACACTTTTGATGAATACACAAATATTGTGCTGAAGAAAATGGTCGAAAACGACTTTTGCAGGGAGATCGATTCGTTAACTCTTAAGGAAATTTCTGATCTGGATCCAGTGCTATTGGGGATTCAGGCTGGTTTTATAATAGTAAGGACAAATGAAGGGCGTTACTCCAGGGCTTTGGTTCAATTTGCTAGACAGAAGATTGATGCAAATAATGCGACCCCAATGATCTTACTTGAGCGATTTACAACATATCGAGAGGGAGAAGAACGGACTGTCATTGCTTCATCTAAAAACATAGCTTTGTTTTCCAAGTTCAGGTTCAGCTTTGATCTTGGCCAAGTTGTGCCACCTGAATTAGGCGGGGATATTCTTTTTGATTCCGAAAAGAGCGGGCCTAGGCTCACTCCTTTGGGTAAGGCCAAAATTTACCTTGTTCACAAACCTCATCCCGAGGCAAAACCTATGAAAAAGGATGAATCTATTGTTGTCGGTCCCAATTTTGACATGAAGTATTTCAATGGCACATATCAGTTAAATGATGACGGCAGGAGGACTGGAAAGTTAATTTTGAAGGTCGATGATCTTGGTGAGGTGGTGGGGTCATTTTACTCAGACAAAGATGGACAAAAATATGATGTCCGTGGCAAGGCTGGTGCTCCACCCCATGCTATCCAATTCATTATCAAATTCCCCAGGATAGAGCAGATTTTTCAAGGTTTTCTTTTTACCTCAGATGCTAAGGCCATAGCTGGTTCCTCCAAGCTGGTTGACCGTGATTCAGCCTTTTATGCAATTCGCATTGAATGATTTTTTAATTATTCACCTATTATTCCGACTATTTTGGTTTAACTTTAACTTTTGAAGTATAATAATTTCATCGTTTTTCTGATGATACTTCGGGTTCGGGTTTAAAGGGCCTACCTTGGATAAGATAAGTCTTTTCTGTTTTGGTGCCAGTTACACGGTGGCACTAGTGCTTAATATCCTGTATCAATACAGGCCTATCCGATTGTTGAATATTCTTGAAATTACTTTCGCACTTGCCGGGTTATTCGCTCAATCATGGTATCTTGCGTGGTGGCAACCTCCCCTCGCCCATCAATTTGGCTGGTTGCTTTTATCAAGTTGGATTCTTTCAACTTTCTATCTTTATGGAATCATCCACTATCGCAAAATCGCCTGGGGAGTTTTTGTTCTCCCTTTGATCATTTTGTTGGTTACATTGGCGGCATTTTTTCCCCCTGCGATTGATGCTTCCGGGCAAAGGATTGGCGGATTAGTTTCCAATAGTAAAACACTTGGTCTATTACATGTGTTTTTTTTACTGGTTGCCACCGTTGTTATTTGCCTTGGTTCATTGGCGAGTTTCATGTACCTTCTTCACTCAAATCAATTAAAACTCAAACTGGCTCCTGGTAAAGGCCTGGCAATGCTTAGCTTGGAGAAGCTTGAGGGAGTTATGCGGTTTAGCATAGCCCTTTCTTTTCCTTTGTTATCTTTGGGGTTGCTGCTTGGTTTATATTTGATGTTGAAAAATGTGGAAAAAATCACGGGGTGGTCTGATCCGAAAATTATCGGTTCCTCGGTTTTATGGGTCGCTTTTCTAGTGTTGGTGTATGCTCGCTACGGATTTCATTTGCGTGGAAAACAACTTGCAACACTCACCATAACAGTTTTTGCTTTGCTAATTCTATGTTTGGTTCTTCCCCATGAGATACCTTTGGAGGTGGGGAAATGAATCTTCTGGTCACATGTTGTAATTTTCGTAATACCCCGATTGACATAAGGGAAAAATTCTCTTTTGATGGCTCGCGACTCAAAGCAGCGCTTGACTGGTTTAGTGCCAATTCCAATGTTGAGGTTGTTATTCTTGCAACTTGCAACAGGGTTGAAATATACATTGCGGGAATAGACAGCCTAGATGTGATTGGACGGGAGATTGTCAGGAGATTTCTTTCCGAATTTTTTGAAGTGCCGGGTGATGTGGTCGAGAAAAACTTTTTTTTCAAGAACGCCTTGGATGCTGTAAAGCACCTTTTTCGGGTCTCTGCCAGTCTTGACAGCATGATAGTTGGAGAAGGGCAGATTGCCGGTCAAGTTAAAAGTGCTTTGGAAACTGCATCGTCTTCTTCAACCGCTGGACCATTGCTATACTCGCTTTTCAGGCAGGCGCGCAGAGTGGCTAAGCGTGTTCGCACGGAAACACTCATTTCTCGAGGAAATATTTCCGTTTCAAGTGTCGCAGTGGGTTATGTCAAGCAAGTGTTTGATCATTTTGGAGATAAGGTTGTAGCAATTCTTGGTGCCGGCAAAATGGGCGAACTTACGCTTAAAAGTCTTCAAGAGCTTAATCCTAGGAAAATAATTGTCGCAAATCGCAGTCCTGATAAAAGTGCTGCACTTGCCCAGGCCTGCAACGGCGAAGTTTACACATGGGACAGGCTGGCTGATGTTCTCCTAGATGCTGATATCATTATCAGCTCAACCGGCTCAAGGGAGCCCATTGTTTCAAAGGAATTTTATTCTTCCGTTTCCCACAAACGCAACGGTAGATCGCTGGTGATACTTGATATTGCGGTCCCGAGGGATTTCGATCCGGAAATTCACGATGGTGATCAAACCTGTTTGTTTAATATCGATGATCTTCAAAAAATCAGGGAGTCAACCTTAAAGGAAAGATTGAAGCATGTGCCCCAGGCTGAAAATATAGTTGAGCAGGAATCTTCCAGGTTCCTGGCTGATTGGGAAAGGAGGCGCAACGGACCTGTGATTGCGAGGCTTAACCAAGAATTTGAAAATAAACGCAGGACCGTTGTTTCCAATCTTCTTTCAAAACTTAATGGAAAACTTTCCAAGGAAGACAAGGATTATATCGAGGGAGCTTTTCGCCTTCTTCAAAATCAGTTCCTTCACGGCCCTATCAGTGCGCTAGCGGAAGAAATGCAAAAAGGTAATTCTTCCAATCATTCCCTTATTGACGCTTTGCGCAAGTTGTTCCGGCTGCAGGATTGATAATCAAGTGAATCATGGCTAAATATCTTGTCACAGGCGGGGCTGGTTTTATAGGAAGTCATCTTGTACCAAGGCTTCTTGGAGATGGCCACAAGGTTGTGGTGATTGACAAGGTGCCGTGGAATGAGGCTAATAATCTTTTTGGTTTAAGTTCACCTTCCCTGGAGTATGTGGAAAATTCAGTTTCAAACACAGATCTCCTTAAGTCCCTAGTTGAAAATGCTGATCAGATATATCTTCTCGCCGCCACACTTGGAGTTAGGAGGGTAATTGAAAATCCCATTGGCACGGTCATTACACAGTTCGACCAAGTACGGGAAATATGTGCCGTGGCAAAATCATCGCAAAAAGTTTTTTATGCAAGTACCAGTGAGGTTTATGGCAAAACTACTGTTTTACCGTTAACAGAAGATCTTCCACTTGTTTTTGGAGAACCAGCAAAGGCAAGGTGGGCCTATGCTTGCAGCAAACTTATGGCTGAATACATGCTTCTTTCCCTATTCAGGGATAAAAAAGTACCAGTTCTCATTGGGAGATTTTTCAATGTCGTTGGTCCCAGGCAGAATCAATCATATGGCGCAGTTATTCCTAATTTTTTATCACAGGCGCTCAAGGGGATTCCACTTACCATTTATGGGGACGGCACTCAAACCCGGTCATTTTGTCATGTGACTGATGCGGTTGATGCGATCTTGGCAATAATGGGGAATGATAAGTGTATTGGGCATGTGTTTAATATTGGAACAGAAGATGAGATTTCCATCCTCGCTTTGGCTCGGAAGATTAAAAAACTGGTAAATCCATCCTTGGGGTTGAGGTTCGTTCCCTATGAAGATGCTATGCCAAAGGGATTTGAAGAAATCCTTCACAGGGTTCCCTCCGTGAATAAGATAAGACAATATACGGGATGGTCAAATAAACTTGATTTGGATGAGATTTTAAGCGTTTGTTTGAAAGCATTAAAAGGTGTTTAGGTCTGAGATAATTTTAAATCAACGGGTATATCACAATGAAAGATTTGTTTTTTGAAAATATTCTTGAACTTGTCCGTCGTACTTCCATAAGCCTTCCAAAAGATGTTCGCGAGGTGATTGAACTTAATCGGGCACTCGAACAACATGGTTCCAATGCAGATCTTGCACTTGAACTTGTCCATAAAAACATTTTGATGGCAAAGGAAAAAAGTGCCCCGATCTGCCAGGATACTGGAACGGTGACATTTTATATTTCCACGCCCGTTTCCTCAAATCAGATTGAAATCGAAAAAGCCGTGATTTCCGCTGTCTCCAAAGCCACTGAATTAGGCTATCTCAGGCAGAATTCCGTGGATAGTTTGACCGGGAAAAACAGTGGTGACAATATAGGCCCGGGGTCCCCTGTTTTTCACTGGCATCAACATGAGAAACCATTTGTAGAGATCAAACTCATCTTAAAAGGTGGCGGGTGTGAGAACATGAGTGCCCAGTATTCCCTTCCCGCAACCATCAACGGCGTGCGTTGTGACCGGGACCTTGCTGGCGTAAAAGTGGCTATTTTAGATGCCGTTTGGCAGGCGCAAGGTAAAGGCTGTGGTCCTGGTTTTTTAGGTGTTTGCATTGGTGGTGATCGTGCCAGTGGGTTTGAATTTGCAAAATATCAGTTGCTAAGAACCGTTGATGATGTGAATCCTGATCACCATTTATCCCAACTTGAAAATGTTGTTTTAGATGAGGCAAATAAACTTGGCATAGGTCCCATGGGATTTGGGGGCAAACTTACTTTGGGTGCATGTAAAATTGGTGCGTTAAACCGTCTACCCGCTTCTTTTTTTGTTTCAATCGCATATATGTGCTGGGCGTACAGGAGGCGTGGGGTCATTTTGGACACATCCGGAAAAGTTCAATCATGGCTTTATCAGGAGCAAAATGAAAATTTTGAAATGCTAAAGCCTGGCGAGACTTCCACAGCCGTTGATTTGGAAATATTGGGGAAAAGTTCGTCAAAGCCGACCACCAGGGTTGTCCGCTTGAATTCACCAATATCAGAATCGGAAGCGCGTGGTTTAAATGCTGGGGATATTGTCTTATTGTCTGGTAAGGTTTTCACCGGGCGGGATGAGGTTCATAAATTTTTATTCAAAGGTGGGGAGCTTCCAGTTTTAAATAATGGTGTCATATATCATTGTGGGCCTGTAATTCTTAAAAATAAAAATGAATATAAAGTAATAGCTGCCGGCCCTACCACTTCAATACGGGAGGAACCTTACCAAGCTGAGGTGATAAAAAAGTATGCTATCAAGGCTGTTATTGGGAAAGGGGGCATGGGTCTTAAAACTCTGCAGGCATGCAAGGAGTATGGTTGCGTATATTTACACGCAATAGGTGGGGCAGCCCAAATATATGCTTCTTGTGTTGAAAAGGTGACTGATGTTTATTTGTTGGAAAAATTTGGAAGTCCCGAAGCTGTTTGGGAGATGAATGTCAAGGATTTTCCCGTGGTCGTTACAATGGATTCCCATGGTGTTTCTTTGCATCAGGAAATCTCAGATTCTTCAAAATCTAACCTTCAAAAAATATTGGTTTGATTACCTTAATTTACTCGATTGTTTTAATAGCAATCGAACTGCTTCAGCAAGAGAGCATTTTTTGGCATCCGCTAGGTCTTCAAGAAGCCTTAGATGCGCCTTGGACAATAATAACGAAATCTCAATAATCTCATTTTCATTCATTGCGCTCTCCATTTTAGAATCAGTATCTTCTGCATGTATCAAACTATTAATTGCTCCAAGCAACATAAATGAATCCATAAAATCTGAATCAATTGACACTATATATGCAATCTTTATGCCAATCACAATCAAAGTGAAAATATAAAAATATGCGTGTAATTTTATGTTTTAAAATCGATTATGATATGTTTAGAAGTCTGCGTGCCTGTATTTTGAGCTAATTGCTTAAAAAATAGGATTAGTTTGATTGGGCCCTAGGATTCGTATGCCATAATTAACAAGTAATGGGTTGTAATAATAGAATTTAAATGTGGCTGATGGGAAAATAGATGAGTAAGAAAAAGAAAATTCGTGTTGATTTCATCAAGAACCGGGGAAAGGTTCCCCGTGAAAATGATTTTACCCGCGATTTCAAATCTGATTCTGAAAAAATTGATGACCTTTCTGGAACTGAGCAGGTTCGCGCCAAAGGGGATATTTCACGCAAGCGAACAATAATCACAGATGATAATCAAAATATTTCTGGTGGTGAAATTCGACCCGCTGCTGATTTGGCTAATGCAATTCCAGGCCGGGTTATTCAAATCACAGGATTGACCATCTTAGTTCAGGTTGAGTTTGGAATTGTTTATCGTTGCACTGTAAGACGGTTGCTGAAAACCTTGGCGACAGAGGAGCGGAGTGCTGTTACAGTTGGTGACAAAGTTTGGATAATTCCCCAGCAGGTCCAATCTAAACAGGATGCGGAAAAAACTGATTTAAATGGGCTATCTGACAATTCTGAACTTCCTGAAGGGGTTGTGCAGACCGTTGAGCCAAGGAAAGGAATCCTTACCAGAAAATCCAAGAATAAAGACCATGTCATTGTTGCTAATGTTGACCAAGTGGTTTTTGTGATATCCCTTTCCCAGCCTGACCTCAAAGTGCATTTAGTTGATCGATACATCGCAGGTGCATTGGAAGGAGGATTGGACCCCGTGCTTTGTTTTAATAAGGTTGATTTGGTTAATGAGGACCAGTATCAGTCGTTGGTTGGTTTATATTCACAACTTGGGTACAAGGTCATGTTCACCAGCACAAAGACTGGTGCTGGAATTACAGAAGTTCGGAATATTCTTTCCAACAAGCAATCGGTGGTTTGCGGGCAAAGCGGGGTTGGTAAATCCTCTTTATTGAATGCGGTACAACCCAATCTTGGTTTGCGTGTCAATGATGTGAGTGAAGTTAATCAAAAAGGCAAGCATACAACCACTTCCGCAAAGTTGATTCCGCTAGATTCTGGTGGTTGGGTGGTTGATACACCTGGTATTCGGTCCTTTGAATTGTCAAATCAAATGCCATCGAGGGTTGAAAATTTCTTCAGGGAGTTTCGGCCGATGCTTCCTTATTGTGAATTCGCGGATTGCACCCATACGCATGAAAAAGGTTGTGCGATCAAAAGGCATGTTTTTCGAAGAGGGATCAGTTCAGACCGTTATCTTAGTTATCTCGGAATGATCAAGAAGGAAGATGTGCATGAGAATCGCAACGAGCGTTAGGCAGGCTATGGATTTGAAAATTGGAGTTGTTGCCCTTGAGAGTTCAGTCATAAGCCAGGGGTTGCCTTATCCAAATAATCTTGAAATTGCCCTAGGTATGGAGAAAGAAATTCGAGATGAAAAAGCGGTCCCGGCCACTCTTGCGATACTGGATGGCAGCGTCACGGTCGGGTGTGATTCAGACGAGATCAAAAGGCTGGCAACGGAAAAAGGAGTTATAAAGGCGGGGTCCAGGGATATTGGTGCTGCAATAACCCACAAAAAAAATGCCGCCTTGACAGTTTCTGCAAGTTTGAAGGTGGCTTTTAAGGCTGGCATTCGAGTTTTTTCAACAGGTGGAATCGGAGGAGTCCATTATTTTGGCGATGATTTTGCCCCTGATATTTCTTCTGATTTGCTTGAGCTTTCTCGTAATCCCGTTGTGGTTGTATGTGCGGGAGCAAAGAATATATTGAATCTTGGGGCCACACTGGAGGTCTTGGAATCACTTGCAATTCCTGTGTTTGGTTTTCAAGTGAATGAGTTTCCAGCTTTTTATTTGCGATCGAGCGGTTTTAAAATATCAGAAATTCAAAGTGTGAAAGATGTTGTTTCGGTTTCATTAAACCATTGGACATATTCAAATTCGGCAGTTTTGGTTTGTCTTCCCGTTAATAATGAATTCGCATTGGAACAAGCAGTTTGGGATAGTGCTTTTGATGATGCGATTACTAAGGCGAGGGAAAATAAAATATCAGGCCCTGCAACCACTCCTTTTCTTCTTCGTGAGGTGGGTGCTTATACTAATGGTGCAACAATTGTCGCAAACGAGAAAATACTGTTGGCAAATGCTAAACTTGGTGCTCAAATAGCCGTGGAATTCTCAAAGATGTATCCAGATGTTTAACTGTCTCCGTATTCATCTTGCCATTCCTCGTACCATGCCATTTGAATGGCCTCTAATTTTTTTTCATTGGAGTCTTCAGGTTTCCCCTCAAAGTTTTCAATCTCAAGCACCCATTTGTGGAGGTCGGTGAATCTCACGGAAAGAGGGTTAAGCTTCCCGTGCTTTTCAAACATTAATTCTCCAATTTCACGATGATTGTTCCAGTTCATTTTAAATTCCCAAGTCGTTGAGTTGTTCAGGCTTTTGGTTTGCAAGATAAGTTTTGGCTGCCGCGTCCATCGCCATGGATGCGAATGGAGTCAGAATGGTTTGAAATTTATCTAGGATGTTTTTTATGGTTCCAGGGTCGTTTTGTTTGAGTGAGTTTTCCAGGGATGCCATTGAATTGACGATTAATTCCATATCCTCATGTTTGATTTTGAGATCTTTGTTTGAAATGATTCTACGGGCGTGATTGAGGTCTATTCCAGCCTTGTTGCGCAGTTCGATAAGCATTCTTTGTTTGAAATCCTCATCCGCATGTTCAATGCTTTCCAGCACTATATTTTCAATTTCATCCTTGCTAAGTCCGCTGGCGGGTTGAACCTTCACACTGGCCTCGACGCCGCTTCGGATCTCCCGGGCACTTACTGTTAGAATTCCATTCGCATCAACTATGAACGACACGTCAACCTGTGGCATTTGGGCAGGCATTGGGGGAAAACCCGATAAAATGAACTTGCCAAGGTTTTTACAATCCTTTGCAAGTTCCCTTTCACCCTGATAAATGTTGAAAACAATGCCAGTCTGGTTGTCGACACCGGTGGAAAATCGCTCGGTGGCAATCGCTGGTATGGTCGTGTTTCGGTGGATTAATTTACTGATTGCCCCGCCAAGGGTTTCAATACCGAGTGAAAGTGGAATGACATCAAGCAGTAATAAGTTCTTTCGCTTGCCTGATAAAATTTCACCTTGAACAGCGGCACCTATGGCGATTGCTTCATCAGGGTTTATCGATGTGAGCGGTTTTTTATTGAAAAATTCCTGAACCATTTTTCTGACCAATGGTATCCTGGACGATCCCCCAACCATTACGATCTCATCAACGGATGTGCTTTTCACGCCGGCGTCTTTGAGGGCTCTTTTGCAGCATTGAATAGTTCGTTCAACAAGTGGCGCAACTTTCACTTCAAATTCTTCCCTGGTTATTTCGATAAGCTTTTCACCAATAAAGGGTAATTCCTTTAAATTAAATTGCGCGGTTTGATCGCTGCTTAGAATTCTCTTTGTTTTATCAGCTTCCATTTTCAGGGCTGCGATTGAAACTGGTGTAAGTTTGCTTTTTGATTGAAGCTTGTCATTGATTATAAGTTCCATGATTGCGTGGTCGAAATCATCGCCACCAAGGTGAGTGTCACCATTTGTGCTTAGCACTTTGAAAACACCATCAGATATTGAAAGCACTGAACAATCAAAAGTTCCACCTCCAAGATCGTAAACGACAATTGTTCCAGAGCGCTTTCGGTCCAATCCGTAGGCAAGTGCCGCGGCTGTTGGCTCGTTTATGATCCTTAGTACATCAAGGCCTGCGATTTTTCCAGCATCACGAGTCGCTTGACGCTGTGCATCATCAAAATAAGCTGGTACTGTAATAACTGCTTTTTGAGGATTCCCAGCCAGCCGTTTAACTTCACCAAGAATTATTGCAGATACTTCTTCTGGGGTGAAATCCTTGTCCCCGATTTTTACGGTAAGTATGATTCTCCCATCTTCCCTTACGGTTTCTTTTATTTGATAGGGAATGTATGGAAGATCCCGCTCGAGGTCTTTAAGATTTCTGCCTATTAGACGCTTGATACTGAAGATTGTGTCTGTGGGATCCGAAAGGCTGCGTGATTTCGCCTCAGAACCCACGAAAACATTACCATCTCGATGAATGCTGATGATGCTAGGAATCAGGCAGTTTCCTTTAGAATCCCGCACCACTTCAGTTTTTCCGTTGCGGGAATAGGCTGCAAGGGAAAAAGTTGTTCCAAGATCGATCCCGACGATCTCATCATTCATTTTAATAATCTTTCTCGCTCAGAAGACACTTGCCAATAAAAATCGTGATAAAAATTATGACTGACTTATTCGAATACATTTGTAGGCAATTTAATTTGAATTAGTCAGGACAAAATCTTCTTTTCCAAATTTCATTGATATTTTAAGGATTCGTTGGATAAAACAATGTTGTCAGAAAAAATTTGGACTTCCATGTCATGGTTGAATAATAAGTTTGTGTTGTGAAAGCCAATCTATGGCTCGTTTTTGCCAATCTCCTGGTCCAGTGGCGCCAGGCCGACTATTCATTCCAAATCCGTGCCCCCCTCTTTCATAAATGTGTAGTTCGGCTGGAATCTTTCGGTTGATTAATTCTAGGAATAGCAGGGTGCTACCTTGGGGAAGAGAACCCGTGTCGTCGCTTGCTTGCGATATAAACGAAGTGGGAATGCCATTTTCAACTTTTATTTCAGGTCTTAATTTTTTTGTAATCGGGTCATAAATTTTATAAGGATAAAGTAGCATTGTGAAATTTGGTCTAAAATCAATCTTATCATCCGGATTTGTGAAGTTTGGGGTGTTGGTTGCTGCAATCAAAGTTACCTGCCCCCCAGCGGAGAATCCAAGTACACCAATTTTATCAATGTCGATATTTAGATCAGTAGAATTTTTTCGAACTTCAATTATTGCTTTTTGCAAATCTTGCACCGGTCCTGCATGTGGCTCCATGTGTTTATTGGTTGGAGTTCGGTGCACCAATTGAAAGGCTGTGATACCATTTTTTGCAAGCCATTTGCAAGCATCCGAGCCTTCATGCTCATCAGCAAGAATGCCAAATCCTCCCCCTGGGACGACAATAACCCCGGTCTTTGTTTGTTTTGATGCTGCATCCGGTTTGAAAATTATAAGTCTGGGATTAGAAACATTCGATCTCCTCGATATTCCATCCTTGCCTTTGATTACGGTTTCCGGTAATTCTGATTGTACTTTGGGTTCAGGCATTCCTTTTGGCCAGAGAGTTATTTCTTTCCGGGCTTCTTCCCCAAAAATCATAGGGGTGAATATTCCCAAAAGGGCAAAGACTGTGTTTATTATGGCTCTCATGATGAATGTTCCTTAAAAATGATTTTAAATTAAAATTTTACTTATGACTCTTGATTTTTCGACCCCTGTCAGCTTTGCATCCAAACCCTGATGGCGGTATGTCAATTGTTCATGGTTGATGCCAAGAAGATGTAAGACTGTGGCGTGCAAGTCTCGAACATGCACGGGGTCATCTTGTGTATTATAGCTAAAATCATCAGTTGATCCGAAAGTGATTCCGGGTTTTATTCCACCACCAGCAAGCCATATTGTGAAACATCTTGGGTGATGATCCCGGCCTGCCTCAGTGCTGTCCCATTGTCCCTGCCCTGCAACCCCTCGGCCAAATTCACCACCCCAAATCACCAGGGTGTCTTCAAGAAGCCCTCTTCTTTTAAGGTCCTTGATAAGCCCCGCGGTGGCTTGGTCTGTATCCCTGCAACGAGCAACACACCAAGAACTTAGCCTGCTGTGGTGGTCCCAGTCCGGATGAAATAACTGTATGAATCGTACCCCACGCTCCGCAAGCCTTCTGGCCATGATACAATTTGCAGCGTAACTTCCAGGCCTCCTTGAGTCTGGGCCATAAAGATTGAATGTTTCTTCAGTTTCATTTGAAAAATCAACAAGATCCGGAACGCTTGTCTGCATGCGGTATGCCATTTCGTATTGTTTGATCCGGGTGTCAGTTTCTGGATCTTTAGATTGTTCCAATTTCAAATAGTTCATTTTCGAAATACCATCCAGCATATTTCGTCTTATTTCACTTGGCAAACCATCTGGGTCTCGAAGGTATAAGACGGGGTCCCGGGCGTTGCGTAATTTAACTCCCTGGTAGCTCGAGGGTAAAAAACCACTTCCCCAATAATGATCATAAAGGGGCTGGTCACTTGGGCGTTGCATTCGCGAGATCATAACAAGATACTCGGGAAGATTCTTGTTGTCGCTTCCGAGTCCATAACTCACCCATGAACCGATGCTGGGTTTTCCGGGAATTTGATTCCCTGTTAAAAACTGGGTCATTGCGGGCGCATGGTTTATCTGGTCTGTGTGCATTGATTTTATAAAACACAGTTCGTCTGCGATGGAAAAAACATGGGGCAGCCATTCTCCGACCGTGGCGCCACTCTTTGAGGATCTGGAAAATTTAACTCTTGAGGGCATTATTAATTGCTTCTGGTTGGCAGTCATTGTCGTTAGCCGCTGGCCATTGCGAATGGAATCCGGAAGTTCCTTGCCCGCCCATTTCGTGAGATTTGGTTTCTCATCATATAATTCCAACTGGGATGGCCCCCCCGATTGCGTGAGAAAAATAACACGCTTGGCAGCGGGCTTGAATCCGGGTTTTTTCAAGGATTCCTCACCGGCGAGTGAATTATTTAAAAGGCCGCCAAGTGCGATTGACCCTAGTGATAACCCGGTTCCTTTTCCGAGAAAGTGTCTTCGGGTAACACATAAGGAATTATCAACTGGATTATTCATTTGTGACAGCCGCATCCAGGTTGAAAATCATACTTGCCAAAAGCGTGTTTGCGGCAATTTTTGCATGTTCAATTTTTTTTAATTTTAATTCGCCATTCCAGTCAATGTTTCTTTTGATTGAGATTATTAACTTTTCAGCATCAGAAGGATGATTCTCGTAAAAAGCCAAGTTTTTGCCATGCTCTTTTTTCAATATGGCTAATTCGATTTCATTGGGTTGGCGGAATAACAACTGGGTCATGATTGCTTTGATGGATTCATCGGTAGATAGACTCGCACTATTAATCTTAATCGAAAGCATCAGTGATGCTTCAAGAAATGTTGCATCATTCAATAAGGTTAAGGCTTGTAGAGGGGTGTTTGTTCGTGAGATTCTCACCTCGCATACCCTTCTTTGCGCTGAATCAAAAAGAAATGTTGGAGCTACAGCCCTGCGCCAGAATGAATAAAGGCTTCTTTTATATTGGGCGGGGCCATCGGTGGCTTCATATTTGAACCGGCCCATGAACATCTCTTCCCATACACCCTCTGGTTGGTAGGGTTTAATAGGCGGCCCACCAATCTCTGAGTTTAAAAGGCCAGATATTTTCAAGGCGCCATCTCTTAGCATCCAACTTGGAAGCCTATGACGGGGTCCACGTGAAAGTAATCGGTTTTCCGGGTCCTTTAGGATTGTGTCTTGGTTTCTGATCGAGGATTGTCTATATGTCTGGCTGGTCACAATTAATTGAATCATTTTTTTTAAATCCCAATTATTTTCCATGAAATAAATTGCCAGCCAGTCAAGCAATTCGGGGTGGGATGGTTGTTCACCTTGCAGGCCGAAATCCTCACTCGTTTTTACCAGGCCTGTTCCAAAAAGCATTTGCCAGATGTTATTGACTGTCACTCTTGCGGTAAGAGGATTTTTGTCTGAAGTCAACCAATCGGCAAGTTCTAGTCTTGTTTTAGGTTTTGAGGCCGGCCAGTTGCCAAGAGATGATGGAATCGCCAATTGCACCTCTTCAGCTTTTTTGTTCCATATCCCCCGGGTTAATACATGAGTTTTTCTTGGTTCTTTTCGTTCTTGAAGAACCATGATGTTTGTAGTTTTTGCAGCTTTGGTTTCTTCAAGCTGTCTTATCGCACGATCCAGTGAGAATTTAGCTTGGATATAGGGGGAATGATCCGCGAGAAATTGTTCAAATAAAAGTTCCCTTAGCTTTTTATCAATATTTTCAATGTCTTCAATTTTTAATTGTGAAACTTTTTCTGTTGGAGAATCCCCGAGAGATTTTAATACAGGTCCTAGTTCGCTTGTCGTATAAACCTTGAATTTACCAATGTTGGCATCTCCAATAGTGCTTCGATGTCGAAGTTCAAATATCAGGATCTCATCTTCTGCTAGTTGTAGTGGTTGTGCTAGAGCGAAGATAGCATGGTGATTTTGAGTATTATTTGCATCTCGGGTACTCCAACCATTACGGGGATCATCATCAAGAACATTTTTTATGTCACCATATCCCGAGTGTTTTTTGGGGTCATCGGAATGGTCAGCGATCGCATTTGCAACTGGAATGTCACGAACTTGGGATCCATTAATTTTTCGGGTTTGGACTTTGATGTCAGTAAGGGTGAAAAAACCGGATTTACCTCTGGAGTACGCGTTGTTTGTGTGGGATGAGTCCGCGATGACTTCGAGTTTAAGGCCAGTTATTCGTTTTTTGTTGGAGCGAAGGGAAATACGATAATCATCCTGCCTTGGATTTGGCCCGGTTGCGGTTATTGCAGAGTCGGGGAGTTGTTTTAAAAGGGTGCCTTCGGATGATTCCAAGGCTATCACTTCGGGGGCATCCCAAGATTTATAGTTTAGGTTTAAATTTTTTAATAGTTCTTTTAACCACTCATCAAAAGGTTTTTGTGCTTTAAGTTTTTCATCCTGTTCAATTTTTTTTCTTTGGTCCACGAGAGTTTGAGATTCTTTTATCGTGCGGGGAATTGTTGGTGATTCATAGGGAATTAGAGGTTTAGCACCTTTGCCAGCTTTTCCATCCTCATCGATGGAATTAAAAAATGCTGTAAGTGAGTAAAAATCTTTTTGTGATATTGGGTCATATTTGTGTGAATGGCACTGGGCGCAACCTAAAGTAAGGCCAAGCCACAGAGTTCCTATGGTGTTGATCCTGTCAATTACATATTCGGTCCTTGATTCTTCAGGGTCACGACCGCCCTCCCCATTAGTCATATGATTGCGGTGGAAACATGTGGCAATTTTCTGTTCGATTGAAGAATTGGGGATTTGGTCACCAGCAAATTGTTCAATGGTGAATTGTTTGAATGACATGTTATTATTGAATGCATTAACCACCCAATCTCGCCAAGGCCAGTTGGTTCGTGTTTCATCACCTTGATATCCGTCAGTGTCCGCATACCTTGCGGCGTCAAGCCACCACATGGCCATTCGTTCCCCAAAATGTTTGGAATTTAAAAGATCATCAACGAGTTTTAAATATTCCTTTTCATCCCCTGATTCAAGGAAGGCTTTGATTTCGTTTGGCGAAGGGGGCAGGCCTGTAAGATCAAATGAAATCCGCCTGGCCAAAGTGTGCGCGGGAGCTTGATTGTTAAATTTTAGCTTTTCTTTTCTCAATCTATCACGAATAAATGCATCCACTGGATTTGAATAACCTAATGGAATGTCGGCTTTTGATGGAATTTCAAAAGACCAATGTTTTCCCCATCTAGCGCCATCTTTAATCCAATTTTTTACCATTTTAACTTGATGATCTAAAAGTGTCTTTTTATGACTCTCAGGAGGTGGCATCACGATTGCTTCATCTTTTGAGGTGATTCTTTCAATCAATTCACTTTTGTCTGGATTTTTAAGATCAATGACCTTTAATGCACCCTCAGCGGTGTCAAGTCTTAAACCTGCTTTCCTATTTGATTGGTCTGGCCCATGACATGAAAAACAATTTTCAGAAAGAATGGGTAGGATATGCCTGCTGAAATTTACAGAGTCTTCCGCAAGCAATTGGCACTTAGGGAGGATTGTGAAAATCAATAAAACCAATACATTTCTGCCCACGCACAAAACTCCGTTTTATGTCAAGGATGGTCTTGTCAGTTTCATTATACTGCGGGGTAATTTCAATGCGAGATAATCCAAAGTGTAGGTTTTAATTAAAGTTCACTTTCCCCCGTACCAGATTCCCCTGCGCCAATAATGTTCCCGTAATTTGTGAATCACTGGATCAGGCAATGCGGGCATATCTGAAACTTTGGTATTGGCTTGTGCTTGGGTTACATTGCGAATACCTGGGATGATGGTGCTTACGGCAGGGTGTGCTAGAACAAATCGAAGGGCGACATCCGCCATGGTGTAGGTGTCTTTGGGGAGGATTTTATCAAGGTCTTCCCTTATGCGTTCAACTCTTGAAACCGTGCGGTCAAGGCGATCAGATTGGAAATACCTGCTGCGAAAATCATCCGCATGAAATTCTTGGCCAGCTTCATATTTTCCGGTCAAAGAACCCTCATCAAAAGCCACTCGTATGATGACACCAACATTATGTTCAATTGCTGCTGGTAAAAGTTCTGAAACAGGGTCCTGTTCAAATATGTTGTAAATAACTTGGATTACATCGAGATATCCCTTCCGCATAAGGTCGATGAGCGAATCTTGGTCGTGCTCGGGTGTAGAAATACCAATATGTTTGATTGTTCCAGCGGACTGTAATTTTTTTAGAGCATCCAAGGGAGTTGGATTTCGATTCCATGCCCTAGTCCATGTGTGAAGTTGTAAAAGGTCAATGCAGTCAACCCCTAGATTTTTTCTTCTTTCATCAATATTTTTTCGCAAATAAACTTCGGGGTACCGATCATCTGCCTTGCAATAGGGAGAAGGTGGCCATTTTCCTTGAACCGGGGGAGTTTTTGTTGCAACAAAAACCTTGTTTTTACGGTTTTTGAGAACTTCAGCAATTATTTTTTCACTTCTACCGTTCCCATATACCTCTGCGGTATCAATGAAATTGACACCATTGTCGAGTGCCATGTTTAACGCGTCAATTGAATCGGCATCAGACTGCGGTCCCCAGCTTCCACCAATAGCCCAGGCGCCAAAACCGATTTCAGAAACATGAAAATCAGTTTTACCAAGAATGCGATACTTCAAATTAATTGCTCCGATAAAAATGCAAAATTCAATTTCTTGCGTCTAAAAATGCTACAAGTATGGGTAGCTTTCTGAAAACAGGATCTTTTTTAGCTTCCTCCAGCCTTGAAAAACCTGAATTTGTTTTTACACATTTTTTGATCGCATCCAGTGCCTTCGCTGAATATTCATCTGATTCTTTTGGTTTCTTTTTTTCATAAAGATGGGCGCGCATCGCGTATATTTTTGCAAGGTTGTATGTGTCGTATTGGGCATCGGGGTATTTTTGCGAAAGGTAGAACTCTGTGTCGCGGAAAAGTTTTGAATCAGGATCGCCATTTCGAAGCCATTCCAATTGGCAGCGCACTGTTTGTGCTTCTCCCTGTCCACGCAGGAAAGGAATTGCCCTGTCTGACCTGATCACAGGTTCGTAAATATCATTGATGGCATATTCAAGATCTTGCCCTATGTTTTGTAATTCGTTTGAATGATCAGAAATATTATTAAGGGTTTGACCAATACGCCTAAGTCTTATAAGTGATATTTCAACAATATTGCCAGCTAAATCATATTTGAAATCATTCACATTGGGGCTTGCTTTGACAATGTATTCGCGGATGGACCTGCTTTTTACAAAAAATTCCTCCGAAGTGCTCAGAAGGTTTATCCTGCCATGCATTGTCCCAAAGTTTGCAAAACTCCTTGCCAGTTGGAACAAGGATTCGAGTTTATCATTGTCCAATGCCTTTGAACTATAAACTCGCGGTGTGACAAGATTCCGGTCTTCTTGGTTCCAAAACGGGTTGATTTTTTGCAGAGCCGCGACATTCTCCCTTAAATGGTGGGAGTCCCAGTAATCCTTGTCCGCAGCTACAAAATTTTCCATGTCCATGTTTACATCTCCCCTGTATCCATAGGATCTGGCGAGATTTCGTTGTTTTAAAATATTGCCCGGGTCAAGTTTCAACTGGGAGGCAAAAAGATTTATTGCCATGGAATAATTTTCGAGGGATAAAGCTGTGTTCAAATGCGCATGATAAGTTCCAAGGGAATGATGGGTTTGTGCAAGCATTTCAATTGCATTTTCACTTTGTTTTTTATCGGAAGAATTGTCCTTTGAGAGTTCTGAAAATATCACAAGTGCTTTTTGCAGGTTCCCCAATGATTTTATATTTTCGCCCAAGTCACGTTGAATGTCTCCCAGGTATAGATAAGCTTTTGCCAATTGAAACCTGGAGTCGGGGGTATTTAAATCCTGGATTAATAAAATCGCATTTTCCAATACCAAGGCACTGTCGGTCTTGTTGCCTTTTTTATTCATCAACTCGCTAAGGCTAAGATGTGCCTCGGCAAGTTTTACGGGGTCGATGAATTTTTCGTCCTTGGAATCCTCAACCAATCTTGAATAAAATTTTTGCAGGATGTTGTGTAATGGTTCCAATCCTGGTGTTCGAGAAAGTGTCCCGTCCTTGTTGTTGAGTAAATCTAGTATCGAGTTAAGTGTGTTAAGCGATGTTTCATGCATCTTACCCTTGAAACGAAGTTTTTCAGATTCATGCAAAAATTGTTGGTTTTCGATCATTTGATGGTAAGAGAAATATCCCAAAGCCATTAATGAAAGCAAAAGTGCGCTGAAACCTGTGATAGAAAGTGCGGGTAATGGATGTTTTTTGGCCCATCGAAAAATTTTGACAAATGTGCCGGGAAGCTTGGCTTTGGTTGGTTTGTTGTTAAGCCATTTTTCAAGGTCGTCTGCAAGTTCCCTTGCGGATGAATATCGGCTATTAGGGTCTTTTTCCAAGCATTTGAGACAAATCGCACTCAGGTCGGTGGGAATCCTATTGACTAATTTAAAGGGTGGAATGGGTTCAGTTTCCAAAACTTGGCGGAGTATGGCGGAAATGGTCGGACCTGTGAATGGTGGTTTTCCTGTTAACATCTCATAAAGAATTGCACCCAAACCGTAAATATCCACGGCAGTTGTAAGATTCTTTTCTCCTTTTGCCTGTTCCGGTGCCATGTATGATGGCGTGCCAACAATCATGCCAAATGCTGTAAGTTCATGGTTTCCGGAGTTGGGCTCAAGATTTTTACCAAGTCCGAAATCTGTGATCTTGCATTGGAAGCGACTGTCAAGCGGTGTTTCTAAAAATTGATCGGCACCAGATATGAGAATATTTCCCGGCTTAAGGTCCCTATGAATAATTGCAGCCGTTGGCTTGGATGCCATGCTGTTTTTTCCACAGTGAGCATGGTCAATTGCAAGAGCCAGTCGAAGGGCGATTGAAGCAGCAGTTTTGGCGGGTAGTGTTTTATCTTTTAAAAGGTCGGATAAATTGCAGCCCTCAACGAGCTCCAAAATCAGGGCTGGACCGTAGACCGGATCTTGGCATGTGTGATAAATTTTAATGATGTCAGGATGAGTAAGATTTGCAACAGTGGAGCCTTCACTACGAAATCTACTTAGTATGTCGGTCTCTGTGTCACCTCGATATTTATCATTCAATACCTTGACCGCGACATCTCTTTTTAATTCCGTGTCAAAGGCGCGATAAACATTGCACATGCCTCCCTTGCCAATGAGTTTTAAAATATGAAAACGATTGTCCATCAGATAATTTATGCTGGATAAAGCACTTTTTGAGTTGGAGTTTTTAATCACCGCTTTTTCGTCGATAGATTTTGCTATGGTGGCAAAATCATCAGAACTCTTTACAGAGTTTTCACTTGCGGCGATAAATTCTTTTGTGTCGGAAATTTTTTCACTCATGATAGTCCACTGATTATTTTCTTCCATCATACGGTGTTTACAGTAGTTAATACAGAAAAAACAGTACTGATATTCAATCTTTGCGCCGATTATGACGGTTTTTACTTACAATTGGAAATAAGCAAATGGGCTTGTTTTTAGCTTCTTATTTTCTTTGATGCTGTTATCTTATTGTTAGTTGGCTTTTGTATCCACTCTTTGGATTCCTTAAATCGTGAGGGTTCGATGAAAATCAAGTTCCTTGTTCTTGTTTTTTTTACTTCAGTATTACCTTTGCTCGCACAGGATAACGGGACCAGTAAAAATGATCCTAAACCGGCGGCACCCGCCAAGGTTGGGGGAGATGTTGAAAAATCCGAAGGTCAGATTAAACTTGATGCTTTGCGAAATGAATTCAAAAAATTACAGGATGATGTCATTCAGGAATACAAAAACGCAAAATCTCCTGAAGAGCAACAGAAATTAATCCCGAAAATTCAACAGAATTTATCCAAGCTTCCCAGGGAGGATTTTGCCAAGAAAGCTATTGCGCTTTCAAAGGCCATGAAATCCACCGACCAAGGATGTTTTGATGCGTTGGTGTTCGCAATGAGCATGGTTGCCCGAAATGGCAATAAAAATGTCATGAAAGAAGCAGTTGATATTATTGTCAAGGATCATTCTAAAAATCCGAAAATCGCATCAGCTATTGGGTTTATAGGCTCTTCCCCAGATGGTGCCGCAATTCTTGAAAAAATTGCAAAAAACACCGACGATCGAAAAATCGCTGGGCTTGCCTGGTACGCTATCACTGAAAAACTACAGCAAGAAGCTGGAGAAGTTGGACCTAAACAAGCCGAAGAGTTGAACAAAAGAACTGAATTAATTTATGAAAAACTCTCTAAGGAATACGCTGATGTGCCGATGGGTCGAGGCACTATTGGGGATACAATCAAGGCGGCTTTGTTTGAACTGCAAAATTTAAGTATAGGTAAGGTGGCTCCTGAGGTGTTTTGTTTGAATATTGATGGAGACAAGGACGATAAGCTTTCCAATTATAAAGGAAAAGTTGTGGTTATAGATATTTGGGCCACCTGGTGTGGTCCTTGCCGTGCAATGATTCCTCATGAACGAGAAATGAATGAAAAATTGAAAGGTAAGCCCTTTGCTTTGATTTCTATATCGGGTGACGATTCAAAGGAAACATTAAAATCCTTCCTTGAGAAAGAAAAGATGCCTTGGGTGCATTGGTTTGCTGATCGTAAGGGGATTTTGAAGGACTGGAACATAAGGTTTTTCCCCACAATGTATATCCTTGACCATAAGGGCGTCATTCGTGCCAAGGGGCTTCGTGGTGAAGAACTTGAGAAAAAAGTCAATGAACTTGTTGCTGAGGCAGAAAAAGCAAAGTAAAGCTGTCTACAATTTGATAGAAGTAAATCATGAATGCATTTTGTTGATTGGCAAAATGCATTCTCTTTTTAATAGCTATGCTAGTTTTGCTTTTTTATGAATGAATCTTTTGCTTTGTCCCAGTCTTTTGCGAGGGTTCCAGAATAGACTTTAAGATCCTTAAAGGAGGCGCTTTCCCCAGCGACGGTAAAACCCAAGTTTGCTTTTGCTTTGTCTATCGCGGGGTGGGAGCCGAATATTGTGGTTTTTCCATCAAGGGTGGCCAGCATATTTGGGCCTTGAAGTTCCAAAATCATGGAATGCCATTCCCCTGTTTTGATGGTGGTGTCCCCAGTTGCAAGAACCACGGATTTATCACCGGATTTTTTATCCTGTGCATCTTTTACCACAGAGAATCCACTTGGTTTTATTGCTACCCTGCAAATATGGCCTTTGGTGGCATTTAAGCTAAGGCTTATTCCTTTGGTTCCCTCAAGCTTGAAATTAAACTTTACAACACCATCGGTGAAATTGGCATCATGTCTTGAAACAGCGCCATGCATGTCAGATTGAATCTCAGATCCCTTGATACTCCCGTCAACATTTTCCCATTTACCCTTTGCTGTTTTCCAGCCTTCCCCAAAACCTTTTGAAAGGTTGTCTTCAAAAATCGACTTTTCTATGGCGATCATCTTGGGTTTTGATTCAGTGGGAGTTTCAGCATGAAGACCGAACCCCACATATAAAGAAAATCCCGCTAAAGCAAATATGCGCATAAACCTCATTGATGTCTCCCGTTAGAAACCGAGTCTAAAGTTAATTAATTATTACTTATGCGTTTGTTTTCTTTTTCTTTTTTGCCTTGGTTATTTTTACGCTTTCAACGCCTTTTTTCTTGTTGCTGGAAACTATAACGCCGTTTCCTTCTTTAAGATCGTTGAATTTTGCAGGGGAGTTTGTTGTATCCTTCTTTTTTCCAGAAGTTGTTTCAAGTTTAGTGGATTCTGTTATTTTGAAAGTTTTTTCTTCTGATGTTGTAGTTGCGTTGGTATTCCCTTTTGAATTTTTGGGAGTTATTTTCACGGTAATAGAACCAGATTCCTTGCCGCTATCTTGTTGAACCTTGGTGATTGTTCCTTTTTCAGGTTTAGATTTCGCAGCTTCAACAGTGCTAGAAATTGCAAAAACAGCAACAAAACCCAATAATAATCGTATTGTCATTGAAAACCTCCTTTTTGATAAAATCAAAGCCATGTATGTGTTTAACCCCGATTGTGAGCGTTTGTTTCGTTGATTTTGATAATTAATCGTTTTAGATTTTTGATGGGTGGTTAAAAAGCTTTCTGCTTATCGTTGCTTGGAAATTTGGGAAACACTAATCGTTTTAATGAATAAAGCCCAAGGGTTTATATTCCCTCGGGCTTTAATTAAATGATAATCTCATTGAGTTTTATTTCAATGTTGCAAGAAATGCAATCACATCAAGAAATTCCGCGGGAGAGATTGTTCCCGCAAGTCCCTCGGGCATGCTGCTTTGTTTCAAAGTCTTGCGCTCCTCGATGTCGGCGACTTTGATAACCCGTTTGACCTTGCCATCGAAAATAACCACTTCATCCTTGTTTTCACTCACAAGTAAACCTGTGACAATTTTTCCGCTTGATGTGCTGATAAGCGTCGATAAGTATTTTTTATCAACATCAGCATTTGGGTCGATGATGGATTCAACAAGCTTGTATTTGTTGAGCCTTGTACCCACTTTCATCATGTCTGGTCCGAAATCCTGGCCTTCATTGAAAACCTTGTGGCAGGCGAGACAGTTTCTTCGGAATACTTCTTTGCCATTATTCGCATCGCCACCTTTCATATCAGCGAGGGCTTGCATGGCTTTATTGCGTTGTTCCAATGCGGAACTATCCTTGCCTAATAAGATTTGAAGGTAGGGGATCACTTGCGCTCCTTTTTTGTCAATTGAAATGACATTATCAAGAAGCTTTTTGCCCGCTGGGTTATCCTTTGCAAGTTCTCCCTTTAGGTATCCCGATCTCCAGCCATTTAAGTTCGCCCCCAATGCTGCTTCACCAGTGTACTGGGTGTAGTTGTCAGGCGGGTTTAAGCGCAACGATTCCAGAACAGCATTTGCCGCCTCGGTGGTTGAATAATAACTCAACCCTCTTAGCGCTTCGGCCCTTGTCCTGGGATTGGAATCAAGGGAAGCAGCCTTGAGAAGATCAAATGCGCCAGTCAAATAGTCGCGCTCATCAGCAATAATTCGAGTGGCAGCGGCACGCGCATCATTCGTCTTGCATGCTAAAACTTGTTTGACTAGTTCGACATCCACAGCATGGAAGCTTTGTTGAATCCACAAAGCCTCGCAGCATAGACGATCGTAATCCTTGTTGGATTTGTCAAGTTTGGAAACCCACTCTTTCACAATTGGCAAAACCTTTTCTGCGCTGTGGGAATGGATTTCATTTCTCGCCCTTGCTCGGGTCCGTAACTCATGTTCGCCCAACTGTGAGAGCAATTCGGGCACTGGTTTGCCAAACTGAGTTACTGGTTTGAGGAGTGGTTTATCCTTATAAACAAGACGGTATATTCTTCCGTGCACATGATCACGATTTGGGTCTCGTTGGCTGTATTGCATATGTCCGATGAGGGGGTTTGCCCAATCCCCAAACCAAAGGGCGCCATCAGGTCCAATTTGAGGGTCGACCGGTCTAAAATGTTTGTCAGTGCTCTTGATTAGATCAAATGGGGTTTTTGCATCATTGGGGTCATGTCTAACCCTTGTGCCTTTGTAGCCTGCCCCATCATCTGAAAAAGTCCAGCGTGGAATACCATTCATATTAATGACGCATGCGTAAATAAATTGCCCCTGGACATCATCGGGGAATTGCCTGGAAACTAAAAATTCACTACCAACAACAGGCCTCATACCCTCGGTGTTGAAAACAGAATTTATCCCCTTGCGACCTTGGAATTGTTTGCCGGAAAGAGGGGTATCCCAATGCTGGTTGGCTCCGGTGCCATCTCCGCAAAATCCCTGGCCCCATTCATTGAAAACATAACACCAGGGGTTTCCATACCCGGGAGTAACAAAATGGCTGATTTTCCAAGTTCTGGGATCTAGCACATAAGCACCTGAGGACCCAAAATTTCGGAATGGGCCCCACGGAGTTTCCACCGTGGTGCTCATTGCGACACCTTCAAGCATATGCAGCAACCCACCATGGTTTTCCTCGAAAGCGCCAACCGTATGATGCGTGTCTTCTGTTGCCCATCCATCCAATACATGAACAACAATGTCAGCCTTGTCATCCCCATTGCTATCTTTAAGCCAAAGAATGCGTGGCTGATCAACGACAAGGACGCCACCGTTGTAAAATTGGAATCCAGTGGGGCAATGCAATTTGTCGTAAAATACAGTGCTTTTGTCTGCTTTCCCATCGCCATCGGTGTCTTCAAGGATGACCAATTTGTCACTGGGTTTTGGGTCACCCGGTTTCCAAAGAGGATAACTTGGCATTGTTGAAATCCAAAGTCTGCCCTTGTTATCAAAGCTCATTTGCACAGGTTTGGCAATTTCAGGAAATTTGGTTTCATCCGCAAAAAGTTTTATTTCATAACCAGGGGGAACGGTGCAAGTTTTGATTAAGTCGTCGGGCGGTAAGATTTTGGGGCCACCCTCCTGATTTTCACTATATTTCTGCCTGGGTTCACCAAAACGAGTCGGAGGATTGAAAAGGTCTCCTGTTTTGGAATCATCAACTTTTTCAGGAACATTTTTACCTTGGGCGATATCCCATACCCGTTTGTCGCGAATTGTGGCCATGTTACGAATTTTTAAGTATTCCCGAGGAAATGTTTCGGTGTCAAAGGTGCGCCTTCCGCCATAAACATACCAACCATTAAGCATGCGGTAATCTTGTAAATGCACCCAAGATTTATCGTTGATTGCCTTGCGAAGCGATTCCAGCATTGCGGAATTGCTGGTAGCGGGATTAGAACTATTAAATAGCAGGGAATCCAATAATTTACCGACAAATTTATCACCATTCTCGTTTAAATGGCATCCATTAATGGTGAATTGGGCACCGGGTTTTTCATCGAAAGCTTTAATAGTTGATGTGAAAATATCTACAAAAGCGATTTTTCTGGATTCTGCAACTGCTTTGGCAGCATCCGAATAAAGTTTTAAGTTTTCATTTTCTTTTTTGCCGTCAGGGAGAAGAGGATCATTGTTTCCTTCGAAGGCGATAGGGGATACTATCACAAACCTCGGGGGGCTTTTTTCGTCATCACGGGGATATTTTTGAGTGTATTCATCAAGAAACTTTTCGTAATCTGATTTGAATTTAACAATCCCAGAGGGCCCGGAAAATGATTCGTTAAAACCAAAGAAACAAATAAAGGTGTCAGGGTTGAATGCGAACAACGGATCATCAAGTTTGGTGTAATCATTGGCACGCTGTCGGTTTCCAACTTCGTCTGCCGGTCTGCCAAAGTTTCTAAAAACCAGTTCTTTATCAGGAAATCTAGCATGCAATAAGGCTTCAAAATGTCCGAAAAGATTCATTCTTTCAGCGGTTGAATTACCTATGAGAGCAATTCGTTCGCCTTTGTTGAACTGCAAAGGAAGATTACTTGCTGCTAATTCGGGCTTTTTAGGTCTTGGGCCTGGTTTAAGGAGGTCCTTGTTGTCAACACCAGAACCTTTTAGCGGTTCTTTTTTCTTTTGGCCTGAGGCCGTGTTGTTCAATGCAAGCATCGAACAGATAATTGCACCACTTATCAGAAACTTATTGAAATACTTCATCCTTCGAGAGCTCCATTTATCAAATTAATTAGTTTTCCAATATTGTAGTATAAACAAATTATTCCAATTGAACCACCATGTAAGCTCAAAGATTATTGGAAAAACAGCCTTTAGGTAATCAATTAGGTTTGTAACAAAATTTGATCGCCTGAAGAGGAAAGACTTTACACCTTATTTTTACGAGTTTAAGCTTTAAATATTCCTTGATAAAGTTGGTTAAATATGGTGAGTCATGAAATTAATTGGATTTTCAAGTTTTATGTTCTTTTTTGTATTCCTCGCCTTTGCTAGAACCCAGGAAAAAATTCCAAAGATGGCTGAGGTTTTTGATTTGGGTAAAGGTGTCAAACTTGAAATGGTCTTGGTCCCCGCTGGAAAGTTTTTGATGGGTGCATTGGAATCTGAGAAAAATTATTCCGCCAATGAAAAAATCCATGAAGTCACTTTGACAAAGCCTTTTTTCATGGGAAGGTTTGAGGTAACCCAAGAACAATGGGAGGTGGTCATGGGGGACAATCCCAGCTCGGAAAAGGGAGGAAAGTTACCTGTAACCGATGTGTCATGGGAGGATGCTCATGTTTTCATTGAAAAACTAAACTCTGTCACAAAAAAATCATTTCAACTCCCAACGGAGGCGCAATGGGAATACGCATGCAGGGCCAACACCAAATCCAGTTACCATTTTGGTGAGACTTTGACTCCAGCAAATGCAAATTATGTTGATTCAAAACATGGTGTTCCGATTGCAGTGGGTTCTTATAAGCCCAATGGTTTTGGTTTATATGACATGCATGGGAATGCATGGGAATGGTGTGAGGATTTTTTCGGCGAATACCCTGATGGTAAAGTCACGGACCCGAAAGGGCCTGCGGATGGTGAATTTAGAATTATTCGGGGAGGTGGATTTGATGCGGTAACCAGGCTTAGATCTGCATTTAGAAATTTTTCCTCTCCGAGTGACAAGACTAAAAGTATTGGATTTCGACTTTGTATGATCATATGAGTTGTGATTTGCTGTTTCCTGCACAATTTCTAAGGTCATTGAATCGGCTTGACTTTCAAATGATCTTGGTAATAAATTCTAGCCTTATTTCTTTAGGGAATCCTTGGTTTGTAAAATTTTTCTTTTTATTAAGAGGTTGAAATGCGATCAAAATTTTTATCTTTGTTTGGATTGTTTCTTGCGTTTTCAATTACGAACGGAGTTGACTCCATCAAGCCTGATCAATTTGAGAAACTTCATTCATTGATAAAACCAAATGCGGGTGAAGATAAATATATGCAGATTCCATGGATGATAGATCTTTGGGAAGCTCGCAAAAAAGCCGCTTCCGAGGACAGGCCTATTTTACTTTGGGAAATGGATGGGCATCCGTTGGGTTGTGTCTGAAACAATGGGGTCGTGGGCCGTGAGCTCACTTTTGCGGACTCTAAAATCATAGAGGTGGTAAACAAGAATTTTGTGCCTGTGGCCATGGATGATTGGTTTCAGCGTCGGCGTCAGGATGCGGAGGGGGAATTTTTTCGAAAAGTTGCTGATCAGGGACCGCGCAAAGGCCAAGGCGGTGGTACAAGGCAGGGGATTTATGCTTTTACCGCTGATGGTAAGCTTTTACAGTTTCGAAACAGCCAAGATCCGGATGTTATGCTTGCATTCTTGCAAAGTGCCTTGAAGGCTTGGGGTAATCTTAATGCGGCTGAGAGAAAAGCCGCAAAAGCTTTTGTCCCTGACCTGCAAAAAATTGATCCTAGGTATGTCCCTTCATTGTCAAAGGGTACTCTTGTTGTCAATGTTCATGCCCGCATACTTGAAAAGGAAAATGATTTTTACTGTCATGGAACCTGCAAGTTTCCGGGAGGCAACCGTGCTTCACATGATCATTTATGGATTCGTGAACCAGAGTGGCAGGCTATGCTTCCCATGGATCCCAAGGTTGGTCATGAAATTGTGATTCCAGAAAATTTGATTTATCGAATTACTCGTTTTCATTTGATAGACAACACCCGCGGGGAACCTCCCATGTGGGCTAGAAATGATGTGCGTAAAGCCTCGCTTAAACTTAATGTTGAAAGTGTGATGGCAAATGAGGTTAAATTGAAGTTGCTTGGGGGTATATTGCTATCCACTGAGTCGGATTCCAAAAATTCAAAACGGGGATACGATGCGATTGTCCAAGGGGTAATATCTTATGATCCAATCAAGCGAACGATTTCAAAGTTTAATATTGTTGTGATTGGGGATCACTGGGGGGAAGGATCATACACTGGTGGTGCCCGCCCAGGTAGATCCCCACTAGGTATTGCATTTGAACTGGCTGACCCTGCTAAACCCGCAGACCGGGTGCCACCGCAAGCCATCCGGGAGTTTTCAGGTTATTTCGATGCTGTTCGTTAGTAATTTATTGAGAGTCCGCATTTGATTTTAATTTGCGAAATCAAGTCCATTCAATCTGCCAGTGCTCGTTCCGAATTTATCTGTATTTATGCCTGTACGCTGGAGCATACTGACATAAAGGTTTGACAAGGGTGGTGGACTTTCCGGATTGAATACAAGGTGCTTGCCATGCCTGTATCCGCCACCCGCAAGGATCACTGGAAGGTTTTTGGTGGAATGGTTGCTTGCATTTCCAAGATTGCTACTAAAAAACACGGATGTTCTATCCAGTAGGCTGGCATCCTGCTCTTTTGATTCCTTGAGTTTCTTTATAAAAGCAGAAAATGTTTTCATTTTTTCAATTTCAACAGTTTTTAACTGTGCGATTTTTAACGGGTCTTGGCCATGATGTGATAGATCGTGATGGCCTAGATTAACCCCTGGTATCGGGGGAACCAGACTTGTTCCCAATAGGAGAATAGTGATCAAGCGAGAAGAGTCGGTTTGAAGGGCAAGGTGGGTGAGGTCAAACATCAATCTCGCCTTGCCGGCAACATCAGCACCATTAGTGATGTTAACTGGTTGTTTCGCATCAACTTTGGGCTTGGGTTTTTTAGACCAGCCCTCGGAAGTTGCAAGATTTTTTTCCAACTCACGAACACTGGTGAAGTATTCATCAAGTTTGGACCGGTCAAGATTTCCCAATCCCGGGTTCATTGCCTTGGCTTGTTCAGAAACTGTGTCAAGAATACTTCTGCCATCTCGAAGTCGTTGAATTTGAGATTGAACCTCATCAGGGCGGCCTTCAAGGAAAAGCTTGGCAAAAACGCTCGAAGGGAAACTATCTGAGGGAACAATCGCCCCGCTACGGGTCCATGAAAGGCTGAAACCTTCGCAAGAAAGAACAAGGCTGGGAAATCTGGTTTGATCACCAATGAAAGAAGCTGCATATTGATCCAATGAAATGGAATTTCGGAATCCCGCCCTCCTTTCAGGGTGTGGAGCAGCGGTAAGAAAGCTATAAATTGAATCGTGGCTGGATCCGACATCGGGATGGGAAAGCCCTGATATAACAGTGAAATCATTCTTAAATGGTGCAAGTGTCTCAAGGTATGGGGTTGCTTTGTAATTTTCTCCTTTTTCACTTGGGAAAAAATATGCTGGGTGCAGGCCCAATGGCGTGCAAATACAAACCATTCGTCTAGGAACAATAGAGGCGGGGGATTGGGCAAACGCCTCAAGCCAGGGGAGTGCAAGTGAAACTCCTGATGCCCTGAGAAAATTCCTGCGGTCTGGTTTTGAAAGCATGTTTGAATTCACCTGGTTACTTGTTAAGAAAGAAATCGCTCGCGACTATCTCGTGTATTAATGATTTGAATCCATGGCCCTTTTCCCCGATTTTTGCAATGATCTTATCTATGCCGGATTGGTCGATCTTTTTTATTGGGGCCCCGGTGGCATAAGTGACCAAACGCTCAGTGAGCGCTCGGGTTATTAGGTTTTTGTCTTCCAATAGAAGAAGTTTCAATTCATCGATGTTGGCAAATTTTCTGCCGTCGGGAAGTACATCTGAAGGATCGATTTTGCGACCTTGGCGGAAATAAGCGGGTCTGCCATCAAGCACATAATAATCCCGCCAGCCGCCAATAACATCGTAGCTTTCCATTGCAAAGCCGAGAGGGTCGATTTTGGTATGACATGAAGCGCAGGATTCCATGGATCTGTGCTTTGAAAGTTGTTCCCTTATGGTTGTTGCTCCGCGTATGTCTGGTTCGACAGCAGAGATACCCTCAGGAGGGCGGGGAGGCGGTGTTCCGAGGATTCTTTCAAGCACCCACGAACCACGAAGTATTGGGGAAGTGTATGTCCCATTTGCTGTAACTTTTAAAACACTGGCCATTGTTAGAAGACCGCCCCGATGGCTGTCTTTTGGAAGTTGCACTTTTCGAAATTCCCATCCATCAACACCAGGTATGTTGTAATGCTTGGCAAGTCTTCCATTTAGCATAGAGAAATCAGATGCGATGAAGTTGGTTATACTTAAATCATTTTTGAGAACCTCCTCAAAAAAAAGGTAGGTTTCCCTAAGCATGGATGCCTTGAGCATTTCATCATAATGGGGATAAATGATCTGGCTGGGGATTGTGGCGTCTATTTCCCTGAGGTTAAGCCATTGCCCTGTGAAATTCTTTGTGAAGGAAGAAGCTTTGGGGTTTTTCAGCATTCGCTCAACTTGGGCACGCAGGACTTCCGGATCGTTAAGTTTCTTTTGTTCCGCAAGTTCCAAGAGTTCCTCATCCGGCATGGTGCTCCATAGAAAATAGGATAGTCGATTCGCGATTGCAAAATTATCGAGTTTGCCACGCTTTTCTTGAAGAAAAAGAAAGTCCTTGGAGACCAGGATTGCCATTAAACCGACCCGGATAGCTTGTTCGAATGAATATTTTTCATCCAGTCGGGTTTTGACAAGACTTAGATATGGTTGGATCTCCTCGGTGGTTATTGTCCTTCGAAAAGCTTTTTTGGCAAAGTTTCGAATTATTTTTTCCGCATCAAACTCGGGGTTGGTGGATGAAATTTCAACACGCTTGCTGAAATTGTAGATTGGAGCAGGTTTTGTTGGGAGATCACCAAAGATACGCTGGTGGCTGGGTGGAGGCCAGGATTCATAAATAGGTCCTTCAACTTCAACCCATTGGATTGCCAGCCCCGGTCCATCATAGGAGTCAGCTCCAATTTTGTTAACAGATTGGGAATTTGCCAGACCATAGGGAAGGATTCGGATGGTTCCACGAGGTTCCAAGTCCCATGTGAATTCAAGAATGGTTGGATTATCCGCAGGGGCATCAAAGTATCCCACCAACTCACTTTTTCCATTCATCCACATGGTTCCAGCATCAACCCTGTAAACCACTGGTTTACCATTGCTTTGAACGCCCGATGCTGAAATTCGAAATTTATATCTACCCCTGTCGGCAGGATAGAAAGAGGACAAGGTGACGGCTTGCCATGGTGATGAGGAAAAACAAACCACTGTCCCATCTTCTTTATTTCTGAAAACTTTTTCTGTCGTGGTTTTTACAGGGTGCATGTCTTTAAGGCTGTATTGTTTTTTAAAAAGGGGTGGTTGTGGAAAATTCGCAATTGAGGCTTTCAAAGCGATATCCGCACCTTCCAAATATTTATCCATCAGGAATGATGATGTGTGCAAGGCCTCTCCAATATTGTCGAAACCATTGGCGGTTCCATCCTGTGGGAGTATCGCTTTCAATTCCAAGGGAACACCAAGCAAGTCTCGCAAGGTATTTTCATATTCGGTGTTATTGAGTCTTCGAAGAACCACGCGGCCATCAATTGATTGAGTTGAATCTGCGATTTTCACACATGATTGGACCCAATTGAAGATTTCTTCAATTTCTTTTTTCGAAGGTTTTGGTTTTTCTTTTGGTGGCATCTCGCCTGATTTTATTCTTTCAACAATTAGCAACCAAGCTTCCCTGGTTTTGGGATTGGAAAAATCAGAAGTAAGTTGCTCAAGTTTGAAATTTCCATTTTTATTTTTGGTTGTTTGTGAATGACATGAATGGCAATAAACTTTGAGGGAGGCATAAACATTCGATTCTAGATTTTCTGGATTTTTTTGTGATAATTCTTCCGAACTTTGAGAAATAGATGTGAATAAAATCAAAAGAATCATTTGTGTCTTAAAAAAGCGCATTTATAAAATCCATAAATCTTTTAAAACCATGAATTCAATGGTATTTAAAATGCCCTGGCGATTATTTTCAGTTGTTTATTATCTGTTCATTTTAAATTGAATACAATCGATAAATCCTTAATGTCTTGATTATTCAGAACTTGATCGCTTGCCCGGCAGGCGGTAATCCAATGGAGGCTTTTGCTCTTTTTCCAATAATGGATCATACTTTTTACCCTCCAGTTTCCTGGCTAGTTCCTCCTTGGCTTTCTGAATCAGTTCCGGGGATTCAAAAAGATCCTTTGCCGTTGCCGCAAGCACCTTTGATGCGAGCATCATTCCTTTTTTGCCTATGGTGGTTCCTCCGCATGCCACCGCTTGCCAGGAATGGCCGGGTGTTCCGGGAACCCAGGTTGCAGCACTGAATCCCGTGGTCGGGACTATCCATGAAACATCTCCGACATCAGTCGAACCCATGGTTGTCTTGCCTGAGAGATTTTGCACATCTCTTAGGGATTCGATTGGAATGTTTTTGTCTGGGAAAGTTTCCCGGATACGAAGGGCAAAAGCCATTTCATCTTTGTTGTAATCAATATTGTTCAAGGAAATAAGGTTTTTTCTGGTCACATTCGCCAGCGTGTCGTTGGGAAGAATTTCCATGGTGCCACCAAGGGGAACCACTTCAAGCCTGGTCTCTGTCGCTAGCGCTGCGCCTTGAGCGCACTTTAACAATCTTGGCCATAGTGTCTTGACAACTTCCGCCTTGGGATGCCTTACATAAAAAAAGCCTTCGGCAAATTCAGGAACAACATTTGCGGCTCCTCCACCGGATGTGATGGTGTGGTGAAGCCTTGTGCCTTCAGGAGTGTGTTCTCGCATTAATTCAATCGCGTGAATTGCGAGTAAAAGACCATCGAGTGCGGATCGACCCTTTTCAGGTGACCCTGCCGCATGGGCTGCTTGGCCATGAAATCGAAATTTTACCGCGACCCGGGCGAGGCAAGAGGAATCTCCGGCGGCATTACGACTTCCAGGATGCCAATGAAGGGCTATATCAACATCATTAAACAATCCTTCTCTCACCATGACGGCCTTTGCAGCGCCACCTTCTTCCGCGGGACAGCCATAAAATCTTACCGTGCCTTTTATCTTTCCAGCCTTGATGGCTTCGCCTATTGCTATCGCGGCATTTGCCGAAGCTACACCAAATAAATGATGGCCGCAGGCTTGACCGTAACCATTACCAACATCCCTGGCTTTTCGAAAAGGCACAGATTCTTGTGAAAGCTCAGGAAGGGCGTCATACTCTCCCAAAATCGCTATGATGGGTTTTCCTGAACCCATGGTAGCTGTGAAGGCTGTGGGTATACCCGCCACAGATTTTTTAATGACAAAGCCTTCCTTGGAAAGGTAATCCTCAAGTAGTTTTGAAGATTGCTTTTCAAGATACCCTGGTTCAGCAAAGTCCCAGATTTTTTTAGCTAGATTCCATGAGATATCTTCACGGCTAGTGATACTTTCGAATAAGGATTCGCCAAAATCTTCAGCAAAAAGTTTTGTAGTCCACATCAAAGAAATGGCCAGAAGTAAAAAAAGTATTCTGTTGATACGCATTAAAACGATTCCATTTTTAAATTTAAAATATCCTCTATTGAAACATAAACCATGAAAACGCCCCATGGTAGCACAAATTGCAATTATGAAAAAAAGATTAAGGATTGTGTGACTGCTGACCTTGAACTGTTTTAACTGGGTGTTTTAATTGTTTTAAGTTACAATTGTCAATCAACTACTAGTCAGTCAATAGTCTGTCTTGAAATTGTTTATCTTTAAATAACTGATGCTGGAGTCAGTTGGATGAATGACAAGTCAAAAATTTGTTCAACTGAGGATAGCAAAAAGTCAGGTTTTGCTTTCGATGAAACCATCATTCGAAGTAGTTCGATTGGATTACAGTCTATATCTGGCATTGAATCAATGTCAGGCTCAAGTCTTATTGAGAACTTTAATCCTAATCAATCCAAGTTTATTCTCGGACGCTACAGGGTTGAAAGGCAGATCGGCGAAGGTTCTTTTGGCAGGGTTTTCCTTGCAAGAGATGAAAAGTTGGATAGGTTGGTTGCCATCAAAGTCGCAAAAAAATCCTTCAAAGAGCAGGAACGCTGGGAAATATTTTTCGAGGAAGCCCGGATTTTAGCCGGGTTGGATCACCCTCATATTGTTCCCGTTTACGATGCAGGAAACACGGATAACGATGATGTGTTTTTTATTTCAAAATTCATCGATGGATACAGCCTTGCGGATAAAGTGAAGCTTGTTAGATTTTCCTTGCAGGAATCAATTTCACTAATAATTTCAGTTGCGGAGGCCTTGGGTCATGCGCACGAGAAGGGTTTGGTTCACCGGGATATAAAGCCTGATAACATTTTGGTCGACCAAACTGGAAAACCGCATGTGGCGGATTTTGGGTTGGCACTTAAGGTCTCGTTTTCAATTGGCGATTCGGATTTGAACGGGACTCCAGCTTACATGAGTCCCGAACAGGCTCAGGGCAATCAAATTGATTGCAGGTCTGATGTTTTCAGCATGGGTGTGGTTTTTTATGAGTTGATCACAGGAAAAAGGCTTTTTACCGGAGGCAGCCTTGCTGAAATAGTTGAGAAAGTAACGAAAGCTGATATTTCTCCCCCTTCAAGGATCAATTCCGAAGTTCCCTCTGAAGTTGATCGCATATGCCTAAAGGCACTATCTAAAAACAGGGAGGATCGGTATGCCACAGCAAGAGAATTTTCAGTTGATTTAAAGTCGTATTGTGATTCCCAAATCAAATCAGATGCTCCTAAAAATGTCGGCCTAAACCGAAGGTGGATCGGTGTATTTTTGGTTGCGGTTATAATTCTCTTAAGTTTTTCAGTCTGGTTGATTCATCGTGGAAATGAGAAAGATTTGGATGGAAAAGCCAAAGCCGTGGTTTCCGGCGTATTGTTCGCGGAGGGTAAAGCTCTTTTAAAGGCGCTGGAGAAATCTGATGAGTTTATTTCTCGTACATCATCTATTTATCACCAGGAACTAGAGATGATGGATAAAACTGATCCAAGAAGAGTCAATGCCATCCTAGGGCTTAGAGGTCAGGATCCACAGCTTAATATTGAACTTTGTGATCATATGTTGAATGCAAAGGTCTCAAATTTACTTGTTATTATAAAAAGGCTGGAACCATTCAAGAAGCCATTGGTTGATATCGTCTTGGATAAGATCAAAGTGGTTGATTCCGATGGATTGTTAAGGATCGCTGGTGCCCTTGCTATTTGGGACCCAGATAATTCTGGTCTTGTGGATTATTTGCCGAAAATATGTGAGAAATTAATCGCCGAAAACAAATTGTTGTTGTCCGATTGGATTGAGGTATACCGGCCTTTGGGTGACAAATTGTATCCTTTATTATTGCCGAAAATTGCTCGTAAGGAAAATGTCGCTTCAGAGAGATATTTTGCCACTGCACTTTGCTCGGAATTTGTCCGGAATGATTGTTCAAAGTTGTTTGACTTGATGTTGGCCTGTGAACCTCAAAATGCAATTTTGATAATGGAAAAGATGTTGCCCTTGAAAAATGAAATGCTGCAAATTGTGAGAAAAACAAGATCGGAGTCATATCTTGGTGCTGGTTTTGAGCAGGATTTAAGATTCCAAGATCGGCAGGGGGTCGCCGCGGCTATTCAAATTTCGCTTGGGGATGATTCCGGGTTTTCTGTTTTTTCATCCGATCTGACAGCTAAAAGCAAATGCATGTTGATGCTGGGTTGCTTGAATGTCGCGCCTTCCCGGATCATGGATCAAATTAAAAAGACTTCCGATATCGCTTCAAAAAGATCATTGGTCATTGCCCTCGGAGATTTGAGTTTGGAATCGGTTGACGCGAAAGCCAGGAATGATTGGTCTGGGATGTTTCTGGATATGTATCTGAATAATCCTGATTCCGGTTTACATGGCGCTCTGGATTGGTTGTTGAGAAAACGGTGGGGTTTGGAAAAGGAGTGTGATCGGATAATTGAGGTCCTAAAATCAAAACCAAATATTGAGAAAAAATGGTTTGTTAATTCCATGGGTCAGACTTTTGTTGTTGTTGGTGGGCCCGTCAGGTATACGATGGGTTCCCCTTATGATGAACCGTTACGCTATGATTCTGAGGAATATCACCCAAGGTATATTTCGAAATCAATTGCTGTTGGCCAGAAGGAAGTGACCATTAATGAGTTTTTGGCATTGATTCCAGAGCAAAGGTACATAGAGAAATATGCTAAAACCCCGGACACCGCAATGTGTTGTATTTCTTGGTATGATTGCGCCCGGTATTGTAATCTTCTGACCGAAAAAGAATTTTCCAAGGAAGATTGTGTTTATTTGCCAAATGAAGAAGGTTTATATGATCAAGGGATGAAGATAGTTGATGAGCCACTCAAGAAAAAAGGATATAGGATGCCTACTGAGGCGGAATTTGAGTATTTTCACCGTGGAGGTTCCACAAAAGCCTTTTACCATGGATCAGATTATCGTTTATTGGATCGTTATGGTTTTTTCGCAGGGAATTCACAGAATCAGCTTTGGCCCGTGGGCACTTTAAGGCCTAATGATTTCGGTTTGTTCGATACTGGTGGAAATGCCTTTGAATGGTGTCTTGACATTTATGAAGGTTATTATGATCTGAAAGGGGAAGATGAGGACTTTTTCATGCAATTACAGGATAGGAATATTTCAAGCAATATCTCGCGGTGTCTGAGAAGCGGCTGTTTTTACAGCGAAATAAGTGCTGTGAGAAGTGCTGATCGTCATAACGCAAAGCCTGATGATCGAAGCAATAGCCGTGGATTGAGGATGGTGCGTTCCCTTCTCCCTTGATTTTTAAGTCATTCACTCCCTTGCCTTATAGTTATATTTTTGAATGTTATTTCAAATGTTCCAGATTTTTTATCTCCCAGCATGAATCCGATAGATTCAATCTCCTCAGAATTTACAGGTGGAGAATTTGGGATGGTTCGTCCAAAGGAAGTTGCGACAAACTTTGACAATGGAAAACTTAAATCAAGCCATTCTCCTTTTTTGGTTTGAAAAGCTTGGCGATATGAAAATGCGGTAAGTCTCTTGTTGGTGTAGAGATTTATCGTGTATTCCCTGCCATCACCTTTGGCTTGGAATGATATCGAATCATTTTTCTTTAATGCCAGCTTGGTTGGGATGCTTCTCACGGAAGCAAAGCCACCATTGTTTTCAAGTGAGAGGTTACCATAAAAGAAGAGGGCTTTTTCATTGGTTATTTTGAAATTTCCATCAGAAACGCCACCCATAACATTGTCATTTACGGTTACCCATGTCTTTTCGATTGCAGGACTATCAAAATTGAATAATAACCTGTTTTTTTCATCGGCCATGAGAAAAACGCCTCCGAAGATTAAAAGAAGCAGTGTTGAATATAATGTTTTCATGGCTTTGTTAAAATGAGGCAAGTGCTTTTGAATTAACCGTATCTTAACAGAAAATCATATCGGTACCAATCCAGTTAGTTTAGTTATGGGAATTAATAAGGATGTGAGGTTGTTGTTCGGCTAAAGTAATTGTAATCAAAGCGCATAAAGGAGTTGGTATGGCATCCCAAAGAAGAAAAGATGAAAATTCCACTGCAAATACAAGGCGTTCATTGCTTAAAGCTACCGCATTTGGCGCTGCAGCATTTTCTATGGCGGATTTTTCCAAGGCGGGTGATTCCAATCCACTGGAAAATTCCAGAATTGATGAGTTGATTCGAGAAAATAAGTCAATTTCTAGAGCCAGGCAAATTTGCCTGGATATTCTTAAACCCACGCCAAAGCAACTTGAGCATGGCTTGAAGTTGCATTCCGAATCATTGGTGTTTGATGGTTACGCATTTTCTCCCCGTGCTGCAAACGACCCTATGCTTCTTGCAAAGATGATTGAAGAGGGCGCCTCCGATATTGAACTTCAGGATGTTACCGAGGATATGGGGATGACTCGTGCTGTTTCAGATTTGAGGGAGCGCGAGGAATTAATGATGGCTTTTCGAGCCTCGGGGGTTACCTGTATTTATCAGAACGCGGGAGAAGAGTGCCAGCATCCCCAGCGTTTGGTCAAAAGACTTGCCCGTTTTACTTTCCTCACCGACATGTTGAAATCTTTTCTTTCCAAGGCTGTCACTCCATCGGATATTGAGTCGGTGAAAAAATCAGGTCGTCATTGTCTTTATCTAACAGGTAACGGAGTGCCTCTTCCTCAAGATTGGAATTCAGTTGAAGAAGAACTCAGGTACATTCGTGTGTTTTTTCAGATGGGCATCCGTATGATGCATGTCACTTATCAGCGTCGTAACATGCTGGGTGATGGTTGTGCTGAAACTGCAAATGGTGGTTTGAGTGATTTTGGCAGAAGGGCTGTCGCTGAAATGAATAAGCAGGGGGTTTTGGTTGATATTGCGCATTCCGGTTGGCGTACAAGCCTTGAAGCTGCAAAGGTAAGTTCCAAGCCAGTTGTCGCGAGTCATACTACCGCTGCGGGATTGCACCATCATATTCGTAGCAAGCCCGATGAGGTTCTCAAAGCGCTGGCTGATTCCGGTGGTTACGCGGGTGTTTGTTGCATTTCGCAGTTTCTTGGGGCCAAGTGTGATATAACCGCGTTTCTTGATCACATTGATTACATTGTGAAAAAAGTTGGAATAGACCATGTCGCTATAGGAACAGATGTGGCTTATTCATCAAGGCCCACGGGGGATAATTCAGTAAAAATACCCCCGCGTAGGAAGTCTAGGGATCGCTTTGCATCTCTGTGGCCCAAAGAGACACTTACCGCAACAGAATCTGCCAGGGAGAGTATATCTTGGACAAACTGGCCATTATTCACAGTTGGACTTGTGCAGAGGGGCTATCGCGACGAGGATGTTAAGAAAATCATCGGTGGTAATGTGATGAGGGTCGCCAAGGCTGTTTTTCCAGTCTTTCCACCATTGGTATGAAGTAAAGTTTTTTGATATTGGAAAATTGATTATGGATCTTGGACTTAATCAAAAAGTTGTGGTAGTGACAGGCGGTGCAAGTGGCATCGGATTGGCAACCGCCAGGCTTTTTGCCAGCGAGGGGGCTAATTTATTTTTATGGGATCTTTCTGATAATGTGCTTTCCCTGGCAAAAGATTTAATCAATGAATTTGGTGTAAAAGTTGTCGGGTTAAAAGTTGATGTGACAAACATCTTTTCTGTTAACGAGGCATTGAAAAGTACATTGGCTGTTTTTAGCCGTGTTGATCACCTGGTACATTGTGCTGCAATTGGTTCTGGAAAATTTGGATTCCCTTTCACAAATCTTGAACCCGCTGATTGGCCAAGAGTGCTGGAAGTTAACATCATGGGCATGGTTAATATTGCCCATGCGATAGCCCCAGTGATGATGGGGCAAAAAGATGGCTCAATGGTTTTTATTTCATCGGTCGCAGGTCAGATGGGCTCACAGACGGATCCGCCCTACAGCGCTTCAAAGGCGGCAAACATTAATTTTGCCCAGTGCCTTGCGAAAGATCTTGCCTCTTATCAGGTCAGGGTGAATACCGTTTGCCCGGGCATGGTGCAAACACCATTGAACAAATCGGTTTGGAAAGCATGGTGTGACCAGGCCAAGCCCGCTGATAAACTTGGTTATGAAGAATGGTCGCTGAGAAAAATCAAAGCGATTGTCCCCCTGGGCAAATGGCAGACCGTTGAAGCAATTGCTGACATGATTGTTTTTCTATCATCGCGCAGGGCGATCCATGTGACTGGGCAGACCATCAATGTGGATGGTGGGTTTGTAATGCATTCTTGATTCTTTTAATTAGCTGATTTTTGATTGCGGTTGTACTTTTAAAGCTATGGGTGTAATCTAAGATTGCTTCTTTTTAGGGGGAATCTATGACACGAATGGGTAAAGAACTTAGTTTGGTTTTGGTGGGAACCACCATGCTTACCGCTGGTTATTTTTATTTTCGTGAAGAGGATCCTGCCGCAGATTCCTACAATAATGACACCAATCATTACCATTCAAATGCCCACCCCATGTTTATTCCCATAATGATGCGTGGTTATGGCAGATCAGTTTTTTCTTCACATGGTGCTACCGGTAGTTTGGCCTCCCGCACATCAGGTAGTGTCAGCCGGGGTGGTTTTGGTTCCACTGTTTCCGCTCATTCCTCCGGAAGTTGATAATGCGGCGGTTATCTCACCCTCCTAGAGCGAATTGGCAGACTTTGGTTGAAAAGTATGGTTTGCATTTTCATACTGTCGATGGGCAGCTTTATTGGGATGAATCAGCGTCATATCACTTTTCCTCTTCTGAAATTGACACCTTGGAATCAGCCACCAATTCTCTTCACCAGATGTGCCTCGAAACCGTTCAGCAAATCATTGATGATCGCCTTTTTAAATTGTTCTTAATTCCAGAATATTTTGAGGAATATGTCGTAAGCTCTTGGGTGGAGGACCAATTTTCGCTATATGGCAGGTTTGATCTGGCCTACGATGGATTAAATCCTCCTAAGTTATTGGAATATAACTCGGATACGCCCACCTCACTTTTGGAAGCCGCAGTTATCCAATGGTTTTGGCTTAAAGATCTGGACGATCGTGGGGATCAGTTTAATAGCATTCATGAGCGGTTGATAGAGTGTTGGAAGAAAAATGCAATCAAATCTTCTTATGGCTTGCATTTTTGCGCGACAGAGTCTGTGGTTGAAGATTATGTTACGGTGGAATATTTGCGGGATACTGCAATCCAGGCGGGGCTCAAAACCAATTATCTTGATATTCAGCAGGTGGGTTGGGATAGGGTAAGGAATACCTTCGTTGATGTACCAGCGAACCCGATCCAAAATTGTTTTAAACTATATCCCTGGGAATGGATGATGCGGGAGGAATTCGCCCGCAATATACCAAAGGGAAAAACCCAGTGGATTGAACCCGCTTGGAAGGTGCTTCTTAGCTCTAAATCGATATTGCCTTTGCTTTATGAACGCTATCCTGATTGCCCTTTTGTTCTTCCTGCAAGTTTTGAACCTCTTGATGTTGCTAATCAGGTTCGTAAGCCGATTTATGGCAGGGAAGGTGCGAATATTCAAGTTATCATGGATGGTAAAGTGGTTTCAGAAACTTCAGGCCCTTACGAGCAAGGCCCCTTCGTTTACCAGCAGCTTGCGCCTTTGAAAAAGTTTGATGGTTTTTATCCCGTGATTGGAAGTTGGGTCATTGATGGTGAATCCGCAGGTATTGGGATTCGTGAAGAGGATTCCATCATCACAAAAAACACTAGTAGGTTTGTGCCACACCAGTTAAGCAATTAAACTCATTTTGAGGTTATTGTTCATGAAAGGTTCGCGCACTTTTGTTTTTAATGAACTTGATCAATCAACCAGGGATTATCTCACTGCGATTGGAAAAAGCAAAGGTGAGGGATTTGTTGGGATATATTCAATTGGTATTAATTATTGGTGGCTCTATTTGATTCCTGGGTTGATTTTTTTGATTGGAATTCCAGTCGTCAATTTGGTTGATACCTTTGCTGAGCCAAAAGCTCAGGCTATGCTGCAAACTTCATTGTTTCTTGTCGCGGGATGGTTTTTACTTCTGGCAATTCGTCATGGGGGATTTTTTTCAAAAAGTTCCGGATTTCCCTCTTTCGTCTTTATTGATGGTAGATACTATTGGAGTTTTAGCCACTATTCAGTGCGTGTAGTGAATATTGAAAAAGTCAAATCTTTTGAATATCACTTCAATAAAAAATCCAATTTCCATGATTTTAAATTGGAATGTGATCATGGAGTTGTTGATATTTCACTTTCAAATAAGGTGCCGGCTTCCCAGCTTTACAGTTTTTTGTTTTATAAATCTGCTGAAACTGTAGGCTATGATAAATTTGATGGGCCGTTTCCCCTTGATGAAACATTCAAAACTGTTTCCCAAGAGTTTGTCCCAGAGCCAGTCAAGGAGGGAAATGAAAAACTTCGTTGGCTTGGTGTTGCATGTTTTACCCTGACGATGGTGGTAGCTTACTTTGTATTTTTGCAGGTTGATATCTCTTTCAGGGATGATCAGATTTGGCAATCTATTAATTCAATAAATTCTGATGAAAAAGTTTATTGGCTTAGGATTTATCTTCGGGACCATCGTAATACCCGTCATCGTGATGAAGCTTTCAAAGAATTAGGAGAAATGTACAAGCATGCCTTCGGGCAAGTAGCCCAGTCAACATTTATTGTTGACAAGGATGATAAGTACAACGCGGACTTCATATCCAATAGCATTCCGCCGATTGATCCAAAAAGCAATCAGCTTGCAAAATTGATTCCCATGGCGAAGTTGATCTCAGTGCCTGACCCTACACTAGCACAGGGCTTGCAATCTGTTGTTCTTCCTCGAATGCTTGAACTTCAAGAACCACTTCTGAGATTGAGTGTTGTTCCCAAAGTTGCATCCATTGATGATGGAGGATTTATTCGGGTAATTACAGATGCATTTGCTCGAGCGGTTGTGGATGAATTTGGGCGTGAATATTTCATGCTTTCTAGTTCCATGGATGGTAAAGGTCATATCAATATTCTTTATCATTTCACAGGGGTAAAAGATGATCTGAAAATTGTTTTTGAAGTTTCATATCAATTAAACCCGGAGTCGGAACCCACTATAAAAACAAATTTTGCGGTTCGCATCCCTGATCGGGAGATTCATCATGTTGAGCGGGCCGCCAAGCGTTTAGCTGTATTTACCATGGGAGATCGCTCTGGTGAATGGACAATCAACAAGTAAATGTTTAGGACTTTTTAAGTAGTTTTGCCGCCTCAATTGCGAAATAAGTAAGAATTCCGTCAGCTCCTGCCCTTTTAAATGATAGTAAGCTTTCAAGAATAACTTTTTCGCGATCAAGCCAGCCATTTGCTGCCGCGGCACAAAGCATGGCATATTCCCCACTTACCTGATAGGCAAATGTGGGGACTTTAAAAGTATCTTTTACGCGTGCAACAACATCAAGGTAAGGCATTCCGGGTTTTACCATCACCATGTCCGCACCTTCCGCGATATCCAGTGCGACTTCACGAATTGCTTCACTCGAATTGGAGGGATCCATTTGATAAGTTTTTTTGTCGCTTTTACCTAGGTTGTTCGCGGAACCAACAGCATCCCGAAACGGGCCATAAAAAGCGGAAGCGTATTTGGCTGCATAACTTAGGATTGCAACATGGGAAAAGCCTGCCGAATCAAGCGCTTGTCGAATGGCCCCGACTCTACCGTCCATCATGTCAGATGGGGCAATTATATCGCAACCAGCCCGCGCCTGCACTATGGACTGCTTGCATAAAACTTCAACAGTTTCATCATTTATCACAATTCCATCGCGAACCAGGCCATCCTGACCATGAGTGGTGTAGGGGTCCAGGGCTACATCACAGATTATTCCTATTTCGGGTACTGCAGCCTTTATGGCCCGGATGGTTCTGCATACAAGGTTTTCGGGATTTAAAGCTTCTTCGCCATCCTGTGTTTTTAGATTTGTTGGTGTTGCTGGAAATAAAGCAATGGCTGGAATGCCCAAGTCGCGTGCTTCTTTTGCTGCCAAGACCAATAAATCGACTGATAATCTCTCAACGCCAGGCATGGATGCTATCGGCGTTCTTAGATTGCTTCCTTCCTGGATAAACACTGGCCAGATCAGGTCGTTGACAGTTACCCGATGTTCGGAAACCATATTTCGTATCCAGCCGGAAACTCGAAGTCTACGGGGCCTTGAGATTGGTGACGTGTTCAAGTTAATGTTTGGTGCTTTTGGATTATTGCTCATGAGTACATCTCTTGATTTTAAAATTCTATTAATTATTTTATTGTACTTTTTGGCTGTTTAAAAGAAATGGTTTGGTATTAATGCAAAAGAGATGGGTGCTAAAGCGGGGTGGTACTTTTCTAGAGGGAGTAATTCTTGTTCTTTTGTTCTTTGGTTTTGTAGGGTTCATAATTCAGCATCTTCACCTTAAATGGGGAATCTATTTGGTAATGAATGCCTCGCCATTCTATTTTTCGGGAAATTAGCGCAGATAGCAGGGCCTTGGGGTAAACCAGTTGGGTAAGAAATAATGCTGGGATAAAAGCGATGATTTTTAGCGGATTCAGCCACTCAGTTGGTTCACCTCTTTTTTTTATGATTTTCCGGACAAGCCTTTCCAAAAATATTAATTGAAACAATGAAATCAAGCCGTAGCAACCGAGGATTATAATCCCCAAGATTGTGGTGGTTAAATTTTCAAGTAAAAAACTGATTGTAATCAAAGAGGCTAGGGAGATTGGTACCAAGGTTACCATAATTCCATGAATCACAATTTTCCACCATGATGAGTGGTATAGTATCGCCCATAGTAACTGCCTTTGTATCCAAGGAATTAAAGAAGACAAGTTAACGGATTCCCGGTTTATCATTAGGATTGATGGGGCAAAATGAATTGAGTATCCATGTTTTTTTAAAACATCATGAAGTGGCACATCTTGAACCAGTGATTTTTCATAGTAATCCAGCACATCGCATTTTTTTAAAACATCCATACGGATCGCCAGGGAACCACCCCAGAGAATTCTAAAATAGATCATTTGAAGAACTGCGGGTATATTCCAAATGTAACGGACCAAGTCACCCATATGGGGGCTTGGCGGGAAGTACCAGCGTTGTCCGCTTACAGCTCCGATTTTTTTATCGCGTAATGGCGCCAATAGTTCTCGCAACCAAGTTTTGTGTGGCACAGTGTCCGCATCAATCATCGCAACTACTTCGTAATTGTTCAGATTTTTTTGTAAGGTTTGTATCAATGCGCTATTAACTAGACTGCAGGTTTCCATGGGTTTATTAAATAGACACATTTTTATATTTGTTTTATTGCTGGCTCTGATGAAGTTTTCAACAAATGCAAATGCGGGGTCATCCCTGTGATCAACCACGATAATCACATCGTAACCGGGGTAATCTTGGTCAAGTAATGCTGGCAGTACGGTTGCTAAAAAAGGGTCGAAACCTCGAAGATTTAAGCATATCACTACTTTTGGGCATTCGGAATCTTCAAGTTGTTTAGTTTCATGACTTTTAAAGATTGAGGTTATACTAGTCACTAAAACCAAATGAAAAGTTAATAGCGTAAGAAAGCCGGTTAAAATTAATGCTGCAAATATCGTCATGCGATTTGATTTTCTAAAACCAAGGTTCGGGTTTTTCTAGCACCGATTCAATTTACTAATAGTAACAGCTTATGGTTTTCAAACAAAATTTCGGAAATCTAACAGCCTCAAAGCTCATTTTTACTTACTGAAAGTTTTAAAAAATTATTTTGTGCCTCATCTTGATTTCTATCATTTGATTATTTGATTCGTACCGTTTTGTGGGATAATCGTTTAAATAATATATTTGATTTCATTACATAAAAATTAATTGATCTTAATTCCCAGAGACTAATGTGATTGACCCGGTTTTGCCGATTCTTTACGATGATTTTTGATTTGTTTGATAATTTCGAGGTTCTGGCATGAATCTTGTCCGTTTTTGTTGCAAACTTTTGTTGTTAATTATTTCGGTTACCTTTGTAAGCAGCAGTCATGCCGGCGTGCAATTACCAGATTCATTTTCCAATGTCAGTCAGGTTCTCTCAAAGAATTGTGTTTCTTGTCACTCATCCGCTGGAAAAATCCGAGGCGGATTGGATCTTTCATCCAAGGATAAAATACTCGAAGGGGGTTCCTCAGGCCAAGTGTTGGTGCCGGGGCGATCGACCGAAAGTTTGATCATTCAGATGATCATGCCGGGTCGTTCACCTCACATGCCACCCAAAGGTCAATTATCAATGATAGAAATCGAAACCTTGGGGAAATGGATCGATGGGCTAAGCCCTGCTGATGCAAAAATCAAGGTTTCAGGCAAGGATCACTGGGCATTCAAGAAGCTTGATAATCCTTCGGTTCCCCGGGTCGATAAAAAGGGATGGATTAATCAACCGCTTGACGCATATGTGCTGAGCCGCCTCGAGGCTAAAAATCTTAAACCTTCTCCCATGGCTGATAAAATCACCTTGATTCGAAGGGCTTATTTTGATTTGATCGGTTTGCCACCAACCTCTCTTGCCATTCAAAATTTTTTAAATGACTCATCACCTAACGCCTTTGAAAAAGTAATCGATGAACTTTTGGCTTCCCCCTTCTATGGGGAGCGCTGGGGTAGACATTGGCTTGATCTTACACGCTATGCGGATAGTGGTGGTTTTCATAATGATGTTCCGCGCCCAAATTCATGGCGGTATCGTGATTATGTGATTAATAGCCTTAATGATGACAAATCTTTTGCCCAATTCATCCGAGAACAACTTGCGGGCGATGAAATTGAAAACGCAGGGGATGAACAACTAATCGCCACAGGTTTTGGCCGAAATGGTCCATCCAACGATGACAACATGGGAAAAGCCCCGCAGGATATTGAAAAATATCGTCTTGATGAGCTTGATGGAGTCATAAATACAACTTTCACCACTTTCATGGGTATGACCCTTGGTTGTGCCCGCTGCCATGATCATAAGTTTGATCCGATTTCCCAGAAAGATTACTATCAGGTTTTGGCGATCTTTAATGGTACATCCAAGAAAGATTTACCCCTTTTGGGTAACACCTTGGAAAAAGGCAAACTCAAAGACCCTGAACGCGGTATCATGGCCCTGGTTGACACTAATGCACAGCCGAAGCCAACCCATATTCTCTGGAGGGGAGATCTTAACAATCCCGGTCCTGTAGTCAGAGCTGCAGTTCCTTCGGTTTTATCTTGGAAAGATTGGCCGATTCCTGAGGTTGCTAAAAATGCAAAATCGTCAGGAAGGCGAATTTCTCTTGCTGATTGGATTGCTTCACCAGAAAACCCATTGACATACAGGGTTCTTGCCAATCGAATCTGGCAGCATCATTTTGGCCGTGGAATTGTTGAAACCTCAGGTAATTTTGGCAGAAGCGGTGCCATACCTTCCAATCCCGAATTACTTGACCACCTTGCGGCCTGGTTGATCAAAAATGGCGGTCAGTGGAAAGCCTTTCATAAATACATCATGTTGAGTTCCACCTACCAGCAAGCTTCAGGATCTGTTGCTGAATTTGTTTCAATCGATCCTGATAATCGTCTTCATTGGCGCCAGAACAAACGCCGACTTGAAGCTGAGGCAATTCGCGATAGTATTCTGTATGTTTCTGATTCGCTTAATCAAGGAATGGGAGGCCCGGGCATCAAGCCTCGAATTCGTTCCGAACTGTTGCCCGCCAGTCAGCGAAATAAATGGCCACTGATCGCCAGTGAGGGCCCGGAGCATTGGCGGAGGAGTGTCTATGTTTATTCCAAAAGACAGCTTCTTTTTCCATTGCTTGATCTTTTTGATGCTCCCAACACAACGGATGTTTGTGATTGCCGATTAGCCAGCATAGTGCCAACCCAGGCACTGCTTCTAATGAATGATGAATTTGTTGATGATCAGGCAAGACGATTTGCGCAATCACTGATTAATAAGCATGGGATCAAACAAGATGTTTTGATCCAGCAGGCATATTCCAAAACTCTTGGCCGCTTTCCTTCAGGTGACCGATTACATCAGGCTTGCGTGTTTATGGATAAACAGATCGCGGCCCATCATGAGTCCCAAAGCAAAACACCTGATTTTGACGCGCTTGTCGACTTGTGCCATGTTTTGTTCAACACCAATGAATTTGTGTTCATCGATTGAAAGGCGAGTCTCATGTTTAAACGAAGGGAATGGCTCAGGCGGACGGGAGCGGGTTTTGGATCTTTAGCCCTTGCCAGTCTTTTATGTCAAGATGGTGGTGCCGCTGACCGGTCTTCAAGCCCACTCGCTTCATTGGCTCCTCATTATCCCGCCAAAATCCGATCAGTTATTTTTTTATTCATGTATGGTGGCCCAAGTCATGTGGATCTCTTTGATCCTAAGCCGACCTTGGCTAAATATGATGGTCAGGCCATCCCTGTTTTCAATCAAGACGATGTTTTTATGAGTGGCAAGACTAAGAATATTGCCATGAAAAGCCCATATAAGTTTGCCAAATATGGCCAGTCAGGAATTGAAATCTCCGAGACTTATCCAGAGCTAGCAAAACATGCTGACAAACTTTGCATCATACGCAGCATGCATTGCGAGAGTAACAATCACGGGCCCGCCATTTTTCAAATGAACAGTGGTTCGATCCTTGCAGGAAGGCCAAGTATCGGTTCCTGGCTTACATATGGCTTAGGCACTGAGGGTGAAAATCTTCCCGGGTATGTGGTCATGCTCGATTACCAGGGAGCCCCCATAAACGGGGCGATGAACTGGTCGAATGGGTTCATGCCCGCCGCGTATCAGGGGGTTCCCTTTCGTTCCGGTGGTGAACCAATCGCTTATCTTTCGCCTCCTATCGGAGTCACTCGTGGTCGCCAGCGTGCGAGGTTGGATTTATTAAGGCAATGGAATGAGAGCCATGCTGCTGCCAATCCTGCTGATTCAGCCCTGGCTGCCCGTATAGCTTCCTATGAGCTTGCATTTCGCATGCAGACCCACGCCACCGAGGCGGTTGATCTTCGAGGAGAATCTGCCGCGATTCAAAATCTTTATGGGCTCGATAATAAGACATCACACCATTTTGGCCGTAATTGTCTCCTTGCCCGGCGCCTTGTTGAACGAGGTGTTCGTTTCATTCAGCTTTATAGTGGTGGTAATGAGGGGCCTAAGGCTTGGGATGCACATGACGACTTGAAGAAAAACCATGATCTTCATTGTGCGGAAACTGACAAGCCAATAGCCGGGCTGTTGACGGATTTGAAAAATCGGGGGTTGCTCGATACCACATTGGTCATATGGGGTGGTGAGTTCGGGCGTACTCCGACTGCGGAGAGAGGGAAGGGCAGGGACCATCATGCTCGAGGTTTCACAATGTGGATGGCTGGTGGTGGTATTCGGGGTGGGACAATCCATGGTGCTACTGACGAGTTTGGTTATCATGCGGTTGAGAATAAAGTTTCCGTGCCAGACCTTCATGCCACGATTCTTCATCTTTTGGGGCTTGATCATAAAAAGCTCACTTTCCGATTCATGGGGCGTGATATGCGCCTGACTGATGTGAGCGGCGAAGTCATCAAGCCAATTCTGGCTTAAAAGATAATTTGATAGATCGATAAATTTTATCGATGCATAAGTCCAAGAATCCTGACCTCTAGAATGAATTTCTATGGTAATGATCTGAACATATTTAGTTGTAAATATTTAAAAAATGACTTTAGAAAATGGGCGCTGAGGGAATCGAACCCCCGACCAACACGGTGTAAGCATGCCGCTCTACCAGCTGAGCTAAGCGCCCTAATCATCAACCTCAGCAATAATATTTAGAAAGTACTTGCTCGAATTAAGGCATAGCCTTAATTCATGGAGCACATTCCCTCTTTGCTCAGGTATTGAACATTTTAGTTGTTCAAAAAGAATTAACAATCTTTCTTCGAAATATTTTACCCGGGAAGTTAGAATATTTTTAATTTTGAGGTTTTTTTCAGGGGAGTGACCCTGCGATTCCATTTCAAACCGTATATCCATCACTTCTTCCAAAATTTCAGCGGGCACAGTCCTTTCTGCATCCGGATTTGGTCCACCCTCTAGTTTTAAGAGGTATTCTGCTCGCAAAAACGGGTTTTTCAAAGTGTTATAAGCTTGGTTCACCAATGCTGAAAGCTTTAAGTTTTCAAGGTTTGAATCTGCTGGATTTAAGAAGTCAGGGTGGTAATTTTTACTGGCAGCCAAATATCTTGACTCAAGATCTGCCAAGTCAATCTTGTAATCCTGATCCAGGGTTAAAATTTCGAAATAAGTCATTTAAATGAAAAAGGGGACGTCTTTACAACGTCCCCTTTATATAAATCAATTTTTACATGGAGAATGAACTGCCGCAGCCACAGGTCGTCTTGGCTGAAGGATTTGAAATACTGAATCCCCGTTTGTTCAGGTCATCATGGAAGTCAACATTTGCATCGGAAAGATACATAAGGCTTCGTTTATCAACAACAACAGGAACACCTTCGATTTCGAAAACCTCATCAAGTTTCTCGTTCATGTTTTCGTCGAGGTCAAGCTTGTGTTGGAAACCGGAGCAGCCTCCACCAACAACGCGGAGCCTGAGGTAAACCTTTTCAGGAAAATCGCCTGCGCTCCGTTGATCAGTTACGATTCGTTTGACTTCGTTCGCGGCTTTTGGGGTCAAGGTAATAGGCATTTGGGAACCTCCTTATATGTTAAAAAATCCTTGAGACTAAGAGTTAACAGCTTGTGGTGAGTTGGCCTGCTTTTCTTGAAGGTTCTTTATAGCCGCCTTGATTGCATCTTCTGCAAGCACGGAGCAGTGAACTTTCACAGGGGGAAGAGCAAGTTCCTCAACAATTTCAGTATTGCGGATGCCCAGAGCATCGTCAAGGGATTTTCCCTTGACCCATTCAGTGGCAAGACTGCTGGAAGCGATGGCGCTACCGCAGCCGAAGGTCTTGAATTTGGCATCTTCGATAAGGCCAGTAAGAGGGTTGACCTTTATCTGAAGCTTCATGACATCGCCGCATTCAGGGGCACCTACGATTCCGGTGCCAACCATGGGGTCGTCCTTGTCGAAGCTTCCGACATTGCGTGGGTTGTTGTAGTGTTCTAGAACTTTTGTACTGTATGCCATATATGAAAAATCCTCCTGAATTAAGCATTAATAAAACTTTAGTTTAAACTCTAGTGTGCAGCCCATTGCACGGTTTTGAGGTCGATTCCCTGACGATGCATCTCGTAAAGGGGGCTCATGTTGCGAAGGTGGTTGACGGCGCGCACAACATCGTTGATGACGAAATCAATCTCTTCCTCAGTGTTAAATCTTCCAATTCCAAATCGGATACTGCTGTGGGCAAGTTCGTCTCCCAAGCCAAGGGCCTTCAGGACGTAACTTGGTTCAAGGCTGGCGGAGGTACATGCCGATCCGGAGCTTACAGCAACATCCTTGATACCCATCATGAGGCCTTCGCCTTCAACAAAGGCGAAACTGATATTCAGATTACCTGGAAGTCGCTGAACTGGATGGCCATTGAGATAAATGTCTTCAAGCTTGCTGGTCAAACCCTCATGGAGTCTGTTTCGAAGTTTTAGGAGCCGCTCGGATTCTGGGGCGAGCTCTTTGCGGCAAATTTCCGCAGCCATGCCCATTCCGACAATTCCAGTCACATTAAGGGTGCCACTGCGCATTCCCCTTTCATGGCCTCCACCATCAAGCATTGCATCGATGCGCACCCTGGGGTCTTTTCTTCGAACAAATAGAGCGCCAACGCCCTTGGGGCCGTACATTTTATGTGCTGACATGCTAAGAAGATCAATCCCCATGTCCTCAACATCCAGGGGGATTTTGCCAATGGCCTGGGTTGCGTCCGTATGGAAAAGAACGCCCTTTGCCTTGCATATTTTTCCAATTTCCTTGAGCGGATGAATGGTACCTATTTCATTGTTGGCCGCCATGATGCTGACGAGTATGGTTTTGTCGGTGATGGCGTCAGAAACTTGTTGGGGTGAAACTAGACCATGTTTGTCGACTGGAAGAAAAGTAACCTGTCCGCCATCGCGTTCGAGTCGCATGCAGGGGTCGATAACTGCCTTGTGTTCTGTAGCGGCAGTTATGATATGGTTGCCTTTTTTTCTATACATGGCGGCAACACCTTTGATGGCAAGGTTGTTGCTTTCGGTTGCGCCACTGGTGAAAATTATTTCTTTTGAGGAAGCATTGATGACGCTGGCAACCTGTTCGCGAGCAAGGTCAACACCTTCCTCGGTTTCCCAACCATAGGAATGATTTCGACTAGCCGAGTTGCCGAATTTCTCAGTGAAATAGGGCAGCATTACCTCAAGAACCCTAGGATCAGTGCGGGTGGTTGAATTGTTATCCAAGTAAACAGGTAGTTTGATCATATCTTAAAGGTCCTCCATAGACCGTTTTGGTTATTTAATTGATCCGTGGGAAACAAGCTCCAATCCAAATTGTAAAGAGTTGCCGGTCTTGACCGGGTCAAGTATTTCAGCAAGGGTCACATCTTTTAAAATCGTGCGGATGCGATCATGCACCCCACTCATTCCTGTTCGAATCGGGCAGAAAGTTCTAGCTTTGCATGTTTGTTTTTCCGATTCTTTGCTGCAGTCAGTAAGGTGGAAGGTCTCATCAAGTGAATCCATGATATCAGAAAGAGAGATATTTTCTGGTTTCCTAATCAAAGCATACCCACCATGTACGCCTCGATGGCTCGAAAGATAACCATTGTGGCAAAGGATTTTCATGATATTAGCAAGAAACGGTCTGCTAATTGAAAATTTAGAGGAGATTTCCCTCGCTGAGGAGCCATCAGGATTATTATGCAAGTGCGAAAGCACAAGTAAGGCATAATCCATTTTACGGCTGAAGAAAGACATAAGAATTCCAAGAAATAGCTCTAAATTAGTCCACAATTAAATAATAGGACCGAAATTGTACCATTTCAATAGTAACAAGGAAAAACAGTGGAAATTAAGTTGACAAAGGAAAGCGGTTGATCTAACTTAATGATATTGGGTCTCAACAAGAGGGCTTTTATTCATATGAAAACCTGCACTCTAAATCTCGTCGAAGGTACGATTGTTTGCAAATGTCTTGGGGTTACCGATGTTGAGGTGATCGAAATCACCCGTATTAAAAAGATCACATGTCTGTCCGAGTTGAAGCTTGAGACAGAGGCAGGCAGTGGTTGCACAGCCTGCCATAAAAAACTCAAACAAATTATTGTTGAAAACAGTCAAACTTCCGCGATTGTTTAAACCTAGGCATTTGCCTCAGATTGAAGAAGTAAAAACTTCTGAAGTCCAAGGGATTCAATCAGATTTAACTGTGTTTCCAACCAGTCAACATGGTCTTCAGAATCAGTAAGAATTGGTGCCACAAGTTCATGGGTTCCATAGTCTTTAAGCTGACCACAAAGTGAAATGAGGCTGTTGTAGGCTTGAACACCCTTGGTTTCGAGTGCCAGGTCGTTTTTAAATTGCTCCGATACATCAGAACCCACACGAATAACATCATAGCGAGCTATTTCTGGCACCCCATCCAAAAATAGAATGCGATCGATAATCTTTTCTGCATGTTTCATCTCACCCATTGATTCCGCATAGTGTTTTGCTGCAAGCTTGCTAAATCCCCAGTTTTTGCACATTTTTGCCTGAATGAAATATTGGTTTATGGCAGTTAGTTCAATGGTAAGTGCCTGATTCAAGCCATCGATGATTTTTTCGTTGCCCTTCATGGTTATTAATCCTTAACAAGAGTAAACTTAATGATCTTTTGTGACTATTTTCTACTGATAAATATTATATGCGTCCGTTTTCAAAAAAAACAGAATTATGGAAATATAGTTATTGAGATAAATATTATACCTGATATATTGGATATTTGGCATAGAAATGTTCTCTGCCATATTTCTTGTTGGAGGTGTTTACATAGGAGTACGCCCAAATGCGTTTTTATTCAATGAAGTTTTTGTCTCTTTCGGTTTTTCTTGCTGCCATTTGCGCCTTGTCCGCCGCAGAAGATAAAGTGAAAGGTCAACTTCCCGCCCAGTTTAAGAAGCTAGGACTCCGTGATGATCAAGTTCAAAAAATTTATAAAATTCAGACGGATTACCGTGGAAAAGGCGCTGACCTTGAAAAGCAGCTTAAAGAGCTGAAAAACAAGGAAAAGGCAGAGGTTGAAGCGGTGCTGACCGAAGAGCAAAAAAACAGGCTCAAAGAGATTCGAACAGGCGAAAGCGCCGACCCGAAGAAAACCAGCAAGTAAAAATCCTCCTTTTTGCGCAGCCCATGTTTAAAACCATGGGCTGTTTTTATTTCATGATTTATTCGCTGTGAAAATAAGGGAGATATAAGTAAGATGAGTTTTTAATTTACAGCATGGTTTTTTATTAAAGAGGCATTCATGGAAAAAGCAGCGCCTGAAGAAAAATACAAAATCATTGTGGGATTGGAGGTCCATGTTCAGCTTCTAACAAAGACAAAATTGTTTTGTGGTTGCAGCACAAAGTTTGGTTTGCCCGCAAACTCTTCAACCTGCCCGGTTTGCATTGGCATGCCCGGAGTTTTGCCCGTGATGAACAAGCGAGCTTTTGAGTTGGCCATGAAAGCCGCCCTTGCGATCAATTGCTCCATCGCGGAATACACAAAATGGGATCGCAAAAATTACTACTATCCTGATTTGCCTAAAAACTACCAGATAAGCCAGTATGACCTTCCTTTTTCCAGCGAGGGATTTCTTCAGATTGAAACCTCGATGGGCACTAGGAAAATTGGAATTATCCGCGCCCATCTTGAGGAGGATGCCGGAAAATCCATGCATGATGAATCTGGCCGGGGGAATGATTCCAAGGTTGATTTAAACCGCACGGGAACGCCGTTGCTGGAAATTGTAAGCAAGCCGGATATTCGGTCTGGCGAGGAAGCCCGGTTATATCTTGAAGAGCTTAAATTGCTTTTAAAGGAGTTGGAGATTTCAGATTGTGAAATGCAGGAAGGCAGCCTCCGTTGCGATGCCAATGTGAATATTCACATTCCAATGCCTGATGGCACAATAGCTGCGACTCCCATAGTTGAGGTTAAAAATTTAAACAGTTTCAGGGCAGTTGAAAAATCAATCAAATACGAGGCGCAAAGGCAGTTCGAACAGTTCCAAAAGGATGGTAAAAGATTTGGCGAGGTTGCCAAGAGTACCGCGGGTTGGGATGACCAAAAGGGCGCAACTATCGTCCAGAGAAGAAAAGAAGAGGCAGCTGATTACAGGTATTTTCCTGAGCCCGATTTGGTTCCTGTCAAAGTCACCAAGCAGGTTATCGAGCAAGTCAGGGCGGGCATGGGTGAATTGCCTTCAGCATGCAGGGAGCGATTAGTGAAGGATTATGCCCTAAGCCCCTACGATGCTTCTGTTCTTGTATGTCAGGGTCGAAAATTCACCTCTTATTTTGAAGAGACCGCGAAAAAATCTGGTGATGCAAAGGCTTCATGTAATTGGGTAACCAACCAGGTGCTAAGCACTTTGAATGAACAGAAAAAGTCCATTCAGGAATTCACCCTTTCGCCTGATAAATTAGCGGGCCTTGTAACTGAAATTTCAAAAACCGGGTTAAACATGCAAAGGGCTCGTGAAGTTTATGCAAGGATGATTGAGACAGGGGAAGACCCAAAGGCCTGCATGGATGCGTTGGGATTCAAGGTTGTTGGGGATGTGAATCAAATAATTGAAATCGTGCGCAAGGCCATTGCTGGGAATCCAAAAGCTGTGGTTGATTTCAGAAATGGAAAAGTCAAGGCTGCGGATGCGATCAAAGGCGCGGTTATGCGCGAGACCAAGGGGATGGCGAAAATGGAAACCGTCCAAGAGATCGTCATGAAGGAATTGGCTGAGGCAAAGGATCCTTCCTAGACAAAAAGCGCCGCTTCTGCAGCGAGTCCAGGACCGAAGCCTAAAGCGACACATGGTCTTGGTGAATCATTTTCCATCATCTTTTTAAGGATGAATAAAAGCGTGGCGCTTGACATGTTTCCATGATTTGAAAGGATTTCACGGGAAATAGCTGAAGATTCGGGACTCAAGGAGAGAGTATTCTCGATTGCATCAAGAATGCGGGGGCCGCCGGGATGAAGTGCCCACGATTTTATGTCCTTCAGTTCAAGCCCATCTTTTGAAAGCCAGTTCTCCAGCCAGGGCTTCAAATGTTTTTGTATTAATCCGGGACCTTGTTTGGCCAAAGTCATTTCAAAGCCATGATCGCCAATCGTCCAATTCATTGCACTAGCGGAATCTGGAATAATGCAAGACCCTGAGGATGCGAGTTTCCATGTTTCTATGTTTGAATTGATTGAGTTTCCCAATACGACCGATGCCGCCCCGTCTGCAAACAGGGCATTTGCGATAATTTTCTGGGGATCCCAACCATAGTGAAAATGCATGCTACAAAGTTCAAGGGATGAAAGGAGAACTTTCGCGTCTGGTTGCGCATTAATAAAAGCATGTCCGACCCGCAGGCCATTTAAGCTGCCATGGCAACCCATGAACCCCACCTGGGTTCGGGATATGGAGGGGGAAAGAGGGAGATTCTGAATAAGATGATAATCAAATCCCGGAGCAAAAAAACCGGTGCAGGTTACGGTTATCAGATGCGTAATTTGCTCTGCTTTCACATTTGAGTTGTTGATCGCTTGATGACTGGCAGAAAGTGCCAGTGCTGGGCCAAGCCTTTGGAAATGTTCCATGCGTTGGGCGGTTGATGGGCCCAAGTCATCAGGTTCGCCCGATGGGATGAAGGAGGAGCCTGTTTTATTTTCTTTTTGAAGAATATCATCAATTACCTGTCTGCCGAGAATTATACCACGGGTTTTGATTCCAGTTTGTGAATACCATTTGGGCAACCAGTTTGATTGCTCCTCATTCAATGGGCATAGGGATTTTGCAAGTTGGAGGGCTTCCTCCTGCAATAAAATTCCCTGGGGTATCGCGGTACCCCAACCCAATACGGAAAGATGCATGGTGGTTCCTTAAATCTTCTGCCCTGGATAATTCGGTTTATCCAGCTTGGCTATGATTGATTTTGACAGGGATGGAAAAATTTTTAAGGCAACAAGTGCAATTCTGACAAGTAATGGCCATCTTAGCAGATGGGATGCCGTCTTGCAGATTGACTGTTTTTTTCTGACTTGTTGCTTATATTTTGAAATCCATTGATTGGCCAAATTATGTTCCCAATGCGTAACACCTTTGGCAATAAGCGGGATGACAAAATCCGCGCCGGTGAACGCCCAAGCCATACCTTCGCCTGTGAATGGTTCAATGTAGCCAGCGGCGTCACCAATCACGAAGAGTCGATCTGTTGCAACCTGTTCCATATGGCCGGTCAGAGCAGGGGTGCCCTTCCAAGGGGCGTGTTCAATTTCTAGGGGAACTGGCCAGCCCATTTCATTAAGAAGATACTTTGCGAATAATCCAATTCCCCCATGTTTGCTTATGGAATCGGGTGCTAAAGCCGCTGCAAGATCGAGCCTGCCATCTTCAAGGCGAACCAATCCTAGATAACCTCCGCTACCTGAAGTCATATAAAGTGTTCCTTTTTCATAAAAATCCGGGGCTGAGGGGATGATGGTCCCAGCGCCTATCCGTGTGTTTTGATACATAAGGTGGGAGGTGATATTTTTTCGAACGAGAAGCCTGCCACCAAGGCCATCTGCGGCCAGCACAATTTTTGCCGTGGTTGAGATTTTCTGGTCGCTATGTTTAAGTGAAACTGCGCGGGAGGAAACTAGAAGCTCCCCTAGATTAGCGAGGGTGTTGTCGATGAAAAAAGCCCCTTCCGCCATTGCCTCATTTGCAAGGCTTGAATCCAAGGCATCTCGTGATAAGGCCATCTGCTTTTCAAGTGGCAGGCTCAGGCTGTTTTTTTTGCTGCCGAGCAGCATGTTGTTTAATTTGACAGCGTTATTTTTTTCTAAAATATGGCTCAAGCCCGCTTTTTCCAATGTGGATATTGCGTTGCCGTTAAGGCAGCACCCGCAGACTTTTGTCCGGGGGAATGATTGTTTGTCAACAAGAAGAACCTGTAGTTTTTTTCTAGCCAGAAGAATTGCAGCAAGTGCCCCGGCGGGACCGGCACCCACGATGATAACATCCCAGTTTCGGGTTGAGCATTCTCCAATTTT
>SYCV01000254.1 GCA_005786805.1 Planctomycetia bacterium | reverse complement strand
TTTTCAAAAGTTTGGTTATTCGCAGGAAAAAAATGGCATCGACCATTAATAACACTCCAGAAATTCGCGTAAAATCCGCAATCAGCAACCCTGCGCTTTACAGCCTTGGTTTTTTAGGTTTGCTCGGAATTTTAGCCTTTTTATTGCTTCAATTTTTACCCTATTTGTGGTACAATGTTCTTAAATATCCTGCAACTTCAACATCCAATATAACATTGGCAATTATTGGATTCACTCTTGGGATTGTCGCTTTAATCATAATCGGAAAGAACAAACTGATCCATGAAACCCCGGGCTTAAAAGCCGGCATATTTATCGCATTTGTGATCACGCTCGCAAATCTATATTTTGACTCATGGTGGGGAAAATTTGCTGAATCCCTTGTTTTTGATAAAAGGTCGATCCCTGAATCTTTTGGAATTGCCTTGGCAGGTGCAGGCTCAGCATTGGCTGCAATAGCTTCAATCATATTTTTTTTCAGACCTGCCAATTCCAAGCTGTTTATCAAAATTGAAGATCAGGGTTGGTTCTCGAGGGATTCCTTCAAACAAAATCAAGGATCCAGAATTCGTAGAGGGACCATCATTTGTCTTTTAATTCTATTTGGCACCGGAATCATGGTTCTTGTTCGTAATGAATCACTTTCCCGAAATGGTCAAAACTGGCAAGTCGAGATTCCTTTTACAGGTAAAGTAAAAATCGCCGCTGATAAAACTGGAGATGCGTTAAGTTCTCTGGTTAAAGCTGGCTATAAACCCGATCTTGAATCCGAACAAATTGTATCACGCCAGGATTTTCAATTTGCAAATGCCTCTATTGATCCAAATGTTTATGTTAAAATTGGTTTATTAACAGGTGACTCAAAATACAAAATTGGCGAAATTGTCACCAAGCAAGCTTTTGATGATGAGGTCCGTGAACTAACGAAAAATGATTTGAAGCCTGCCGAAAAGGATTCTCTTAAACTTGCTGAAGGTGTTCTTTTCTACAAATCCTTGGTTTTGTTACCTGGCATTCAATTTTCCGGCCCTATTTTATTGATTATACTTTCTCTATGGGTTTCCTGGAGAGTTGTGAACATACCCGTCTTTGCTGATTTCCTCATCGCAACAGAAGCGGAGATGAATAAAGTTTCTTGGACCTCCAACAAGAAACTATTTCATGATACAATAGTTGTGTTGACAACGCTGGTTTTGATGTCCGTGTTTTTGTTTGCGATGGATCAGTTTTGGAGAATTTTCCTGACTAAAACTGGGGTGCTTCGGTTCGGTCAGGATAGTGTTCAGAAAAATACAAGTGTTGACCTGAAAAAATGGTAAACAACTGTTTCGGAGTTCGAAACAATGGTATCGGATAATATTGAAGAAACTGTAGACTCATCAGGCGAATCTGACATCCGCCCTGTTAAGAAGTCTGCCCCAGAAGAAAAGCCTAAAGCAGAATCTGGTAAAAGATGGTATGTGGTAAAGGTTCAAAGTGGTAGAGAAGAATCCATCAAGGAAGCCCTTGAAAAAAGAGTGAAAATTGATGGTTTGGAAGAATACTTTGGTCAAATTCACATCCCAATTGAAAAAGTCACCGAGATGCGCAGGGGTAAAAGGGTATCTCGGGAAAGAAAATTATTTCCCGGTTACCTGATGGTTGAAGTCGAATTTAATGATCCGATTTTATACCTGTTCCGCGAGACAACGGGTGTTGGAGACTTTGTCGGTGGAACTGCAACCAACAAACTTCCCACGCCAATGAGTGAGCGGGAAATCGAAAGAATGCTTCGTGTGAAAGGTGATAATGTTGCCCCCACTGTGGTAAGCAGGCCAGCATTTGATGCCGGCGACCGAATCAAGGTAAAGGATGGAACCTTTGCAGGAATGGATGGCGAAGTTAAAGAGATCATGGAAGCTTTGGGCCGTGTCAAAGTGGAATTAACTATTTTTGGAAGGCCAGTTCCAGTTGAATTGGAATACTGGCAAGTGGAAATCGTTTAAATAAGGGTTAGCAATGGCAAAGCAAGTTACAGCTCAGATTCGTCTACAATGTCCAGGTGGTCAGGCAACGCCTGCCCCTCCTGTTGGCCCTGCATTGGGTCAGCATGGTGTGAACATTGGTGCATTTGTATCTCAGTTCAACGACAGAACCAAAGAAAATAAAGGTCTGATTGTTCCTGTTGTAATCACAGTGTACTCAGATCGTTCCTTTGAATTTATCGTAAAAAGTCCGCCCGCTTCAATCCTTCTGAAAATTGCCGCTGGCATCCCTCCCGAAAAGAAAAAAGGAGGCGATGTCATACCTGGTGATGAAAAGACCAAAGGATCAGGAAAATACAAGGGATTCAAAGTTTCCCAAGCCCAGGTCAGGGATATTGCTCAGAAAAAACTCTCCGACCTTAATGCCCGGGACTTAGATCATGCTGCTCGTATCATCGCTGGAACTGCAAGAAGCCTTGGTTTGACTGTAGAAGCTTAAGCAAAATTAAAAATGGTAAATAAACGGCCAATTTATACTGGCCGATTTTACTATTTATACCTACTATAATTATTCACGATTACACTGGGAAAAAGTCATGGCAAAATCAGAAAAAGACACTAACAACTCGGAAACTGCACCAACGCCAGTTGTTGAACAAAAAGCTGTCGCCACACCTGCAACCACCGAGTCAAACGTTAAAAGAAAAGGCAAGCAACCTGGCCGTCCTCCCCGTAAAGGGAAGAAACTTAAGGCCCAAATTGCAACAATTTACTCAAAAGTGAATAAAGAAGGTCAAGTTTCGTTGGATAAAGCAGTGAGCTTGTTAAAGCAAGTCAAGCGTGCAAAATTTGATGAGTCGGTTGAAATACACATGAGTTTGGGCATCGATTCCGCTCAAAGCGATCAAATGATTCGTGGTAGTGTGGCATTACCTCACGGCGTTGGCAAAAAAGTCAGGGTTTTAGTTTTTTGTCAGGGTGATAATTCCGCCAAAGCCAAGGCTGCCGGCGCTGATTTTGTTGGTGATGTGGACCTTATTAAGAAAATTCAATCAGAAAATTGGTTAGATTTCGATGTCGTTCTTGCTTCCCAGGACATGATGGGGCAAGTAAGTCGCTTGGGTAAGGTTCTGGGGCCTAGGGGTTTAATGCCCACGCCAAAAGCTGGAACAGTCATCAGTTCTGGTCAGGACATAACCGCAATCATCAAGGAATTCAAGTCCGGCAAGGTTGAATATCGATCTGACAAAGGTGGAAATGTTCATGCTGGAATCGGAAAAATAAGTTTTGATGCGGACAAAATTGTCTCTAATGCAATTGCGTTCGTGGAACAAGTGAGAGCATCAAAGCCCACTGGTATACGTGGTAACTACATTAAATCCGTCACATTATCTGCGACAATGTGCCCTGGGATTCCAGTAACAATATAATTTTTTAAAAAGGAAAATAATCAAGCTCGCAAGCTTGTTTCCATTTTGCAGGAAAAAACATGAGTAAAATTATTAAAAGTATGGAGATAGAGGCCCTTCGCAAGGATTTGAAGAATGTGAAGGACTTTGTTTTCCTCGAGGTGCAGGGAATTACCGCGCAAAACAACACTTCCCTTCGCGCTACTTTAAGGAAGAAAAAAATTCGATTGAAAGTGGTCAAGAACACTCTTATTCGAAAAGTATTGAATGAGGAAGGCATCAATATCAGCAAAGACTCGGCCTATCTTCATGGCCCAACCGTGATGGCATGGGGTGGAAATTCAATTGCACAATTATGCAGGGATATCGAAGCCGAACTTAAAAACCCGAAAACATCAGCTGGCTATGTCAAGACTGTAAAAATCAAAGGCGCTGTTGCTGACTCATTGCCAGTGCCTTTTGATGTTGCCATTAAAATGCCAACTCGCGAAGAAGCGATTGGAAATATACTTGGATTGATACTTGCCCCTGGAGCGAGACTCGCCAGCCAAATTACCTCAGTTGGTGGGATTATCGCCAGCCAGATCAAGACTGTATCCGAGAAGGCACCCGCTGAAACAGCAGGTGCTGCAGCCGGCTAGGAGTATTTTTTTACCGTTATTACGCACCGATAGCTGCTATGCTTCAAGCAGCGTTTTATGAAAGGAAAGTTTTAATGTCAGACGCATCTACCTACGCTCCTGAGATCAAGGATCTTGGAGATAAGATTGTTTCCCTCACCCTTGGCAAGGCTGTAGAATTGGCTGATTACCTTGAAAAGGTACACAATATCAAGCCCGCCGCGGGTGGAGCTGTCGTGATGGCAGCAGGCGGTGCAGGCGGTGCTGCTGGTGGTGGCGAAGCTGCCCCTGCCAAGACCGAATTCACCGTTGTTCTTGAAAGCGTCACCGCTGCTGACAAGAAAATCAGCATCATCAAGGTTGTTCGCGAAATCACCGGCTTAGGCTTGAAAGAAGCTAAGGACATGGTTGAAGGCGCTCCAAAGAACGTTAAGGAAAATGTTTCAAAGGATGAAGCTGAATCAATCAAGAAGAAGCTTGAAGATGCCGGTGCTAAAATTAGCCTCAAGTAATCAACAAATTATTGATTCCGGATTACATCTTTAGAAATAAGGAATGTGCTCCGGAATTAATTTTTGTTTTTTATTTTGTAAAGCTTGTTTCATTGTGGTTTAATACGAAATTACTTGTATTGTTCGATATTACCCTAAATAATAGAAATGGATTTCTTTATTTGGTATTGCTGCTGTTTAAAAGGGAAATTTCACTTAATAATATGTCAGCAAAAAAATATCCAATAACCGATGCGTTCGATTCTATCAAGGCACTTAGCCAGGTCATAAATCCTGGCTTTGGCTATTTTGGGAGATTGCATCTTATGCCAGAAGTTCTTGGTAATGTCCACATAGGTTTTATGAATGTTTTAAAACTCAGAACTGGTTTCGTATTTAAATCGATAAGTCCTCCGAATTTTATTATTAATTTTTGATGTTCCCGTTGGGCTGACTTGGGAACGTTTTTGGTTTGTCACCTCTTTCGTACCTGTCGGCATTTTTGAACTTTGCTTGGAATTCACCAAGGGTAGGAGCTATCTGCCATGCCCATTACTTCAAAACGAACAATCACCCCTGAAGTTGTAAGAAACTTTGGTAGATTTGGTGATACTATTGATGTGCCTTCATTAACCGACATCCAAACTAAATCTTATGACAGATTTATTCAATTGGATGTTCATCCCGGAAAGCGTGAAGATTCCGGATTGGAAGGCGTTTTAAGGGAAATTTTCCCGATCGAAAGCTACGATAAGACGATTCGTCTTCAGTACCTTCGTTATGAACTTGGGAAACCTCGTTTTGGTCCTGATGAGTGCAGGCAACTCCGTCTTACCTACGGTAGACCATTCAAGGTTTGGTTAAGACTTGAGAAAGAACAACCAGTTGAAGAGGAAGTTTTCCTTGGTGAAATGCCCATCATGATTGGTGGTGGTGAATTTATCATCAATGGTGCAGAGCGAGTGGTTGTAAGCCAGTTGCACAGGTCTCCAGGTGTCGATTTTCAGAAATCGATTGATGGTGACAAAGAATTGCATAGTTGCAGGATCATCCCCGAGAGAGGAAGTTGGATCGAGATAAATGTGACGAAAAAAGACACTCTGAGTGTCAGGATTGACCAATCCGGAAAATTCTCCGCCATGACTCTTCTCAGGGCCATGGATCCAAATTATTCCACTGATGCGGATATAATCAAGGAGTTTCACGAAACTGAATCTGTAAAGTTGAATGCTGCTGGTAAAGCAAGATTAAAGGCAGCCCAGGTTGTTGGAGATGTGATTGATCCCGAAACAGGGGAAATCTACGCCGAGAGCGGGGATATTCTCACTGAAGAGAAGATCAATTCGATTTCCCTGACAAATGTCAAAGAAGTCACCATCTTAAAGGCGACTCGTGATCCAATCATCATGGCTTCTTTGAAAGATGATTCAACAAACACCCATGAAGAGGCCTTGTTGAAAATTTATCAACGGCTTCGTCCGGGTAACCCTCCGCAACTTTTAAAGGCAAGAGAACTTTTCAAGGAAAAATTCCAAGATCCCAGCCGTTATCGTCTCGGAAAGGTAGGACGATTCCGACTGAATCGTAAGTTTAACCAAGAAGTTCAAGAATCCGAAATGACCCTGAGGTCAATCGATTTCCTAAACGCGATCAAATATCTGCTTAAATTGCGCGCCAAGGAAGGATATGCGGATGATATCGATCATCTTGGAAACAGGCGTGTAAGAACCATTGACGAACTTGCCGCTGATGAACTTCGGAAGGGTTTTCTTAAGTTAAAGCGCACGGTTCAGGAACGCATGAGCATGCGTGAACAAACCGATATGACTCCAAGACAACTCATCAATCCAAAAAGCATCTCCGCCGCTATTGAATATTTCTTCGGCAGGGGTGAACTAAGTCAGGTTGTTGACCAAACCAACCCCCTATCACAATTGACCCATGAAAGGCGTCTATCCGCCCTTGGGCCTGGTGGTTTGAACAGGAAAAGGGCTGGGTTTGATGTTCGAGATGTTCATATCTCGCACTATGGAAGAATATGCCCGATTGAAACCCCTGAAGGTACAAACATCGGCCTTATTTCGCACTTAAGTATTTATGCAGGCGTTGATGATTATGGTTTCCTAATCACGCCATACAGGTCAATTAAGAAGCGCAAATTAACCAGTGATGTCAACTGGTTGCGCGCAGACGAGGAGGCTTTGGCAAACCTAGCGCCTGCTGATGCGCCTTCCGATGGACAAAAAATAACTGAAGATCGGATTATCGCAAGGCATGAAGGTGACTTCAAGCAAGTCGCAGCCGATGAGTTACAGTACATCGACATCAGCCCCAAACAAATGGTTGGTGTATCCGCCGGCTTGATTCCGTTCCTGGAACATGATGATGCCAA
>SYCV01000253.1 GCA_005786805.1 Planctomycetia bacterium | reverse complement strand
TTTTCAACATCAGATGCATTCCATATTCCTTTCCTTATGGTTTCTTGCATCAACCTGTTTAATGCCATCAAAGTTTTTCCTAGCCCATCAGGTGTTTTTCCCTGGATGGAAACAGAAATACCTCGGGCGGCATGCAAAAATGCCCATTCCGCAATAGTTTTACCCTCTCCTATTAGTGCGACACGCTTTGGAATCGGGGTGTCCACAGGGAATTCAGGGATTCTCGAAATATCTTCAATTGCAAATTTAACGAGATTTTTACTAACGGGAGTGGGAATCAATCGTTGGCAAAGATCAGCGATTTTTTGTTCAGCGATATCAGGATTATTGATGGAGACCAAATCGCATATCAGATCCAATGTTTGTCTTGGGGCTTGAATTTCTTCCGGTGTATTTTTGTCAATAATCCTATTGAATGCTCTTCGTAAGGTGAATCGTCCAAGGAAGTTTTTTTCAAATAAAATTGAGGAAAAGGACAGGGGTGACGAGGGAAGCAATTTCTTTTTGCCATCCCTCAGAGCCACTCCTATTAATTTGGTGAATTCAGACCTTAGCTGTTGTTCTGTATTTGCAAAGCCATCCGCAAGACGATAATGGAAAATTTCTCTGGCTTTCCATCTTGAACCAAAAACAACAAGTCTAAGTGTTTTTTCCAGTCCGATTTTCTTTGCAAGAAAGAAAAGAGATCCAAATGCCGGACATGTGCCCAGTTCAACTTCAGGAAAAGCGAAGACGGTATTTGGCCGCTCGAATATCAAGCGGTAGTCACAAGCCAAAGCTAGTTCCAACCCAGCGCCAAAGCACGGGCCACTGATTGCAGCTATGGTGGGTGCTCTGAGATCTCTAAGTTGTTTATAAACCCGCATTCCTGATTCCTGCCAATGCGCAATATCCCCATTGGTTTGCAATTGTTGCAATTCATGCAAGTCCGGTCCGAAAGCGAATCCGGATGTCTTTCCACTTCGTAAGGTTATGACAGGGATAGAGGGGATTTCCCGGAGTTTTTCCAAGCCGGCCTCCAGGTCGCGAAGCAGGGAAAGATTTACCTTGTTGGCAGGCTCATCCTTGGCATCCATCACAATCATGATTGTGCCATCATGATCTTTCTCTATTCTAATTGAATTACTGCTGAAAATCACCATCATCAGGATCCGCATATTTTGTAAAAATCAATGTCCAACATTCATTTGTCCAGTATCCTCTATCATGGTAATAGTAGCAGCAGAAAATTTTTAACTGCAAAAGAAAAGGTGGTCATCCATGAGTTTGCCCCCCGCAATTACCAAAACAGAAATCCCAGGTGTTCCCTGCAAAAGAGGGAAAGTTCGGGATGTATATGACCTTGGCGATCGGTTGGTGATTGTCACAACCGACAGGATAAGTGCATTTGACTGGGTGCTTGGAGAGGGAATACCCGACAAGGGAAAAATATTGAACCAAATGACCTTGTTCTGGATGAATCTGCTTAAGGTTGAAAATCATTTGTTAAGCACGGATCCAAATGAAATGGGGCCTGCTTTTTCCAGCCTTGCACCAATGCTTCGGGGGCGTGCCATTCTGGTAAAAAAAACTGAAGTTGTCCCAATTGAGTGTGTGGTAAGGGGTTGGCTTGCCGGTTCCGGATGGAAGGAATATCAATCGTCTGGGACGGTATGCGGAATTAAATTGCCTTCCGGGTTGAAGCAAAGTTCAAAATTGCCAGAACCTATATTCACCCCGGCAACCAAGGCTGAAACTGGGCATGATGAGAATATTTCCTTTTCACAAATGGTCGAGCGGGTTGGTGCCGAAACGGCAAATACCCTAAGGGATAGAAGCATAGATGTGTATTCCCGCGCTGCCGCATTTGCACATGAAAAAGGAATTATTCTTGCCGATACCAAGTTTGAGTGGGGAAAGCTTAAATCAGGTGAGATTATTTTGATCGATGAAGTTTTAACTCCTGATAGTTCTCGTTTCTGGGATGAAAAATCCCATGCGTTGGGTATAAGTCCCCCTTCGTTTGACAAGCAATTCATTCGGGATTGGCTGGAATCCACAACTTGGGATAAAAACAGTCCGCCTCCTGCTATACCCCAGTCAATTATTGAGCAGACCCGATTAAGATACCTAGAGGCATTCAAGGCTTTGACGGGTAAAAGTTTCGCTTGAACGGGAATTGATTAGGTGGTTGCCATTTACTACTTGCAAAGCCGTAATCCAACGGGAAGTGAATCACCCAATAAATTTGATTGGCTTTCTTTGGCAAGAGGTATGAGTTTTTCGACGCATTTGATCCATTCAACCGGGATTTTAAGTGGATTGATTTTTGAAATGATTTGATTGCGTAAATCGGTATCCAAATCCAATGCCCGCTGGCCAGTTATTCTTCCCAATTGCGAGAGACAAAACGCCCATGCGGTTTCTTCGGAAGCGTGGGCGGGGTGAAATTCAAGAAGTTTAATAACCCATTGAGAGACAATGTCCGGATGCAAAATTGAGTTCAAAGGCCCGTAAATCAGTGATCTTGAGGCAATTCGCGTAAGGGACCAAAACAGATAGGTTGGGATTGGCTTTTTCCCTAGTAATCTGACAAGTGCGTTCCCAAGATTTTCCTTGGTTTTAAGATCGAGCCTCTCGAATGAAGCTGCGGCTCTCCACATCTCAACCAATTCATTTTGCTGTGGCCTGACCACGGACTTGTTGGGTGATGGCAACAAAATATTGCGAATCCTGTCAAAAAGTGATTGTTGCTGGTTGGTGGAAAGTCCACCAGATACCCTGCGCCAAAGGATCCAAAACTCCGCTCCAGATTCCATGAACCTTGGGATGACGGAAGGCTTTGACCGATCATCCCGGGGTGGTGCTATCAGTTCTTTCCACAGTTTATCCAAACGAATTTTGTCTCCCGGTGCCCCGTACCCCGGCCTTAAAAGAAAACCTGCCAGGTTACTCCATCGGGAGGCAAGACCGGGAGAATTCATCCTCGCTGGGGCTGATAAATATAAAGCATCCCATAACCGCCTGCAAAGTCCCACTGGCCAGCCATCCCTGCTTGCATCAAGGATATTTTCAAGAAGTTTTGGAAGTTGAACCGGGTCAATTTCAGAATTATCACTTTGAAATGTTTTTTGAATACACTCCAAGGCTGCCTGGGTGGTTTCTTCAGGCCAGGTTTCCTCCCTTGATTCTTCCAATTCGCCTTCCTCTTGATTTTCCATGGAATCCCGGAGATTGAACTCCAGTTTCCATTCATTGTTTCCCTCCCTCGCGATGCACCATAATTCGAGAGTGCCTATCGCGGTTGCCTGGGCTTTTAAATTCACTCTTATTCCTTTTACGCCGGATCGTTTTCCACCTCTTAGAATTGTTTGTAATGGTGGCAGGTTTTGGAGTTGCTTCTTGGGGATTTTTATAACGGTTCCAGCCTTGTCCATCCCTCTCACTGTGGAGGTAAAAAGCGGGAAGGAGACAGGTTGGCCGATCGCAAGTTCCAAATCGTTTTGGTTGAGAGTTAAAATCGCCCCTTCCTCATGATGTTTGGGAAGGACGCAAATAAGTGAATCCTCGCCAGATTCAACTCCCAATCCAAGGTAATAAGATTTTGCAAGCCCCCCGCCAATATGTTTGCCACCGGAATGTTTAAGCCATGCATACCAAACCGCTCCTTCTGCCACCGCGAGGTCAACCGATGGATTTTCAAGGACCAGTGGGGCTTGCTTGGTGTTTTTGTCTTTCGACCATGCTAGTAGCACGGATAGCATTTGTCCTTGCAGTTTTTTTGATCGGAATACACCGCCATTGAATAATACCGCATCGGGGGCCTTGAAAGATGAAACATCAGAGTGCGACGCGAGAAAACTTGCCAGATGTTTTGTGATGGCGGGGTCAGCGACATAAGGAAGCCCCATTTCGTGAAGGCCTGTTTGTAATGTCGGGGCAACAGGGATTGAATCAAGATTCACATGGGGAAAGAAACCATCAAGAATAAAAGTGGATGCTTCATTAGAGGAAATTTCAGTCTTGATCAGACCAGCGACAATAGACCGTCCCCGGCCCATAATGTTGATGGGTAAGATCTCCGGTGGAGTGTCTGAAAGTATTTGTTCCTTGGCATTCCTGCAGTTTTGGATCAACTGTACATATTGCGTGGAATCAAGTTTTGTACCCGAAGGAAATTTTGACTCCAAAAGTTTTGCAAGCGCCATGTCCATATTGTCACCACCCAATAAAAGATGGTTTCCCACGGCGTTTCGGACAAAACTTATTGCGCCATTCTCGCTGATGGTTTCAATTAGGGTGAAGTCGGTCGTGCCACCACCAACATCGATTACCAGGCATTTCATACCTTCCTGCAACTCGATTAAACCGGTTTTATTTTGCTGGTGAAGGGAGAGCCACCTGTAAAAAGCCGCCTGGGGTTCCTCCAGAAGGATCACATTTTTCAGGCCTGCGATATTTGCAGCTTCCATGGTCAAGCTTCTGGCTATGTCATCAAAAGAAGCAGGTACAGTCACCACCACGGTTTGATTTTCAAGGGGTTCCGTCAGTTGACCCAGTGCGACGGAATGATTCCAACTTTCCAAGATGTGTCTTAAATACCTCGCTGATACATCCAAGGGCGAAAGTCTTTGAACTTCTGGTGGCGCGGTCCATGGCAGCAGAGGTGCCTTGCGATCTATTCCCGGGTGACATAACCATGATTTTGCGGAGGATACCATTCTTCCCGGTATTTTCGCTCCCTGGGTACGGGCAAAATTGCCAACGATAAATGAACGATTTTTGTCCCAAGGTAAAGCCGCTGCACCCTCCGGTAGGTCATGCACTCCCGGTAAGTATAAAAATGAGGGCAATAGGGAGTGGCCTTGAACATCGAATGGCGAATCTAATTGGTGAACTTGATGTAATTTTACTTCAGGGAATTTGGCTTTTGTGGCGGTATCAATATACGCGATGGCGCTGTTGGTGGTGCCCAGGTCTATTCCCACAAGATATCTGCCCATTAAAATTTAAATCCTGTCCTGAATTCAAATGTTTAAACAAAATCATGCAGAATATCTTACCAATAAAAACAAAACCGCGGTGCATAATGCGCCGCGGTTCATTGAAAACTGGATGAGATTATTATTGAAGCTTGGAAACCAAACCTTTTTTGATGCCATCACCAAGATTGTTTTTTCCCAGATAGATTTCCCAAATGGCTTTGGAAAAGTTGGTGTTTTTGATTGTGATTTCAATTTTATCCACCACCATGCAATGGATGCCAACCCCTGGAATATGCGTGAGCTTGACTTGGTCCCCTTTGACCACTTTGGTTTCCTTGAAAAGATTGTCAAGAAGGGTCAATTCTTCAGGGAATTCCTCCTCCTTATGATTTAAAAGCACGGAATTTCTAAAATTAGAAGCCATATCTCTTCCATCAACCTGCCGTTCCATCACCAAGTTCAACTGCTTGTACACATCAGCGTTGATGATTTCATCAGATGATTTTAATTTCACGCCATCTTGGACATAGTTTGCGATTGCATAAACATTGACAAGGAACTTGGATCGCATCGCGACCCCTGTGAGAGAAAGTTTTGTTGTTTTTCCATTGGTGGCATAATCAATAGTGGTGCTGAATCGGACCCCGCTGCCACTTAAGCTGACTGTCTCCGCACCAAATGCGTGGAATGAAAAAGCAATAAGAATTCCAGAAAATAAAAGCGTCCTAATCATATTAAGTCCTCAAGAAACCCTTTAATTTTATATTCGAAGATAATCCTTACGAATGATGTTGATAAGGGTTTTAAAAATCAAGACTAGTTGACTGACGCTTTAACCCGTTTTGCCCAGCTTAACAATTGGTGTGGTTAAGTTAGGATTTTTTGAAGGGAACCCATTCCAAGTTCAGCAACTTGGGCTGGTTTGGACTGGGAAATCACAGGGTTTAATAACTCCAATGACACATGACCATCATACCCGATTTTTTTTAATTCTTTGATCAACGATGAAATGTCTATGTCACCATCGCCCGGAAAAATACGATCTGAATCAGTTGCTAGTTCTTTTGGTACCGCTGAAATATCACTCACTTGTACAAAAAAAAGTTTTTTTGGATTAATTGAAGCTATATCAGCCAACTTGCTTGGTCCGCAGTGAAAGTGAAATGTGTCAAGGGTGAGGCCGACATTGTCCATCCCTGAGGCGGAAACAAAAGCATGGGCAGATTCCAGATTGTTGGCGAACGAGGAACTGGCCCTGAATTCAAAAGAAAGTTTTGTGTTAAAAGCCTCTGCCCATTGTGCTGCCTCGCGTAATCCTGCCAATGCTTTTTGTAATATCTGCTGGTCGACCCGGGCGGGAAAATCCGAGCAGATATTCATCATGGGGATTCCCAACCCCTGGCAAAGGTCAAGTCTTCTTTTGAAATGGTCATAATGGCTTTTTTTCTGTTCCCCTGAGGATAAAAAGAGCCCGCCCTGATAAGACCCGGCGGCTAAGGTCATATTGTGATCTGATATGAAAGCTTTTGTTTCCGCAACGCTGTTGGTTTCAAGATGTTTTTCCAACTTGGTTAGCCAGACCTCCATGGAGGAACAACCGCCTTTGAAAAAAGCCGTCACATCATCTTTAAAGTTACTGTTCAAGACACATGCCTGACTGATGCAAGCCTTCATAAGAGACCTCTTTGAATTTCAGAATTTAAAACAGGCTCGACTTGTACCAGATTGTCGAAAAATGTCGCTCCGCCGCCGATATCTGTCAAGGCGCTACTCGTTGTCGCATTTGCGTTGGCATTACCGGAAACATCCTTGTTCCACCAAAGACCCTGGGCGACTGCGACTCCTGGTTTTACCCCATCGGTAATAATGGGATGGGCGAGGAATTCTCCACGGTTATTGAATATTCGTACCATGGATTCCTCGGTAATGCCCCGTGACGAGGCATCTTTTGGACTTATCAACAATGTGGGGCGGCCCGCATCCTGTTTTTGCCATTCCAAGTTGGCGAATGATGAATTTAGAAAGGCTGGATCCGGAGGAGACAAAAGCTGGATCGGATAAAAAGCCGCAAGTTCGGGTTTTGATTGTGGGTCTTCATGGCATGGTACATATGAGGGCAGGGGATCCATTCCCAAATTTTTCATCGAACTGCTGAAAAACTCACACTTGCCTGATGGGGTGGGAAATTTTCCAGATGCAAAGGGAGCGAAATCCTTGGGCAAATCAAGTCTGAGAAAACCAGCTTTTCTAAGATTTTCAAATGTTATGCCAGACATCACACTTGCGGAATTGAACCCGCATGTAGAAGGCTCAAGTACCTCTTTGATCAATTCAATATCGGTCGCCTCATAAATCTCAGGTTCCAAATTCATTTCGCGCGCTAGCATCCTGAATATTTCAGTGTTGGGCAGGGATTCACCCAGGGGTTCGATTGCAGGTTCGTTGATTTGGACATGCAGGTGCCCATAGGATGTGTGCACATCCCAATGCTCTAACTGGGTGGTTGCGGGCAGAACTATATCCGCGTAATCCACGGTATCCGTGGGGAATTGCTCAAGCACAACCGTGAAGAGATCATCTCTTTTCAGTCCCCTTATGACCCTTGATTGGTCTGGGCAGACAGCCGCGGGATTGGAGTTGTAAACAATGAGGGCTTTTATCGGAGGTGCAAGATCATCGGCATTCAAGGCGTCGGCAAGTTGGCTCATATTGATTGACCGAGTTCCTTTGGGGATAAGGTCGTGCCTTTCAAAGGAAGAGGCGTTTTTTAGAGGATACATGCCGCTTGTACTTAGAAAGGCACCTCCACCTTTTTCTTTCCAAGCGCCAATAATTCCAGGAAGGCAGGTAATTACCCGCACAGCCATGCCACCCCCCCCATGCCTTTGAAGTCCGTAATTCAGCCTGATAAATGCCGGGGTGGTTGTCGCGTATTCATGTGCGATTTTTTCAATCAGCCTGGATTCAATCGTTGTGATGGATGCGACTTTTTCAGGCGTGAACTCCATGGCTCTGGATTTTAACTCGTCACCCCCAAGGCAAAATTTATCAATGAAATCCTGGTCCTGGAGATTGTCGCGAAAGATGACATGCATGATTCCGAGGGCCAAAGCAGAATCAGTTCCGGGGCGAATTGGAATCCAAAGGTCACTTTTTTCAGCGGTTTTTGATCGAAAAGGGTCAATGGTAATGATTTTTGCGCCTGTTTTCCTTGCCCGGTGCATCAATGTCCATAAATGGGAGTTTGTCACACTTGTGTTTGAACCCCAATTGATGATGTATTTGGAATGTAAAACAGCTTCAGGGTCTATCGCGGCCCTGGTTCCCAGTGTCATTTGGCTGCCAGCCACGCCCGCAGTCGCACAAATGGTTCTTTCAAGAAGAGACGCTCCAATACGATGAAAAAACCTTCGGTCAATGCTGGACCCTTGAAGTCTTCCCATGGTTCCCGCATAGCTGTATGGGAGGATGGATTGGGGCCCATGTTTTGACCGCATTAGATCACTTAGCTTTGAGGAGATGGTTTTAATTGCCTCTTTCCAAGTTGTTTTTTCAAAGCGTCCTTCACCTTTTCGTCCAACCCTCACCAGCGGGTGAAGAAGCCTGGTTTTATGGTAGGTCCTATCAATATATTTTGAAACTTTACCACAAAGAAATCCATTCGTGATGGGATGCGATGGATTACCTTTGAGGCCGATTGCTTTGCCATCTTTCACGGTTACTTGCATGGAGCATGTATCAGGGCAATCATGCGGGCATGTTGCGTGAATCACTTTTAATTGATGCGTCATGCATGACTCCCTATTAATTACCACACTGAGATTATAATAGCCTGAATTCATCTTGTCAGGTTGGGTTATTAATCAAAACAGGTTTGATTTCTGACAAACTCAGCCCTTTGCCATTACAAAAATTTGGTTTCTAGGAAACTCAGGTGTTTAAGAATTGAATTTCGGTTTTTTTTAGAGACCCAGGAAAGGTACTGGTAAAAGAAACGCATGTTGTTCATAAAGGCTTGCGATCCCATTCCAGTTTGTATACTGCGAAAAAAAAACGAACAACAGGTATACAACTGTGGTTGGTAATAGCGGAACTCTCCCGGTCCAGCGGAAGAACCAATGGCGGGGAGATTCTCTGATTCTTGTCCGATATAAAGCCCATCCGGTTGCTATCCTGGAAGGAAAAATAAAAATAATGAACAGCAAGGTTGGTAACCAAAGTGCCTCTTGGGGAATTACTTCAATTTTAAGGAGGTACAAGGGCAGTGCAAAAATAAGCGTAATCACAAGGGCAAAACTACAAGCCCAGGGTGCGAGGTTAAAGGCCCTTCGAGCTTCCCTCCAGTCAAAGGCCGCCCCAAAACGATTTTTAATAGCCATCTGAGCCTGCAATAAAGGGAGATGTAATGCGACTACTGCCAAAAGAAGTGCACCTGAAAAACCAACCACTGGGGAAAATGGATTTCTCATTTGGCCTAAAGCCAAAAGAGTGGCAGGGAGGACCAACCAAAAGAATGCTGCCAAAAAACCTCTTATACCTAACCAAAAATAGTAGGGAAGCCGTAGTTCATTGATGAAATCCCATGTGGCGTCCCTTGCCTTGGAGTAGGAACCTCCTGCTTTAACCTGACGGTAAATGGTTATGAAATTCAAAGGCCAAAAAAAGTGACGCAATCGTCCCCCTCTTGCCAGGGCAAAAACAATATGAAGTCCTGCTAGAATCGTCATGAGTAAAACCCAAAAACGAAGCTTTGCGGCGCTTGTGCCATCCGGATTTATTATTTGTGCGGAATAAGCAACATTGCTCAAATATCTTATTGGCAATAAAAGAAACCAGACTGCAAAAACGGCTCCACCCAGATGTGATGCGGTGCGAATACCAATAAAACCATCGCGAATTCTGCCTGATTTTGCGACTCTTGCGGATGCCTCGAGCATATATCCCAAGCTGAGAAACTGAATAATGGGAATTGCCGCAAGTATGGCCAGGGCGCAAACCATCGAGACCATGCCAAAAAGCCATTCAATCATCAAAAATGTCCCTACCAACAATCGTTTCAAAAGTGATTGCCTTGGGGATCCCCAATTGTCTTTGATATCAATCACTGGATATGAGGGCGTATTTGGATATGGATGATCTATGGGTAAAGGTGGGGGCACGACTTTTTGTTCATGGGATGAATCAGGGTTGGGAAGGTTCATATCAATGGTCTTTTAATTGTTGACTACGCACCAATAAAACCTTTTTTTGAACGGATCATTTTAAAAGCATGATACCATGAAAAGTAAGGATGGTATAGGAGCGAGTTTTAAAATGTTCATTCGTGATTTCTTTTTCCTTGTTGTCATACTCGGTGGCTTTGCAACACTTGCATTCAATCTTGTTCCTCCGAAGCATGGATTTGACCAAGCTTACACCACCCCATCCATCTACCATCAGGGTGATTTTCTTCAAACTGTAAATTTGGTGGATTCTTCGTTTGAAAAAGCTTGGTCAAAAGGCTTTCTGAAGGCCGCTGATGAAGCTGGAGATTTGGCCATTGCAAGGCGAATTGCATTAGGATTGATGGGCACAATCCCATCACTTGAGGAAATTCGCCGGATAGAGTCCCTTCCAGAGGGCAAACGGATCACTTGGTGGATTGATCAAGTTTTACATGACCAAAGATTTGCTGATTATCTTGGGGAAAGATTGACAAGAGCGTTTGTAGGCACGGAGGATGGCCCTTTTATTTTATTTCGAAGGCGGAAATTCAAAACTTGGCTTTCAGAGCAGATTATTGCAAATGTCCCCTATGATCAGATGGTCAGGGAGATTATTTCATCTGAGGGTATATGGACCGAGAATCCCTCCACAAACTTCATCACGGTTACCGCTCAAAAAGACAAGTCGAATCAACCGGACCCAGTAAGGTTGGCTGGCCGGGTAACCCGTGCCTTTTTAGGACTAAGGCTTGATTGCGCGCAATGCCACGATCATCCTTTCGCCCCATGGAAGCAGTCTGATTTCGAGAGTTTTTCAGCGTTTTTTGGGCAGACTCATATAGGTTTCAGGGGGGTTTATGATGGTGCGGGGGAGTATTCGATTGATGATAAAAGAAAAGGTGTCAAGCGCACCATTTCACCCAAGGTTGCATTTTCCCAGGACCTTCTCCCGGAAAATGGGACGCTAAGAGGGCGATTGTCCAAATGGGTTACGGACCCGCATAATAAATATTTTTCCCAAGCAGCGGTGAATAGAATTTGGGCCATTCTTTGTGGAGTACCCATGGTTTCACCAGTTGATAATCTTGAGGCAGATTCAAATGTACCCGAGGCTTTGAAAATAATGGCTGAGGACTTTGCCTCCCATGGTTATGACTTGGGTCGATTGATTCGGATAATGGTCAGTACGAAAATTTATCGAAGCCAAAGCATGTCAAAAAATGACGATTTTGAAAGTGCCGAGAGAGCATGGGCACAATTCCCCTTAACCCGTCTAAGGCCAGAGCAAGTGGCTGGTGCTATTTTGCAAGCTGCCTCGATTTCAACCATTAATGCTGATTCCCACATAATCACCAGACTTCTCCGCCTTGGAGAACAAAATGATTTTATAAGTCGGTATGGAGATAATGGTGATGATGAATTTGATGGTCGTGGCGGGACCATTCCACAAAGGTTGGTCATGATGAACGGCAAGCTTGTCTCTGAAAAAACCAAAGGGGGCCCATTTTCCGCAACCACTCGCATTCACTGGCTGGCTTTCGGGGATGAAATGTCAATCGAAGCTGTTTACCTGGCAGCATTGACCAGGAGACCCTCCCGGGAAGAGTTCGCATATTTTGAAGACGAGATTAAGGACAAAACTCGAGACAGGGGACAGATTATTCAAGATATATTCTGGGCATTGATTAATTCCACGGAGTTTTCATGGAATCATTGACACGCCGAACTTATTTGAAGACCACAGCAACTCTTGCTGGTTCATCCTGGCTCACCCCCGTGGGCCAATGGCTTGCCCGGGCAGCCGATGGTGATGCCCCGGGTGCGCTTCCCATGAAAAATTCAGCACAATCTGTGATCGTACTTTGGTTGCAGGGCGGGCCAAGCCAACTTGAAACTTTTGATCCCCATCCAAATTCGGTCATTGCGGGAGGCACGACTAAAATCGCAACTGCAGTCAAAGAGCTTTTTTTGGCTGATGGATTTGAAGGCTTGGCGGAAGAAATGAAATCGGTTTCCCTGATCCGATCCATGGTGAGCAGGGAAGGGGACCATGAGCGGGGGACATATGCGCTTAAGACTGGTTTTCGCCCTGACCCAACGGTTGTACACCCATCAATTGGAGCTGTCGCTTGTCATGAGTTACCAATAGGCCAAGCTGAAATTCCACGCCATGTAAGTATTCTTTCTTCTGTATGGCCATCCCGGGGCGGGTATTTGGGAGACAAATATGATGCATTTCAAATGACGGATCCCGCTGGACCTGTGCCTGATACTCAATCCCATGTTTCTCCCGAAAGGCAAAAGAGCAGGCTTAAAAGCTTGGAAACTGTGGAGCGGGCTTTTGCCAAGGGGCGCACCAAGAGGGTCGAGGAAACTCTTCAGGCTATTACTACAAATGCGGCATTGAAAATGATGACTTCCGAGCAATTAAAGGCTTTTAATGTCTCGCTTGAGCCGCAGTCAATTCAAAACATGTATGGCAACACACCTTTTGGCAGGGGATGTCTTGCGGCACGAAGACTTGTCGAATCAGGTGTGCGTTGCGTGGAAGTCACCTTGAATGGCTGGGATACTCATGCCAATAATCATCAACTGTGCAGGGCAAACTTAAAAGTATTGGATCCCGCTTTCAGTGGCCTGATTCGCGACCTCCGTCAGCGAGATATGCTTCATAAAACCTTGGTGCTTTGCATGGGTGAATTTGGGCGTACACCATCCATTAATCCTGCTGGGGGCAGGGACCACTGGCCCGGCGGTTTTAGCATGGCATTGGCTGGTGGCGGGATTCATGGTGGGCGAGTGATCGGCGCCACAGACCCCGAAGGCAAGGCGGAAGTCAAGGATCCTGTCCGTGTAGCCGACCTTCATGCCACGGTTTTCCAAGCTCTTGGCATCGACTATGATAAACTTAATCAAACACCGATTGGCCGCACTGTGAAATTCAGTGAGGGAAAACCTGTCCCAGGGTTGTTGGATGCATAAATCGATAAGGTTATGGTTCAAATATTTCCGGGATTTTTTCTGACAAAAATAGAAATTGGTCTTGGAAAATTAATAAAAAGCTCCGGCAATAAAACGAGGGAGTGGAGACGGGTAAATTGCCTCTGCTCCCTCGTTTAAAAAGAGCATCATGCTCAATATGGGAAATGATCAGGCTGCAAGCTTGACCATCGCCTTGCTTGCCGACCTTTCCCTGGCGGCATCAACAAGACCACGAAACACCTGGATGTCCAGACCTGAGGCGGTTCCAGACCCTGGGTGCCATTGTACACCGACCGCATACCAATCATCAGAGTTCGATTCAATTCCTTCAACAACGCCATCAAGAGCCGTTGCGGTGATTTTCAGGCCCTTACCCAGCTTTTGAATTCCCTTGCGATGTTCGCTGTTGACTACTATTTCACCCTCCCCGTAGATTTCAGCCATTCTGCTGTCAGGTTGGACAAGGATTGCATGTCTCAACCCGCGTTCAGGGGGATGTTTGTGTTGAAGTGCTTCCGGGAGTTGTCTTGAAAGGTCGTCAAAAATAGTGCCAGCAAGTGCCACATTAAGGGCGTGCATGCCGTGATCAATGCCTAAAATCGGAAACTCATTTTGTTTACAGTAAGCGCAAAGCTCGAGGACTTCCTCGGGTAATTGTTGCAATCCGTCAAAACCTGAGACCACAACTCCTTCAACTTCAGCGAGTCGCTCTTTCCATTTGCCCTTGGCTTCAAAAGGAAGAAGGATAGGGTCGGCATCAGAGGCCTTGAGGCATGCGGTCACGCCTGCATCCCAAAGACCGCATCCGTGCTTGCGGTCAAGCGGATGCCTGTCTACTCCATAGATGCCTATTTTAGTGAGGTTTGCAGGGGTGGGTTTAAGTTGGGTCATGTAAGGAATCCTTTCCGTTATTCAGAAAAACAGTTACAGGCGAACGATCCATCAGCCTGTGTATTTAGAACCAAGATTTGAGAATTATGCATTCCTTGCAGCTGGAAATCTAGAAAAAAATCTGAAAAAATTTGCCGTGACCACTAAAAATGCTTTTATTCGCTTGAAAAACGATGAAAATATTTTTGATTTTTTGTGAAATAGGCTACTTATCAGGTAGATAATTATTTTGAAAAATATATGTTTTAATGTTTGCTGTGTCTTGATAAGTCATGTATTTTAATAAATGAGTCTGGTTTTTCAGTTGAATGTGTTTTTATATCTTTAGGAGATAAAGCTATGAATTTCCGTGGTCCGATGGCAGCGGGCCTGTTGTTCGCAATCGCAATCAGCGGTGTGAATGCAGCAGAGCCTCTTAAATCCGGGCCTGAGGTAGGCAGCAAAAAGATCGCTCCATTCCATCCATTGAATGTGACCGGTTCTGCTGCTGGTAAACCCCAGTGCCTTGTCTGAGTTAACGGTGGTAATCCGGTGGCTATGATATTTGCGCGCAATATCGATAGCTCCCTGACCAGTTTGGTCAAAAAAATTGATGCCGCAACAAAAGAAAACTCATCCGCCAAGATGGGTAGCTTTGTTGTTTTTCTTGCCAATGATGATGATGCGAAGAAGATGGAAACGTCACTTCCTGAGTTTGCCAAGAAAGAAAATATCAAGTCCCTCGTTCTTGCAATTGATAATGTTGCTGGCCCCCAAGGCTATAACATTGCCAAGGATGCGGATATTACCGTGGTTCTTTACAATAAACGCACTGTAAAGGCAAACCATGTCTTTCGTAAGGGTGAACTTAACGACAAGGCGATTGAAGCAATCGTTAAAGACATTCCCAAGATTCTTGAAAAAGAAGAAAAGAAGTAAACTGGGTTTTAAGGTTTATACTTGACCAGACTTACGCCGTTACCTTTGTGGTAGCGGCGTTTTTTTATTATTTTTATAATAATCAACACCTATGTCCGAATTATAATTAACGACTATTATTGGCGGGGGTTTTATGCATTCTTCATCCACTGATTTGATTAAAAATGACTTGGTAGATGCCATTAAGCATCGTGGCAAGGAGGATTCTTACATAGACCGGGATGAAGAAAGGGAAATATTGCAATTCGCCCTCCAAAAGGGAATGATGCTGGACAAGGGACATCAGGTGTTGGTTGAAGTTTGCACCCAAAATAATTTCATCATGGAAAGCCAGTTGTTGGATGATTTGTTGGAGCAAATAAAAGGTAGTTTGAAAATAGGGAAAAGTCTTAATGAAAAATGGTTTCTTGAACTCACCTCCGATCTCCTTCTTAGATCCAAAGGATATTTGGACACCTTTAAAGCACAGGAAATGGTTGTGGCTTTGATTGAAGACAATGGTATCGAGGTTGATACCGGGTTCTTTGGGAATTGGTTTTTGAAAACCAAGAAAAACTTGAAGCTCGCCTAGTTTCTTCTCGCTTTCATCTCACATTCCTGTTGTCTCAACTGTCGTTTAAAGTTGAAAGCTTCTTTCTTATTTGAGATAATACAAATTCCTCCTTGTGCGGTTGATAAAAAGTCGGATCAAGTTTGTGTCTGGATGGGGCATTATGAAAATAAAGATATCAGTGTTATTTCTGATTGTGTTTTCCGTTGCAACTCAGGCGCAATCAGGGGAAATCAGCAAAATTGACTATGTAAGCCAGATCAAGCCTATTTTGGTGAAGAATTGTGTTTCCTGCCATGGTTCTGAAAAACAAAAAGGCGGGCTGAGGCTTGATTTTGGTGATCCTATTTTGAAAGGGGGAAACAGTGGGGCAATTGTGGTCCCTGGCAAATCCAAGGAAAGCAAAATCATCCATGCGATCTCAGGGAAAGATTCTGAATCAAGAATGCCCCCTGAACCCAAGGACTTGATATCCGCTGATCATGTCGCATTGATTTCCACATGGATTGACCAGGGAGCTGTTTTCCCAAAACAGGAAATGGTTGCAAGTGGGGTTGTTAAAAAATCCGATCATTGGTCTTTTAAGCCGATCGTCAATCCCCCCGTTCCTCAAAACGCTTCTTTTAAATGGGCTAGAAACCCAATTGATGTTTTTGTTTATGAACAAATGCTGAGGGAGGGGCTTGAACCATCCCAAGAGGCTGAACCGCTCACACTTTTGAGGCGTATTTATCTTGATCTCATTGGGGTTCCACCCACGCAGTCTGAAATTGACATGTTTTTGAATGATAAACTTCCGGGATCTTATGAGCGAGCGGTGGACAGGGTGTTGGATTCTCCAAGATATGGGGAAAAATGGGCCCGTTACTGGCTGGACCTCGCCCGGTATGCTGATAGCGATGGTTATGAAAAAGACACGGGAAGGCCCTACGCTTGGCGTTACAGACAATGGCTGATTGATGCTTTGAATGCTGACATGCCTTTTGACCAGTTTGCAATTGAGCAGCTTGCAGGCGACTTGTTGCAAAATGCGTCTTTGGACCAAAAGACAGCAACAGGCTTTCATAGAAACACTTTGACCAACAAGGAGGGCGGTGTTGACCAGGAGCAGTTCAGGGTTGAGGCCGTTGTTGACAGGGCCAACACCACGGCCAAGGTTTTTCTCGGATTAACCCTTGGTTGTGCCCAGTGTCATGACCATAAATATGACCCGATCAGCCAGAGGGAGTATTATCAATTTTTCGCTTTTTTCAATAGTGACATGGAGGTGAACATCCCGGCATCCCCACTTCCCGGGGAGCAGGAATTATTTGACAGGCAACTGGAACAGCACAAGTCTAAATTGGCCCCGATCAAAGCCTCGTTGGATGCAAGAAAAAAGGAGATTCAAAAGGACCTGGATGAGTGGATGTCAAAATTAAATAAGGATTCCCTCCCTACAAAAATAAAAACCTTGGTTGGAATACCCTCATCAAAGATGACAGCGGTTCAAAAAAACGAGTTGGAAAGTTACAGGTTATCGCTAGATGACAAAGCCAAGGCCATTCAAAAGCAGTTGGGTGATCTGGAAAAAAATGCTCCCGTGCAAACCATGACTCAGACACTGGCGTTGGGAAAGCCTAGGAAAACAAACATTCACATTCGTGGCGATTTTTTACGCAAGGGTGTCGAGGTTGAACCAGGCACGCCTTCTGTTCTTCCCTTGCCGGTTGCCAAGGGGGAATTGCGAAGGTTTGAACTGGCGCAATGGATCACAGGAAATGAAAATCCGTTGACCAGAAGGGTAATTGCGAATTGGGTTTGGCATAAGTTTTTTGGGCGGGGTATCGTGCCTACCCTTGAGGATTTTGGCACTCAGGGTGAGAAACCCTCAAATCCCAAATTACTTGATTATCTCGCGACCACCTTGTCTGATAACAACTGGAGCTTGAAATCCCTTCATCGCCTGATTGTGTCCTCCGCGGTCTATCGACAATCCTCGACTGTTGAACCTGAAAAGTTAAGGAAGGATCCTTACAATGTTTTTCTCTCCAGGCAGTCGAGACTCCGGATAGATGCCGAGGGGGTTCGGGATGTTTTTCTCTCGGTAAGCGGTTTGATCGACCAGCGAATAGGAGGCCAAAGTGTTAAACCACCCCAGCCTCCGGGTATTTCTGAACTGACATATGCCAATGCGGTGAAATGGAATGAAAGCAAAGGTTTGGACCGATATCGGAGGGGTGTCTATATTTGGTTTCAACGAACAAGTCCCTACCCAACATTGATGATGTTTGATGCGCCTGATTCCAATCTAGCATGCGTCAGAAGGGAGCGTTCGAATACCCCGCTGCAAGCACTGGCATTAATGAATGATGTGGTGTTCTTTGAGTGTTCCAAGGCATTGGGTTTGAGCCTGGCGGGTTCGGCTCAACCGCCTTTAAACACCATCCGTGCTGCTTTTGTTGATTGTTTGTCCCGTCTGCCAAGCGAAAGGGAGATGGCGCAAATGGAAAACCTGCTCGCTGAATTCAAAAGGCACTATCAATCAAACCCCGATCTTGCCTTAAAGGTGTTTGAGAATGCCCCTGATCCAAAAGGCGATGCGGTTGTCCGTGCTTCGTGGGTGGCGTTTGCCAGGGTTTTGTTGAATCTTGATGAAGTTATTGTTCGTGATTAAATTTGAGGAATCATACCTTGATGACCCTATCACAAAAAATGTTGGATGAATATCGTTTGCAAGGTAGAAGGTCTTTTCTGACCAACCAGGCAAGTGGTCTTGGGTTGCTTGCTGCAGCGAGTTTGCTGCAGGAAAACCAGGTTCAGGGCTCGGCGCAGGATCTATCGCCATTCGCCATTCGTGCCCCTCATTTCGCGCCAAAAGCAAAATCAGCCATTTGTATTTATCTAGAGGGGGCTCCCAGCCAGATTGATTTATTTGATCCAAAACCAAAGCTCAATGAATTAAACGGACAGAAACTGCCCGAGTCGATGACCAAGAATGTTCGTTTTGCATTCATTCAAAAAGAGGGAGCACGAATCCTGGGTTGCCCAAGGCAGTTTTCCAAGCATGGTGGTTGTGGTATGGAAATAAGCGACTTCCTGCCGCATCTGGCAACTTGCGCCGATGATATCTCCCTTGTTCGTTCCATGCACACCGAGGCCTTCAACCATCATCCCGGTCAATTGATGATGAATACCGGGACGCCTAATTTTGGCAGGCCCAGCATGGGTAGTTGGATAAATTACGGTCTTGGGAGTCCCTCAAAGAATTTGCCGGGGTATGTTGTTTTGAGTGCTGGCAGGGGGACAAGTGGTGGAACATCAAATTGGTCAAGTGGATTTTTGCCCACACCTTACACTGGAGTTTTGTTTCGCAACCAGGGAGAGCCGGTCCTGAATTTGAACAACCCCCAGGGGCTTGATGTTGGAATTCAAAAAGCCAGCATTGAGGGCATAAGAAATCTTAATTCCATTCGCAATGAGATGGTGGGTGACCCGGAGATAAACAGCCGAATCGCCAGTTATGAACTCGCATTCCGGATGCAGTCAGCCGCGCCGGAGTTGATCGACTTGAAAAGTGAAACAAAACAAACGCTTGATGCCTACGGTCTTTATCGAGAGGAACCGGAACTTAAGGCTAGCAGGGGTGGGGGCAAAGGACAGTTCCATTCCTTCGCGAGCAATTGTTTGCTGGCTCGCAGGTTGGTGGAGCGTGGGGTGCGATTCGTAAGCTTGTTTCATGCGTCATGGGACCACCATAGTAATTTGAACGCGGAATTAAAACAGAATTGCATGATGGCAGACCAACCGGTTGCCGCCCTCATAAAGGATTTGAAACAGCGGGGACTCTTGGATTCAACCTTGGTCATATGGCTGTCCGAGTTTGGTCGCACACCACTGGGTGAAAACAGGGGTGGTTCAACAAATGTGACCGGGAGGGACCACCATCCTTTCGCATTTAGTATCTGGATGGCTGGTGGCGGGATCAAGGGCGGGCAGGTCATTGGGAAAACTGATGAATTGGGCTGGAACATCGTGGAGGACCCGATTCATATCAATGATCTTCACGCCACTTTGCTTCATCTTTTTGGAATGGATCACTTGAAACTTTCTTATAAATTTCAAGGCAGGGATTTTCGTCTTACCGATGTCGCAGGCAAGGTTGTCAACAAATTGCTTGCTTGATGAATGGGGTTAACCCCGGAAGGTTTAATATGCAGAAAATTATTCGTGAACAGGCGAGGAAGTTTGCTTTTGACCACTCTGACAAGCCCATTCTCCATGTGAAGCCGGGCGAGAGATTCGAAGTCGAAACTTGGGATGCCGGCAGTGGTTTTTTTAAATCTTCCGCAGACAAGGCGATCCCTGGAAATCGTCCCGGATTTGATCGCGTTCCACCTCTTGCAAACCCGATCGCAGGTCCAATCTTTATTGAGGGATTGGCCCGGGGAGACACGCTGGTTGTCAATATCCATGAAATTGAAGTTGAGAATACCTCCTGGATAGCTATCGGCCCCAGAAGGGGACCCTTGGGTGAATCCACACGCTGGCCTGAACTTTCAAGCGAATACACCACCATGGTTTTCAAGCATTCTGTCGGGCCAAGTGGTACGACAATGGACGGCACATTGCATTTTAATGATAAGATTTCTTGGCCAATCACCCCGTTTATCGGCACATTGGGGGTTGCCCCGGACCGTGAAGTTGCAACCAGTATCGATGGGCAGGGGGATTGGGGGGGAAATGTTGATATTCGAGATTGCAAACCTGGAAACAAGGTTTTTCTGCCTGTTTATCATCCGGGTGGACTTTTCTACCTTGGTGATGTCCATGCCAGCCAAGGTGATACTGAATACACCGGAACCGCTGCGGAGGCCCAATCAACCGTCAGATTATCATTTGACATTATCAAAGGCAAAAGAGCTCCCGGAATGCGAATTGAAACTCCAGATTCCATAATTGCGATACATGCTTATAGACCATTGGAAGAGGCGGTTCATCAAGCGACTGTGTTTTTGATGGATTGGATGATTACAACCTATGGATTTTCCCCATCTGATGCCTATTGCCTTGTCAGCACATGCCCGGATTTCAGAATCAATGTTTATCAGATGTGCAAGATCGGCAAGCTTAGTTATGTCGCCGGTGCTGAAATTCCTAAGCGTTACCTTCCCAAAAATTGAACCAGGTTCCCCAAAGACTGACCTTTACCAACAAGAAATGTTTGCATTCCCAACTTTGCTGCTGGATGGATGTCATTTTCTGGGGTATCACCAACCATCAGGATGTTTTTGAAAGAGTGTCCTGACGACGATTGTAATTGTTCGAAAAAGTGCCTTGATGGTTTTTTGTGACCGATCAGGGAGCTTATTATCAACCATTTGCAATTAACCAGTTCTGTTTTTTTCAAAACTATCTTTTTTAATCTTTGGTCGAAGTTTGAAGCTATGCCCCAGTTTATCCCGTTACTTTGAAGGAAATTGATTGCCGGGATTGTTCCAGGACAAAGATCCCATGCCTCAGGATTGGAGTAATAATTAAAAAGGTCACGGAAGCATGTTTCGTGGTTTTTTAAATCAGGGAAGCATGCCTGAACGATGTTTTTCCAACGCTCTTGTTCTCTTGCCTCGTTGGTCTGGCAATTCATGTTGTCGTCTTTTGCTTCTTCTTTTTTAAATGCCTGATGAAAGAGGGGTTTTATCTCGTCTCTTGAAATTTTGGAACCATGCCTGGCACCATGTAGATGATATGTTTCTTCAACAGGTATGGCGGGTTTTAGGACTGTTCCCACAGCATCAAAGAAAACCACCAAGGGTTTTTTCTTTATTTTTTCATTCACTAATTTCCTCCATGCGATCATGCCATTACTGTAAGGAATAATAGGATATATGATTGCGAGTGGTTGCCTGTTATGCTACAGGAATAATTTCTTCATGGAAAATCACCGTGGTGACCCTCGGTTAACCGATTGTTTTTTTGATATGGTGTCAGGAGAATATAATGGCAAAGAGCAGGGGTGAACAATTTGCGGGAGTGACAGTGGCCTTGGTTACTCCATTCAAGAATGGTGATGTTGATTATACCGCCCTTAAAAAATTGGTTGACTGGCATGTGGAGCAGGGAACAGATTGTATAGCCCCCGTTGGAACAACTGGGGAATCTCCCACTCTTGACCATGATGAACACGACAAGGTCATAAACACCGTGGTGCAACAGGCGGCAGGCCGGTTGAAAGTCATGGCTGGCACAGGATCTAATTCAACCAAGGAAGCGGTGCGACTCACCAAGCATGCCAAGAAAGCCGGTGCTGATGGTTCCCTTCTTGTTGGACCTTATTACAACAAGCCTACCCAGGAAGGGTATTACCGCCATTACAAGGCTGTCGCCGAGGAGGTTGGTTTGCCGATTGTTCTTTACAATATTCCCGGCCGCACAGGTTCGAATATTCTTCCTGAAACCATCATCAAGCTGGCGGAACTTCCCCAAATTGTTGCCGTGAAGGAAGCCACTGGGAGCATGGACCAGGCAACCCAGATCGCATGCGGATGTGATATCGCTATCCTAAGTGGGGATGATAGTCTCACGCTGCCCTTGATGAGCATAGGGGGAAAAGGCGTGGTATCCGTGGTTGCCAATCTTGTCCCAAAAGATATGAAGGCATTGGTCAAGGCATTTAATGATGGGCGGCTCGAGGATGCAAGAACCCTTCACCGGAAGCTTTTTAATCTCTGCAAGGATCTTCTTGGCGTTGCCACCAATCCGATTCCCGTTAAAACTGCAATGCGCTTACTGGGGCGAGACACAGGCGAAGTAAGGTTGCCATTGTTTCAGCTTGATGAACCAGGGGTAAACAAGGTGTCTCAATCCTTGAAGGCTTACGGTTTACTTTGAGAATCGATGGCTATCGGTTTTATTCCGATGGCGCTGTTTGCAGGTTGGTTTTGGACTGAAACTGCCGGTTGGTTGCTTTCCTGCAGGGGCTCGATTTTCCAATCGTCGTAGTAAACTGTTCCTAGTCCAGTTAATGCAAGCGTTACATTGATCACACCTGTATTGGGTACTCTTCGATAAAAAGTGTAATGCTTCCATTCTGTGGCTTTTGTAAGCCTGATTCCCAGAGGTTCGCCCCCCGCGGAGTCAAAGAATAACGCCCCATCCGCTGAGCCTTTGATTTCCTTGGGTATCTTGACCCAACCTGAAATTCGCACCAGGCTTCCCGGTTGCATTTTGATTGCTGGGCTGTAAATGGCCAAGAAAGCCCTTTCCAGTGCGGCGGGCGGTAAAAGAGCATTTTTTGGAGTGATCTCCAGCATCAATGATTGCTTTCCACTCCTTGCGGATTGGTTAACCCTTCGGGCTGTCTGGTTGACTTCGTCAAGGGATGGAACTTCCTGAACGACCCAGCCTTGTGGTACTTTGTCAGCGGCAAGTTCAAAGTCTCCATCCGGTAAAACATTTTCAGATAACTTTGCATTTTTGATTTCATCCCAGAACTTATAATGCTCAGGCAATGAGAAAAAGCTTACTGAATACGGTGTTCCAACAGGGGAATCCAAATCCCTCAGGGCCTGTTCCCATGCTGTTCGCATAAGAATTCGTAATGGCCTAAGAGCCCTTTGCGCTGTGGCGTAAGCCTCGGAATATTCACCATTTCGCCTGTGATTGAGGCTGTCATTGATAAAATCCCTGGATTTTTTCAAAAGCATCTGGGAATCCGCGAGGTGTTTTCCAGATGTTTCAAGCTTGGTCTGTATGTTTAGGACCTTTGCAAATTCCTCTTCCGCCAGGTCATGGGCCCATTGTGCGGAAAGCTTGGACATTTTTCGTTGGATATCCTGCCAACGAACCACTAGGCCTGTGGGACTTAGGTCAGATGTTAACACAATGGGTGTCGCCAGGCTGAATTCCTTGATTGTGACTTTAATCCCACCCACCACGCGTTTCCAAGGAATTGATTTGACCTGCCCGGGAGTGACTTCCCAAGCCTGGCATCCGATTGGTGCCTGCGGAATCACGATTGAAAGTTCTGTAGCACCACCCTGGGGCGGCACAAACTGTGTCCCTTTGCCCATCCAAATGGGTAAAACCAGAATTCCCTTGTCGCTGCGCAGAATTGCGGCTTTGACATCTGGAAGTGAAGTATCTACCCAATTTGGCTCTTCTGTTTCCACCAAAATAGGTTCAAGTAACTGTAATTCCTGATTAAGTAATGCGAGTGATAAGAGCCTGTCACGGCCACCATGGCTGTCTGCCAGGAATTTATCCGACCAAAATCCAACTCCTTTGCAACCAGCCCCGATAGCGGTGTAAGTCATAAGTCGGATTTGTTCAGGGTGCGGGCCGACGGGGTCATCGATCTTGGATTGTGCATCTTTTGCGGAGACAAACTGCAAATACCAGTCTGGGAGATGGGTTTGAACCCAGGTCCATGTGTATGTACCGGGTTGTGCCAATCTTCTTTTTTGCAACAACCAATCGCGGTAGGCGGGTAACTCCATTGTTGTGAACAAAGGCCAGCGATGCGCGCCAAGCATGATCTGGTCAACACTGCGGGAATAACGCTGGAAACCATCCCAAACATCAGCTGCAAGCGGACGCATCGGGTCAGCGTTTCTTAGTGACTGGGCAGACCGACTCACAAGACTGTTCTTCTCAAATTGAAGGTTACTTCCCAAGTCCCAGCACAAAACAGCTTCCTGTTCCAGGAACCTTGCGACTTTTTTGCCCACGGCCTGCTGGCTCGTTAATTGGGCGGGGACGCTGTTGGAATCCTCCGCACCCGGAAGTTGCATCATCGGCACTATCCAAAATCCTTGATTGACTGCATCTTCCAACGTGGAGTTTCCAACTGATTCATCAAGCCAAACCGTGTTAAAGCCGGCATCCCTAAGGGTTTTCAGTGGGGTGCCGGTATGCCGGATGCCTCTTAAAAAGAATTTTTGCCCGCTAACCAGTAACTGGGTTCCCTTTAGCTGCACCTCGGAGCTTCGACGGGTCAGGGTTTTGCCCGGAACTTCCTCCGGAGTCTTGGGTGTCCCCGATGCTTTTTGCTCAAGAACTGGCCCGATTTCCATGTCATCAATCCAAACATCAGTCTGGCCGGGACCACCATATAAATTTAAAAATAATCGATCCACATAGGCATCAGCCATTACCGGGTCCCTGCCGGTTTCCGCTCGATAAAGGTTCACTTGTTCCCTTAATCGTTTCATTGGTTGACGGAGGGTGAGTTGCTGCCATCTGCCGGTAAGCTGGTAGATATCGCCTTTCATCGTTAATGTTAAAGGCTGTTCAAGATTTTTTGGGTCTCTTTCCTTGGGCAAAACAACCCTGCAAAACAATTGCATTCCAGGTCGATTTGCTTTAACCCACAGGCTTACATTAAGTTCATCCGTTACAAGAGCCTGTCCAAAATCGTAAAAAAAGTGTGCGAATTGTCCATTACCCGCGGTGAATTGGATGAATTCACTTTTCTGTCCAGTATGAGCTGACTCGTCCGAAAGTTGATGTTTTGAAATCGAAATTGCAGCGTCGGATTTGCCTTGCCTGAATAATGTTTCCTTTCCTTCAAACCCAAACTGAAGCACTTGTTGGCCAAATACAAATACTTTTAAACACAAAAGAAAGATTAATACACCGAACCATTTGAATATTAATTTATGCCTCACGGGGCACTCCTTGCCGACAGGGGTAATTGACCAACTATTTAAAGGGGACATAGCAAATAAAATTGATTAGGCCAAGCGCAACCATAAAAGCTAAGTGCTCAAATGGGTAGTTGAGGTTAAATAGGGAAGGCGTTTTTGTGTTTTTTCAAAAATATACACAGGATTTTGATACTATCGTGGATAATTCAGCGCAAGGATTTTTTTTCAGTCGTTACAAGTTCACAAATTGAGAAATATTTGTGAATAAATATCAAATAATTTCAAGATTTTGCTAGGAATTTATATGCATTGATTGCATTCTAATATATATATGCACAAGCCAAAGGGGCTTTTGTTTAGAGATAACTTTACTGTCGATTTATTTTGTCGAAAGGAAGACTACTGTGAAAAAGTTTTATGCATTGATGATTACTGCTGGTGTGATTGCTTCTGGTGTTGTTGGTTGTGGTGGCGAAGCCCCCAAGAAAGACGACAAAAAGACTGCTCCTGCTCCTTCCGGTAAGAAGGAAGAAAAGAAGGAAGCCAAGAAGGAAGAAAAAGCTCCTGAAGTAAAGAAGGAAGAAAAGAAAGAAGAAAAGAAGGAAGAAAAAGCTCCTGAAGTAAAGAAGGAAGAAAAGAAAGAAGAAAAGAAGGAA
>SYCV01000252.1 GCA_005786805.1 Planctomycetia bacterium | reverse complement strand
TAATCCCATAAATCGAGATGCGAGGCAGCGCCCGGGCAGAATATTTGCAGCACCCGCTTGGCCCTGGGTGGAAAATGAGTCATACCTCGACCCGGTTCCCATGGGGTATCTTTGGCAATGGAATCATTTTGCAAAAGTGAACCCAGGCCGATGCCTGCAAGGCCGGTGAAGACGCTGTGGAACAATCCCCGTCGATTCAGTTCAATAAAACCTTGTGAGTCTGTTTTGTTCATGTTCATCTCAGGTTGATCATTTCATTGGAGTTCAAAAGCGCCCTGCAACAGGCCCGAAGGCCATGGGTGGAGGCCAGTGCCTTTGCCCGGGTAAGTTCTTCTTCAGAGGGATTTCTTCCCAGTGCCAGATTGAATGCGACTTTGATTTGGATCGTGATGTCAGTGGAGTTTGATTCTGTGACAACGCGTAGGTTGAAGAAATTCGCCATGTCGAATGAAAAGCGATGGTTCATCAGGGTGAGTGCTTGAAGGGGAGTGGTGGTGGAAGCCCTTCGAGGTTCAGCAAACGCGGGGTCGGGAATATCGAAATCCGCCAGGATATCAACCCGCGCGGCACGGGCGTTATGATGATAAACAGCCCTGCGGTAAGTATCTGGGCCATGCACATCAAGCGGAACATAGGTCGCAACATTATCCTGCTGATATTCATAAAGCCGAAACCCAGGGCCACCCATTTTGAGATCAAGTTTGCCCGCAACACTAAGGATGGTATCGCGGATTTCCTCGGCTTGCAGCCTTCGGGGGGGGAATCGCCAAAGGTATCGGGTGTCGCCATCGATGCGGGCGGCATCCGCATTGAAAGCGGAAGATTGCTGGTAAGTTTGGGAAGTCATGATAAGTTTATGAAGTGGTTTCAATCGCCAGCCTTCGTTCATAAGTTTCGTGGAAAGCCAATCAAGAAGTTCGGGATGGGTGGGCCTGCCTCCCATGAAACCAAAATCGCTGGGGGTATCAACGATGCCTGTGCCGAAATGATAATGCCAGACGCGGTTGGCAAGCACCCTTGGTGCAAGCGGGTTGTCTGATGCGGTTATCCAGTTGGCCAAAGCCATCCTGCGCTCGCCTTCGGGTTTTGCAACATCAACGCTGTAATGCGACGGGTTATTTGCAAGCACTGAAAGGCCAGCAGGAATCACCGCTTCACCTTTTCGCTGGGGGCTTCCTCCCAGATAGATGTTAAAGGGGCCCGGAGCGGGTCTTCGATTACCCACCCACCAAACAGGCAGAGGCGGAACCTTGGCAATCAGGGCATTCACCTCTGCAAGTTGTTTGTTGATCTCTGCAACTTCCATGCGGTCTTTTTCGGTATTTGCTTTCTGTAGAAGCCTGCTTTCCTTCAGTGCCGGGGTTGAGGGTATTCGATCTTTAGAACTTGCAACAGTTGTCCAGGTTTTATTATCAAGCGAGACTTCAAAAACATATTCGCCCACGAATGGGGTAAGGGGCGAATCGATCGGAAGGGCCTTGTTGCGGTCGCTTGAAAAAACAATGCGATTGATTTTCTCAGGCTTTGTGAATGTGAGCAAAAGGGTTTTACCTCCCGCGATCCATCGTTCGCCAAACTTGCCATCATTCACCAGGAAAGCCCCGTAAGCGCCTGAGAAATCCCTGGCTTGGCGCGATTCCCCCTCAGCCTTGCAGCCATTCGATGCCAATGCGACATTCCTTGGCGAAGGTTCCGCGGAAAAAACCTCGAGTTCATCAATTCGAAAGGAAAGTGCCTTTGGATCCACTGAGTCACTGCTATCCACGGTAAGTTTAAGGAATCTAGCCTCGATGGGATCGAATGATTCTTCGGTGGCATACCTGCTGGCCTTGGGTCGTTTCCAGTCTTTTGCTAGTTCGGGTTCAAGTTTTTTGGATCGTGCGATCAACTCATCGTTTTTCTTTTTGAGACTGGCATTGAGCAGGACTTTTTTTTCCTCAAACCCTTTGATTTGATCAGTTCTGGCATTCCTTTGTTCGGTGCTTGCAACTTCCCTGGGGCCATGAACCACACCCGCGAAGGTTGAGAACATCGAGTAATAATCCCTGGCAAGAAGCGGGTCAAACTTATGATCATGGCAACGTGCACATCCCATGGTAAGGCCAAGAAACGCCTCGCTAGTGGCACGGATCATTTCATCCATTTGATCCGAGCGAATTTGAGCCGCCGCCATCGCATCCTGATTTCCCACATCATCGTATGGCCCCGCAACCAGAAAAGCGGACGCTATATCCAATTCAGGTTTGCCCTTACCAATCACATCACCTGCAAGATGTTCTTTGATGAAAGTATCAAAGGGTTTGTCCTCGTTGATGGATTTGATGACATAATCGCGGAAGGGCCAGAGATTGGTGATGATCTCATTGCGCTCATAACCCCTGCTTTCGCCAAATCGAATCACATCAAGCCAATGCCTTCCCCAATGTTCACCATACCTGGGCGAGGCAAGCAACCTATCCACCAGATCGTTCACGGCATGCTTTGGGTTGGTTTTATAAGCCGTGACAAATGCTTCTGTTTCCGCAACTGTCGGGGGCAAGCCAATCAAGTCGTAAGTTGCCCTGCGGATGAATTCGTGAGGTTGGGCGGTAGAGTTGGGTTTTAATCCTTTGTCCTTAAGCTTTGAAAAGACAAAGGCATCGATGGGATTAATTTTCCAATCATCAGTGGCATCGGTGACAACCGGGGGTGTAACCTTTGCGATGGGCTTGAACGACCAGAAGGAACCATCCGCCTTGGCTTTTTCCTTGAGTACGATTTCCTTGGGCCATGCAGCGCCTTGTTCGATCCAGGCTTTTATTTTCTCCACATCGGCTTTTGCAAGAGCGGGTTTCTTGCGGGGCATCTCGGGCTTCTTTTTATTCTCGCCCTCGATGATTTTCAAATAGAGTTGCGATTGTTCTGGATTGCCAGGAACTATCGCCTTGCCTTCATCGCCGCCTTTGAGCGTGGAGGAAAGTGTTTCGAGGTTCAGGTTTCCCTTGGTCACGGAGGAGTTATGGCATTCGATGCAGTTCTTCACCAAAATCGGCGCGACTTGTTC
>SYCV01000251.1 GCA_005786805.1 Planctomycetia bacterium | reverse complement strand
TCCCAAAGCGCCATCTCAACCGCAGCCTTGGTGAAGGGATTGAGCTTGATGATGAAATCCATCGCCCGCCTTGCAAGGGTGATATCACGGGGATCTTTACCAACAAGAACCGGGGCGATGTAATCGCGGATCGCGGCGATGGTGCTTCCCTGGGTTTCACCCGACCACAGCCCCGAGATCGTCGCCTCCCCCAACCCGACAATTCCCTGATCCGTATGCACCTTGACCAGCACATAAGGGGAAACCGCATGCTCACCATGTGCGGTCTTTGCGGTAAGCCCCTTCTTAAGTGGCACATTGATTGCAATGGTTTCAATTTTACTTATCTTCATCTTAATAATCCTAAATGAGGTCTAGCCAAGATACCTTCGCAGCACATTCGAGGTGATTTGTGATATTTTCTCATCCACGGGCAACGATGAAACATAATTGATCGAACCAACGGAAAATACTTTGCCCCCTGATGAGGTGTCGAATGTGATCATCTGCGCACCGCCATCATTTGCATTGGTGCCTTTCGCAAGATGAATGATCCCCTGCGGGGAACTGGGTGAAACCTTGTCTGTCTCGTGACCCGATGCGCCACCCGGGCAACGCATATGCAGGCTCTTTTCACCAAAAAGATCACCCGTCTTCAAACCCGTGTTTTCAAACACCCAGTGTGATCCATCAACAACCCGATAAGGCGCCCCTGTCATCGCGCCCGCTGGTGTGAACACCACGCCCAAAAGTCCCGCCTCAGACTCATGGCGAATCGCATATCGGCTTTCATAACCGCCCAATCCCTTGGTGTCCAAGCCCGAGAGTTTTCCATTATGACAAATCATGGCACCATCAGGATTGATCTCCACCTCGCAGTTAAGACCATTGCCCCCCAGATAAATGAGCCTGCCTTTTTCCTCGAAAACCCATTTCTTGACCCTCGTAAACATCGGCTCGGTCCAGTATTCGGGATGCACCGCGGTTATAAGGGCCTTGTATTTCGAAAGATCGAGTGTGCCATCGTGAAGCTGGGTTTCAGCATAATAATCGTAGGCGAATTTCTCGCGCTCAAGCCATCCCAGAAGCCTCCATTCCGCTGGCGCAAGATGACACGCCTGCCTGCCCTCGATCGGATCAGTGATTCTTTCATCGAAGTTGATGTGGTTATAAGGCTCTGGCCGGTCAAACGACAAAGGTGGATAATCATCACTATTCCATGTCAGGAAACCCGAGTCGGAATAACGCTTTAATTCAGATCGTGAATTGATCGTCGGGGTTCTTGGAAGGCCATCCGCATGGATGTAATTGCTTCTTCCCCCAAAACTGTTGTAGGCATTCCAAGTCATGTTGGAGGCAAGCACAGCAAGGCCCGCGGTGGGCTTGGCTGGTGCCACGATCCAGGGAAAAGAAAACTTCTGGCCTGATGCGGTGGATGCCCTGAAGTAATACAACCCGGATCTCTCAGGCGCCCTCACATGCTGGGAGTGAACCGAGTTGGCATACCCCACAAGGTTGAACATCGCCCCAAAGCGGGTGTAATCACCATCAGGAGTAGTCTGCATGACCGCCCGGGGCGCATGCTCATCATGCCATCCAAGCGAGGCGACAAACTCAGGCTCCCAACCATAACGCCAAAGCTCCAGCTTGTACGCTTCAACCGAATGCACCCTGAACTCCGATTTTTCCCCTGAGCGAACCTGCTTGGGCCAGGCGTAACCCAGCAGGGAATCGGAAAGCATGCGGAAGTGATGCGGGGTGTTCAAGGGCCAGGAAAGATAGGAGATTTTCGCCCCATAGCCATGCTTTTGAAGCGCCACCCGGTAATTACCCTTGGGCAATTCCAGATGCACAGCGCCCGATGCGCGCGACCTGCATTCCCAGGATTGCCCTGTATCATTGCTGAATTCAAGCATCACATCAGCCAATGCGGAATACTTCTCATCACTTACATAACCAACTAGCATGGGAGCCTCCGAAATCATTCCCTGATCCTTATTTACCAGAGCCACCGAGCCAATGCGACAATATTCATCTTTAAGCAGATGACATTCAACCAGGTTGCTGCTAAATTTGAAACAACCCCAAATGAAAGGCCCACCATGGCCCAGGATGATCCCACAACCGCAACAAATCCATCCAGCCCCACCCGGGCAAGGTTCTTACTAGTACTTTGGCTATGCGGTTTATCCTCAATTCTTTACCTTGATCGCATCTGCATGTCCCAGGCGGTCGTGCCCATCCAAAAAGAATTAAACCTCACCAACACCGAGATAAGCTATGTGATGATGGCTTTTTCACTCGCCTACGGCTTGTTCGAAGTTCCCTCAGGCAGGCTGGGCGATCGATTGGGATCACGGCTCGTGCTGACCCGCATTGTCATCTGGTGGTCCGCTTTCACCGCTTGCACAGGTGCATGCACCGGCTTTTGGTCGCTGCTTTCCGTCCGCTTTCTATTCGGAATAGGCGAGGCGGGCGCCTTCCCAAACGCCGCACGGGTGATCTCGCGCTGGTTCCCCATAACCGAGCGGGGCAGGGTGCAGGGTATCATGCTTGCAGCGGCACAGTTCGGCGCGGTCGTCGCACCCATCGCGGCAGCCACCCTGATCGAATCCATCCACTGGCAGTACACTTTCGCTGTCTTTGGCGCCTTGGGAATCCTCTGGGCATCGGGTTTCTGGTTCTGGTTTCGCGATAACCCTGCTCAGCACCCCGCGGTCAACTCTCTTGAATTAACACACATCCAATCCGAATCCACACTACAACCATTCACCCATTCGCCCATCCCCTGGCGCGGCGTGTTTACCAACCGGGGCATTCTACTGCTATCCCTCATCATGATTCTCGGCGCTTTCTACACCTACTTCTTTTATTCCTGGTTTCCCAAATACCTTTCCTCAGCGCGCGGACTCGACAATATCACCACGGGGAAACTTTCCTCGATGGTGCTCGCGGGGTCCGCTGTGGGAATGCTGTTTGGAGGCTGGCTTGCGGACAAAATACCTTACTGGTTTTCAAACTCGGTGGATGCAAGGCGGTACCTTGGGGTTTCATGCTACCTTGTTGCAGCAGTATGCCTTTACACTGGAATACGCTGTGACAATCCATGGGCACTTGCATCGCTTTGGGGCGCCTCTTTTTGTGCCATGCATGTCACCCTACCCAACTGGTGGTCGGTCGCAATACCCCAATCCGGGGCGCATGTGGGCGCGCTATTTGGCTTGATGAATGGCATGGGCACCGTGGGTGCGATCGCTTCGCAATGGTTTGTCGGGTTCTACTCTGATTACCGCTCCCGCCAGGGATTTTTTGGGCGGGAACAATGGGACCCGCTCTTTGATGTCTATTCAATATGCCTGGTGCTTGGGGCGATTGCCTGGTGGGCATATCGCTTCCGCCCCCTTGAAGACATTTCGCCTAAGCAACCTTCAACAAATCCCTTTTAAATCATCCATCAAACTGCGATGATCATAAGAGTTACTTTCCCCAGTATTTCTTGTTCAAGGAACTCCCTCATGAAGAAAACGCCCTTCCTGTTCTTGATTGTTGCCCTTGCCTGTTGCCTGAATACGCCAACGGTTGATGCCGCCGATAATCCCAAGGCATCGGTCTTCAAGCATCTTAAAAAAGGCCAGATTGTCACACTCAAGGATAACGGCAACAACTTCTCCATCCAGGTTCTTCCCAATCTTCCCATCGGGCATAAGATCGTAGAGATAGGTGCCGATTACCTTGTAATCGAGGATGCGGCCTCCGCGTTTACTTTTTACATCCCCGTGACTTCCATCAAGGCGATTTCGTTTTTGAATGGAAAATTCGGTGGCGACAAATAATCCCCACCCGGGGCATTTATAATTGGAGTTTCTCCCATGAGGCGTTTCTTTGCTTTTTGTGCTTTATTGATTGTTCTACCCTCACTTACATTGGCGCAGGGAACCAACGAGGATTTTGAACGCGCAGCCTCCTTCGACCAACGGTTCCGAAATCTTATCCAACAGGAAACCATCGAACCCCAACGGATTAACAACCAGGGCAACTTCTGGTTCAAGTCCTCCGATGAAAAAGGCATCAAAACCTTCCACCTTGTCAACCCATCCAAAAAAGAGAAAAGCCCGCTGTTCGATCACGATCTTTTGAGAAAATCCCTGCTGGAACTCAAAGCCCCAGCCGATGCTGTCACCAAACTTGACCTTGAACAATTGAAAGTGGACGAAACCACCGGCAAGGTTTTGTTCTTTCTTCGCGGCCAGGCTTACGAAGCCTCGACCAAGCCCTGGGAACTCAAAAAAGTGAACAAGGAAATGGAGGTGCTCGCGCCCATCCAATCCATTCCAAAGACCAGCCCCAGGCAAGGGGTCGAAACCAACCTTACTTTCGAAAACAAATTGGATGAAGCCATCGAGATATTCTGGCTTTCCTCCGCGGGAGCGAAGGTATCCTATGGCAAAATCAAACCCGGTGCGAACCGCGCACAGCATACCTTCGAGCATCACATCTGGATCATCCAGGATTCCACGGGCAAGGTTCACTCCGCGTATAAAGCCCAAGCCGCCAAAGGCATTGTTCGCATCACCAAAAACACCCCGGCTCCACAACCCCAAAAAAAACAGGAACGCGGGAATAACAGGCCCCCGAACTCCTCCCCCGATGGCAATTGGCAAATCATCTTCCGCGATTCCAACATCTTTATCAAAGGCCTCAATCCGCCCAGGGACGAAATCAAGCTCACTTCCGATGGTTCCGTCAAAAATGGTTACAGGGGCGCCATTCATTGGGCTCCGGATTCCTCATCCTTCGTTGCCTTGAAAACATCCCAAGGCGATGGCAGGGTCATCCACCTCATCGAATCCACACCCAAGGACCAGCTTCAACCCAGATTAATTTCCTTCAACTACGACAAACCGGGCGACAAACTCGACCAGCACTTCCCACACCTCTTCGACATCAAGACCATGCGGGAAATCCCACTCGACCAATCCCTGTTCAACAACCCCTGGAGCATCAACAATATCCGATGGAAGGCCGACTCTTCCCGCTTCACCTTCCTCTACAACCAGCGTGGTCACCAAGTGCTCAGGGTGGTCGCCATCGATGCCAGGTCTGGCAAAGCTTCCACCCTTGTCGAGGAAATCTCCAAGACCTTTGTCGATTACAACCACAAAACCTTCTTCCACTGGCTCAAGGATGATGCCGATTTCATCTGGATGTCTGAACGCGATGGATGGAACCATCTTTACCTGGTCGATGGCGCGAAAGGCGGCATCAAAAAACAACTCACCAAGGGTGAATGGGTCGTTCGTAATGTCGAACGCGTTGATGAGGATAAAAAACAAATCCTGCTCAAGGTGCTTGGCATCCATGCGAACATGGACCCCTACTTTTCCCACTTCGCAATGCTCAACCTCGAAACCAACAAGCTTACACCCCTCACCCAGTCCGCAGGCACCCATCGTAATATACAAATTATCGAGCCGGATTATTTCCTCACGACCTGGTCCAGGGTCAATCAACCGCCCATCACCGAGCTGCGCGATCTTAAGACCGGCAACCTGGTCATGACACTGCACACCACGGATGATTCAAAGCTCAAAGCCGCGGGCTGGCCCGCGCCAACTCCCTTCACCGCCAAGGGCAGGGATGGCAAAACCGATATCTTTGGCATCGTTCTTAAACCCTCGAACTTTGACCCGGACAAAAAATATCCCGTCATCGAGCAGATTTACGCCGGCCCACACGACTTCCATGTACCCAAGGATTTTCGCCTCTCATCCCGTGCCCAATCCATGGCGGAGCTTGGATTCATCGTCGTGCAAATCGATGGGATGGGAACCTCCTGGCGTTCCAAGGCCTTCCATGATATCTGCTGGAAAAACCTGGCTGATGCCGGTTTCCCCGATCGCATCCTTTGGATGAAAGCCGCCGCCAAAACTATTCCCCAGATGAACCTCGAGAAAGTTGGAATCTATGGTGGAAGTGCGGGAGGGCAGAACGCGATGCGCGCACTCATCGATCATGGCGAATTCTACAAGGCTGCCGCCTCTGATTGTGGCTGCCATGACAACCGCATGGACAAAGTCTGGTGGAACGAACTATGGATGGGCTGGCCCGTTGATGCCTCTTATGAAAAAAGCTCAAACACCGTTCATGCGGGTAAAATCCAAGGCAAATTGCTACTTACCGTGGGTGAACTCGACCGCAATGTGGACCCTGCGACAACCATGCAGGTCGCCGATGCACTGATCAAGGCCAAGAAAGATTTCGAACTCATCGTGGTTCCCGGTGGTGGCCATGGATCAGGCGAAAGCCCCTACGCCCACCGCAGAAGACAGGAATTCTTCCTGAAACATCTTTGGGGCAAAACCCAATGATGCCAGCGCCATCCCATCCATGCCCTTTGTGACACCTTCCTTATATTGTTTGTTTTTAAAGTATCGTCTTATTATCATGTAATCTTGGACTTTGTTGATTTTTAACCTCCGGCTCAAACTGGTGACCTTTTTAGATCGGTTCAAAGGCGGGAAACTCATGGCTGATTATGAATTGGTGACTGCCCTGTGGAAATCATCCATGGCACCTTTCCAAGCTCAAGCCTCGAAATGGTGAAAGATAAATGGATTCAAACCAGTTGAAGATAAACCATGACCTTGAAGAGGCGTTGTTCAAGTGGGAGGAAGAACGACAGTCAAACAAGGATTTATCGCTTGAAACTTTCCTGCAATCCTACCCCGCGATCAGGGAGGAACTGGAACTTGCCATCAAAAAACTCCAGAAAATGGATTGGCTCCAGCAACCGCTCCCCGAACAGGAAGCCGAGACTCTTCCCAAGAAAGATTCAACCGTCCCCCCCATCATGCCCGTAAAGATCAACAGTAAAGTCACTGGTGAGATCGCAAACAACATCCCCGGGGTAGATTTACCAGCCGGCTATCGCCTCGTGAAAAAAATAGGAAGGGGAAGCTTTGGCGAGGTCTGGGAAGCCAGGGGCCCGGGCGAAATTTCCCTCGCC
>SYCV01000250.1 GCA_005786805.1 Planctomycetia bacterium | reverse complement strand
TGCGCCCGCGCATTGGGAATATCTGTCCACGATCTACACCATCGCCCGCTTGATTCCCTCCTAAGCCAGATTAGACAATCAATGATTCCCGAGTTGGGCAGGCACTTCCAAAGACTGCAGGACCAGACCTATCAACCAGACCTCAAGTCATGGATTGAGAGAAACCCCGAACGCGCGAGGAGTCTTTCTTCCAGGGATGCCGATGAACTGGTGCTATTCCAAAAATCGGGAAACTTCAACACCTCATCACTGGAGGCGTTTGTGATCCGGCTTGAGAGAAAAAGAAGGCTGCTCGAAAAAATCAACCACCTGAAAAGCAGCAGGCACCTTGAATTGCTTGAACAAATGGTCGATCTCATGCATCAACAAATCCCTGTGACAAGTGAACAGGCATGAGCGAACCCGCGACACCGCAAGATCATTCATGCATTGAAAACCGAGGCGCCTTTTGCTCCTTGAAACACCGCAATTACAGCTATTATTTCTTCGCGCAGCTTCTTTCCCTGACAGGTTCATGGACCCAAACCACCGCCCTGATGTGGCTTTCCTACAGTGCGGACCAACAATCCATTTGGCCTTCCCTAATTGCGGCTTTGCAGGTGCTTCCGGGTTTCTTCCTTGGGCCACTCGGTGGCAGGCTGGCTGATAAATACCCTCGAAAAAAACTCATCCTCATAACCCAGGTCATGTTTTCACTCCAAAGCCTCGGGCTATTCCTTGCAGTTTATTCGGGTTTCACATCACCCATCATTCTTCTAAGTTTTTCTCTTCTCTGGGGCGTGATCAATGCCATTGACCTTCCAGCAAGGCTAACTTTTTTGGTTGAAATGGTGGGCATGCGGGACTTGTTCAATGCCGTCGCACTCAATTCTCTTCAATTTAACCTTGCAAGGCTCGCGGGTCCTGCCATCGGAGCGCTGCTTCTCTCAAACCTTGGTCCTGAAGCCTGCTTCCTGGCAAACACCTTCAGCTACATGATCTTGATCCTTGCCCTTGGATTGATGAACCAATCCACCATGTTCCAGGAACCTGCGATTCGAAATAACGCCTCCTTGACCGAGGGATTTAAATTCATCCTTGCAAGATCTGACCTGGTGTTGGTGATAAGCATTGCGGGAGGTATGGCTTTACTGGGTTGGCCATTGCTCGCCTTATTGCCAGGGTTTGTCGAAAAAGAACTGGCATTGGGGCATGAGGCTTATGGCACTCTTTTAAGTGGTGTTGGTGGCGGAGCACTTTCCTCAGCATTGCTTCTGGCAATATTTGGTAACAATGCCCCCAAAGGGATCACCCAAGCGCTTGGAATGATGCTGGCAGGGGCCGGATTATTCACACTTGGAATTTCCAAGACCATCTTTTTCGCCCTGCCCTGTTCCATTTTATTTGGCGCGGGAATGATCCTCTTTTTTGCGACAAGCCAGGGATTGGTTCAATTAGGTGCCGGAAACACACATCGTGGACTTGTGCTAGGCGTCTGGAGCATGATGCTTTGCAGCATGGTACCTTTGGGAAATTTTCTTGCAGGCCCACTTGCCGACCTTACCAGTGTCAGGCATGTAATGCTTTCCCAGGCGATCTTAATTTGGATATTGCTGCTTCTGTTCGTGATCGTAAAAACCCGCCCTTTTCTCTCAAAGCCAGCAGCGTGAGCGACGGTTTCTTTTCTGGTTTCAAAAAATTTCTCCCTTCGGGGAGGCTTTCCAATACCAAAGCAGTAAAGCATTAAGGGGGCTAATTAGTTATAAAGCAGTCCTCGCCAACCGAAACCCATTGAGACTGTTCCGAAGGGTCGGCGAGTTAAAGAACTGGAGGGAAGAGCGAGCCCTCGAAACAGCGCTGAAGAAAGACCCGCCCCGCAACACACGGCGTTCTCCTATCGCTGGACCCTTCGGGTCTGTTTCTGCACCCTTTGGGTAATACCCATACCAATCCTTGCACCACTCCCATACATTGCCATGCATATCGTAAAGACCAAATGCATTCGGCTTATAACTCCCTACCTCTATGGGTTTGCCTATTCCCGAATCATCATAGTTTGCATCCTTAGGCGTGATCTTATCCCCAAACGAATACGCTGTACTTGTCCCAGCCCTGCATGCATATTCCCACTCCGCTTCTGTAGGCAACCGATACTTTCTCTTGGTTAACTCGTTCAACTTCTTGATAAACTTCCGACAATCTTTCCTTGATACATCCGTTACTGGTAACTTGTCTCCCTTGGTGCGGCTGGGGTTCTCCCCCATCACCGCTTCCCATTGCTCTTGCGTCACTTCATACTTGCCCAAGTAAAAGGATTTGGTTAGTGTTACCTCATGTTGCCTATCATAATGACCCTCTTCTTTTTTAGGTGATCCCATCATAAACTTGCCCGCAGGGATTAATACCATTTCTAACTTTATTCCGTTGCCAAGATCTTCCTCTTCCCGCAATGCCTTATTAAGCGCTTTGCTTAATCCTTCACCCAAACTTCCCGGATTAGCCTTCTTCGATTCTACTGACTTTGCTACTGACTTTGTTTTTTTAACCGCTTTGCCACCAACTTCAACATAACCTTTCCCAGTCTTTTCTTTGATAAGCTTTTCCATCTCGGCTTTTGCCTTCTCGGGCGTTGCAAAATC
>SYCV01000249.1 GCA_005786805.1 Planctomycetia bacterium | reverse complement strand
GCTGGCTCGCAGGCTGGGACTACCCGGAAAAATGGGCATCACCGGGCATGATGTATACCCCATGCACAAGGCTGGCAAACTCCAGGAGATCAACGACTACTGTGCCTGCGACACGATCGACACCTATTTTGTTTTCCTTCGCACCAGGTTACTGCTGGGGCATGTCACACTTGAACAAGAAAAGAATATTTTCAATGACGCGATCGACTGGTTCAAAACCAAGGCCGAGGACTTCCCGGCGGTGGGTAAGTACCTCGCAAACATCCAGCGTGGCAAAACCACTTGAGGAAAAATTGATGATTTAAGCCGCACAATGCCAAGATGGTTTTATTTTTTTAGTGCCTTGCGTCTTTCAGGCCAGCTTTCCAAATCCTCAGCCTTCCAAACCTTGATATCATCAAACCATGCATATTGACCGTAATTAATAAGTACAAGCCTGGGTTTTTCAGTCTTGAGCGATTCATCCTCGAAATAAAGGGGAGGATTATCATCTATCTGTGCGACCATCTCCGAACCACGAAACTCAACAAGCGCATGATGCCATTGGTTGTCATCGAGTTTTATTTTTTGCTGGTCTTTCCTCCCATTCCACTTCATTATCTCAAAGCCGTTTGCAGAGGCAATTGCACGAGCAACATGGCCCTTGGGATTTTCCAAACCGATTGCAAGCATTTTGGCACCATCCAGCCTGAAAGAGTACTGAATTACAAAATCACTGGCTTTCAATGGGCCGGTTGAGCCGGTCGAAAGTTCAGAATGATGATTGTCAGATGCGATCTCGGCACATTTTAATTGCCCACCTGCGACATCAAATTTACCCGTTATACGAAACCAGGATTTTCCGATTTTCCCGGATTCAAAATCATCCTCCAGTAAAAGTTCCCCGGGTTTACACATGATTGGCTTGGGTTTGACAACGACTTTTGGCTGTGGTTTTGGAACAGGCTTGGCATTTGGGTCAAAAAGCTCCGCTAAGGCCCCCGAACTATCACCAAGTTTTTCAACCGAAACATCCATGCGATTGAGCATTGAAACCCAAAGATTGCTTAAAGGAGTCTCCTTTTTTAACCTTACATGCCTGCCCGGGGTCAGGGTCCCGCAGCCACCACCCGCAAGAATGATTGGTAAATCCTCATGGTTGTGCGCGTTGCCATCATGAATACCACTGCCATAAGCGATCATTGAATGATCAAGCAGGGTTCCATCACCCTCCTGGATAGATTCAAGTTTGCCCAGCAGATAGGCAAGCTGCTTCACATGGAAAATATTTATTTGCCTGAGCTTAGCCATTTTCGTGATGTCACCACCGTGATGCGAAAGATCATGATGCCCCTCTGGAACCTGAAGGAATGGATAGGGTTTGTTGCTGGCTTCATTTGCAAGCACGAAAGTTCCCACGCGTGTCACATCCGATTGGAATGAAAGAACTAAAAGATCGCACATGAGACGGATGTGCTCCTCGTAATTTGCGGGAATACCCGTGGGGGCGGGATATTCAGGAACCTTCACAGGAGGCAGTTTCTCGGCCCTTTCAATCCTCAATTCAATATCCCTGATCGCTGAAAAATACTCATCCAGCTTGCGAACATCATTCGCCCCGAGTTTATTGGCCAGTGACTTGGAATCATCACGGACAAAATCGAGGATACTTTTCTGAATGGCATCCCTTCTTGCCTTCAATGGATCATTCGAGGAGGCAAACAACCTATCAAACACCAACTTTGGGTTGACCTGCTTGGGGAGCGGCTGGGTTGACGAACGCCATGACATCGTCGAGGAATAAACACAGCTATACCCGGAATCACAATTACCAGCCATCGCACCCGGTTCAGTCCCGATCTCCAAAGAAGGCAGGCGGGTTTTGTCACCCATCCTGGATGCAGCGACCTGATCAATTGAAACACCATTTCGAATATCATTGCCATCGGTCTTCTTGGGATGAACACCCGTTAGGAAAGCTGAGAGGGCGCGGGCATGGTCCCCGCCCCCGTCACCATGCGCCCTGGCACCGTCAGCAGTGAGACCGGTCAGAACCATGATTTTATGTTTTATGAACGCCAACGGTTCAAGGATGGGAGTGACTTCAAAATTACTCCCCTCAGTTTTAGGGGTCCAATCAGCCATATTTTTTCCATTGGGCGTGTATAGGAACGCCATTCGGTTCGGGGCGATGGACCTCGGGTTGGCTGTTTCAGCCCATCCAGTCACGGGTCCCATTGCTTCAAGCCAGGGCAGGGCCATGAAAACCCCGGTGCCCTGCAAAGCTATCCTGCGAGAAATGAGACGGGGCCGAATATTCATGGTTCTTTCCTTTCAATGGTTTTTTTTACTGCTGATTGATCATTAGCATCAGGTGCCCTGCGTTTCCTGAAAGCATCACTGTTGATGATTTCCTTCACCAATGTTGAAAATTTATACCCACCTTCAGGCAGGGCTTTCACAATCCGGTCAATGGTTGGACGGTCATAATATTGCAGGCCCCTTCCCGTGGCATACACAAGCAATTTCTCCGTCAAACACCTTGCGAATTCTTCCTTGCGCTCTATGATCAAAGCCTTTAATTCCTTGGGCCCCGTAAACTTTGTCCCATCAGGAAACTCGCCTACCCCATCAATCTCTATATTTCCATCCTTTGTTCGAAACACACCAACCGCGTTGAAATTTTCCATCGCAAACCCGATCGGATCCATTTTTGAATGACAATTCGCACAGGCGGGATTGCGGCGATGCAACTCCATCCGCTGACGCGTTGACATCGCAGATATATCAGCATCCTTTTCAGGTAATTCGGGAACATTGGGGGGAGGCGGCGGTGGGGGATTTCCCAAAATCTGTTCCAAAACCCATACACCCCGTTTTACCGGCGATGTACGCGTCGGATTTGATGTAACCGTGAGAATGCTTGCATGGGTAAGCAAACCACCACGATTGCCATCCTGAAGCATGACTTTTTTAAACTCACCTCCCTTGATTGATTGACCACCCGGTTTGGTGGCCTTTTGTCCAACCTGATTTCCGTTGGTGTCTGATATGCCATAGTGTTTTGCCAGAGGTTCATTCAAAAAGGTGTAACTGGCATCAATGAGTTCCATGATGCTGCGATCCTCACGAAAAATATAATCCACAAAAAGTTCGGTTTCCTTTAGCATGGAATTCCGGAGATTGTCATTGAATGAGGGAAAAAGTTTACCATCAGGGGAAATAAATTCAATTCGCCTTACCTGCAACCATTGCATCGCAAAGTTTTTACTAAGGGAAGATGCCCTGGGATCTAGAAGCATTCTTTTAACCTGCGCCTCCAGGTTATTTGAAAGCTGCTTCCTGGTTGCAAGTTCCAGAAGAACATCATCCGGCATGGTGCCCCATAGAAAATAAGATAGGCGGGTTGCTAGTTGGAATTCATCAATAGTCCTCATCCCCGCACTGGTTGGAAAATC
>SYCV01000248.1 GCA_005786805.1 Planctomycetia bacterium | reverse complement strand
CCTGAACTAGCCTGAAAACCACCCCCAGAGCCACCACCAAAACCCGCTCCACCAAAACCCCCTCCACCAAAACCGTTAATTTGACTTTGAGAATTAACATTCACATTTTGATTGGCTAATTGAGATTGGACCGTGTTATTTAATGGAGGTGGTTGTTTTGGTGCAGGCGGAAGTACAATCCGGTATTTTTGGGCATTGATAAAATTTGGAATTCCTAAAAAGAACCCAGCCACAACAACAAATCCAAGAGCGGAAGACCTTAAAAATTTACTAGCCAACATAAAATCCACCTTTCATTTAATAGCTGAATCAACATCAAAGTCATCTTAAAACTAATACATCAAAAAAACCTAATATACATATTTTAAATATATAAAATATCGAGTGTTATTAGTTTTCAATTAGCATATCCTGCAAATTCATGAAACTCTCAAATCTTGGAAGGTTAATCGGGTTATCAAAATAACCCCTATTTTATTAAGCGTCTTAGAAACAAAGAATTGGCCATAAATAAATACAAAGTATCCAAAATAATTTAAAAATTTTTTTAGATTAATACTTTAAAGTTGATTCTCAAAACAAGCCGTTAAGACCAATGTTTGGTTAACCAAGATTCACTTAAGCGGAATGAATAGCAATGTTTAGCCATAAAAAAGCAAATAATTTAAGAAATAGTTAAAATGTTTAGTTAATCCTTTGTTAAAAAGTGAAAATTAGACATTTTTGCAATCCAGTTGCCATTATTTGGACTTTTTAGCAATTAAGTTGATGGTGATATTAAGAGTAAAAAATTTAATGATTGAAGCCGGCAATATTTTTAAAAATCAAGGTTATAAGCTTTATCTAATGGTTTACAACTCATTAAACGCACTTGCATTTAGTCAAATGAAAGATAGTTCGCGGAATTTATATTTGTTCATCCGCGCATGCAATTGACAAATTATCCCTTGATTAGATAACTAAAAAATCTTTCAAACAAACTTAATTGCTTTTGCCAAAAGGGTAAAAGTAGCCTGCTTGGGGGAAAGCATTAAAGGAGCGGGGGGGATTAAACCTGATTGGATTTTTCAAACCCCACTCAAAATATTTCTCCCCTTTTTTACAATTCACAATCTCAACGGTGCCCACCAAAACCCCACGCGGTAATTTAAGCGGATCCAAGGGATCCTCATGACCGGGAAGTTGCACAGGCGTCTTCGCAGCATAAATATAAATCTTGCCCCGGTGCGTGGTGGGCCAGGTGCGATACTCAATTTTCTTATCACCCCGAAGTATGCGCTCCGCATAAGGCTGCCTGATACTCAACGCCCTGATCTTTTCCGGTTCCGCGGATGCCACTTGATTCCTCGGGGTTTGATTGACGCCAAGAAGCCTGGCAAGATTATTCGCGGTGTCGATTGAAAGTTCACGCACTCCCCTGAATGTTTGCGGATCGGGTACGAAACTGGTGGTATCACCTTTGAATTTGGGAACAGAACCATCCGCAAAGCTGAATGATGAAAGGGCGCCTTTGGGAACTTGCAAATCAAAACGCATCCGGGTGTTTAGAGATTGATCATGAAAAACATAATCCCTGGCCCAAGTGTGGGAATTTTTCGGCAACAGGTTCTTAGCTGCAACCGCATCCAGCACACCCTTATCAACCCTCAGGCAACCCATAAGATGCAAGGCATCTGAGAAGCAAGCGACTATGAAAAGTTGGTCACCTTTGGTTATTCCCCGTTGTTTGAATTGATTACTTGCAGCGTATATGAGCGGGGTGTTGGGTTCGGATTTCCAAATCTCGAACTCTGCACGAGTCCATAACTGGATAAAAGATCGGGTCATGGGCGAAATGACTCCAACTAATTTTTTGTCACCGGGATAAACTGCACCGCATCAGCCACGACATGGCCATTGGTTTTTGTATTAGTGATTACAACAGTTGCAGCGCCATCTTTTTTAAATTCAAACCTGCCCAGTGAAACGAAGCCCGCCTTGTTGGCCTTGCGCTGATCGACTGAAACTGATTTCGAACCACCAGCATGATCGATGGTGACAGGCACATTGGTTGCCCGATTCCCATTGGAAGTGTAATAAAAACGCACTTCATAGGTTCCATCCGCGGGTAATTTGGCCTGGAAGGAAACCGATTTCGAACCATGACCCTCATTGCCATCATGGATGTAGCCATTACCCACAAAACCACCGATCGAGGAACTTTCACCCCAAGAACCTTTTTTGGTCGCCTGGGTATCATCAACGACAATTCCATCCATTTTCCTGGGGTCCAAGGCGGGAAGGCTGGGAACCGCATCCTTGGATTCGAGGACCTGCTTGTCCTCCAGCAATTTGGTTTTAAGTTTTTCATAGGGAAGATCCTGGACATCAATTTTCGCATCGATGGCAAGGCAGGCGGCGGTTGCGGCGGACTGCCCGAGGATGAAGAAAACAGGTTCCATGCGGATGGAACCATAAGCCATGTGGGAACATGAGATGCATACAGGAACAAGCAGGTTGGTAGCCTGCTCCCTTTTAGGGGTGATGGACTTGTAACTGATTTTATAGGGTCCGCCCGGGCTGACCTGGATATCGCCTTCATTCTGGACTTTGCCATCGGGGGTGACATAGCGCATGCAATTGTGGGAATCCATGTTGTAGGAACCCATGCCGATAGACTCGGGGGTGGGGCGAAGTTTTCTGCAATCCAGCTCGGTCATGACATATTCGCCAATCATTCGCCTGGCTTCACGCACATAGATTTGATGTGGCCAGTTGTTGGTATTGGTGAACTCATCCTTTGCGAGCCCCCATTTTTTCATGTCATCACGGACTTTAGCGGGAATTCGTGGATGGTTGCAAAGGCTCCACATCAATCCTTTCTGGTAATATTCATGGTCCGCGATGATTTTTTCGCGTTCCTTGTAGGAAGCCTCGGGGTATTTATAATTTGCGCCAATGAAGTCGGTGCTGACGGCAAAGTTGTTGTTGGTATCGGTTTTGCCATTGGGCATCATCAAGATACTGGTGGGAATCCGAAGGTCCCCCGCCTCGAAATTACGAAACAACAGCTCGAAATCTTTCTCGTTGTAATTATCAGGCTTGGGAAATGGCACGCGATTTTCAGGAATGAGACTCATGCACATGCGGAAACAGTAAGCCTGAAGCCTGTGGTCACCCGAGCCGTCCTCGGGATGGGGGCCTGGCTCGATGCCCGGCAGCAGGCCACTTTTTGGATCACCCGGCACAACATAGGGATCAACCTTGGCGGTAAATCGATGATTATGGTTGTTTTTTTGTTTTTGAATACCATTAAGAGTTTCATTATACTTTGAATTAGCCTCCCGCCCCACATGGAAGGAAACACCCACGGCAGCGAAAAGATCGCCCTCATAGGTGGCATCAAGGAACATCCTGCCCGAAAATATCCTGCCCGACTCCATCCTGATGGATTGAATCGCGGCGCCTTTTTTAACAACCGCATCAGGGTTGGCGCGATCAAGCCTTTCACCGAGCACAAACTTGATCTTATGCTCATCAAGCATCTCATGGATGATTTTGACGGCGACCTTGGGTTCAAAAGCCCAGATGGCGTCCTCATCTTTCCGGTAACCTTTGAAAGAGTCGCGTTTTTCGAGGTCCCAGCTTTCAGGTTTGTCGTAATGCTTGCGAAGTCGTTGATAAAACTCACGGGAGATGCCACCGATTACAGCCTTGCTTCCCGTGTCGGTCGCGCCCAGACCGCCGGTGGTAAGGCCACCAAGGTACCTGGAAGGCTCGATAATGATGGAGGTCTTGCCCATGCGAGCCGCCTGGATGGCGGCACTGACTCCCGCCGAGGTGCCCCCATAGATCACAACATCTACCGGATCATCAGCGGCGGATAAAGGGCGGGCCAAAGGGAACAGAATAATCAGGGAAAGCAGGATGTTTCGCATGGGGAAAAACCTTTTGGAGAGAAATAATATCAGGATGATTTTGCCTTCAGGAGATCGCGGATTTCCATCAAAAGCTCTTCCTGCTTGGTCGGGACAACAGCAGGTTCCTCCTTTTTCACATTCATCATCCAGTTGAGAAATTTGACGATGAAGAAGAACATCGCTGCTGCAACGATGAGGAAGTTGATTACTTCGCCCAGGAAAACCCCGTAGGGGATTTCAACGCCGTTGATAACGAAGGTCCAGCCCGCGTAGCCTTTTTCAACCGGGGTGAAAAGGCTCACGAAAGGCATGAGGATGCTTTTTACAAGGGCATCAACCACCTTGCTGAAAGCGCCACCGATGACGACGCCTATCGCGACATTGATGAAGTTTCCCTTGAAGGCGAATTCACGGAATTCATCCATCAAGGATAGAACCTTGGCCGTGGGAACACTGGTGATCACCTTCTGCAATGGATCCATGAATATTTCCTCATTTAGGGGATGATTGATTATTTAAGCGAGAATATCTTCTATGACATTTCCATGAACATCGGTCAATCTGCGATCGATGCCATTATTTCGCACGGTAAGCTTGGAATGATCAATTCCAAGCAGATGCAAAATAGTCGCATGGATATCATATACCTGGGTGGGATTTTTTCTATCCTGGGGCTTGTATCCGAAGTCATCGCTGGGGCCATGAGAAACGCCACCCTTGATACCACCCCCCGCCAGCCAGTTGGTGAAGCAATAGGGGTTATGATCCCGACCTTTGCCCCCCTGTGACGAGGGCATCCTGCCAAACTCCGTGGTCCAGAGAATGATGGTATCATCAAGAAGGCCGCGCTGTTTAAGATCCAAAATAAGAGCTGCAGAACCCCTGGCCATGCCCATCGCGAGTGGGCCATGGTCGCGCTCAACATCCTCATGGCTGTCCCAGTTGCGCCTTGGAAAACCATTGTCGCAACCCGACCAGATCTGCACGAAGCGCACGCCCCGCTCCAACAATCTTCGCGCCACCAGGCACTTGCGCGAGAAGTGATCAATTTCCTCAATCGCGTTGATTTCCTTATCAAAGGTCTGGACATTATGATCAAGGCCATAAAGCTTGCGGATATATGCGGGCTCTTTGGAAATATCCATGGCCTCGGGTGCCGCAAGCTGCATTCTCGCGGCGAGTTCGTAACTTTGAATACGGGCGTTCAGCCTGCTATCGCCCTCCCTGGATTGCAAGTGCTCACGGTTGAGTTTGCCAAGGATGTCATAAGAAGCGCTGGCGCTGGCCTTGGAAATAAAGTTTCCCTGTGGGGCGGGAAAAAGATCCTCGATGGGATTTGGCGCGCCTGGCCTCAGAATTGTTCCCTGATGCTGGGAGGGAAGAAACGCGCTGTCCCAATTCTTGGGGCCGTTGCTTGCAAAACCACGATGATCCGGAAGCACCACGAATGTGGGAAGATTTTGATTCATACTACCCAGGCCATAACTGACCCAGCAGCCCATGCCTGGAAACCCGGGGTTTTGAAAACCCGTTGCTTGCAGGTAAGTGGACTGGCTGTGAATGCCGGTCTTGCCCACCATGTTGTGAACAAAGGCGATCTCATCAACCACATCACCCAGGGGCGAGACGGTATCGCTGAGCATCTTCCCTGATTTTCCATAGGGTTTGAAATCCCAGATGGGTTTAAGCCAGGGGCCGAGACCATTTTGAAAAGCCTCGACTTTCTCACCAAAGTCGGAACTTTTGCCATGCTGCTTGATAAGCTGGGGTTTGAAATCGAAAAGGTCGACATGGCTTGCAGCGCCCGCCATGAAAAGCTGGACCACCCGCTTCGCCTTTGGCTGATGATGAGGTAACCCCCGAAGGCCACCAAGCCCACCCTCGTCAAGGGAATCCCCATGGGCGGTTTGATTTCCCAGAAGGCTCGCCAGGGCGATGCCACCCAATCCGCCTCCGGATGTCCAAAGCATCTCGCGCCTGTTGAGACCAGGATTGCGAATGTTTGAGATATTTTTGTCAGTCTTCATGTTGCATCCGGTTTAATCAACAAAGGAAAACTCATTAAGGTTGAAAAGCACACGGGCCAAATCCGCAAGAGAGTGCTGTTTGGCCAAAGCTGTGAGGGTTTCAAGTTCAGAAGCGGTGGGCTTGCGCCCTAGGGCTGTAAAAAACGCATGTTCAACGCGTTGGTCCTTGGGAATGTCCCTTTCCAATCTTTCTGCAAAAGCCTTGGATTGCACCAGCATGAACCCATTATTTAAAAGCACAAGCGCCTGCAATGCGGATAGGCTCTCGTTTCTTTTATCCACAAGCAAGGATGGATCCGCGCAATCAAGGGTTGTCATAAAAGGTTGTTGCTGGGATCGAACAAGGAAACGATAAACAGCCCTGCGAAACGCCTTGGGATCCTCCGGGTTATGAAGGTGATATTGATAATGTGGCGAGTGCTCTGGTTTTTGAATGACAAAATCCTGGAAGCTGGGCCCGAACATCGTCTCATCAAGCTTACCCGAAACCTTCAAGACAGAATCGCGAATGGCTTCCGCCTCTAGCTTCCTGCGATTCATACGCCAGTAATAAACATTGTCGGAATCCTTTGAAGCCATCTCAGGATCGTTGGCGGAGGATTGCTGATAGGTTGCACTAGTGAGTATCAAGCGATGAAGCCGTTTTAAGGACTGGCCATTATCGCGGAAGTCAGATGCAAGCCAGTCGAGAAGTTCGGGATGGGAAGGTTCCTTGCCCATTCTTCCGAAATCATTGGGTGTATCGACAATGCCCCTGCCGAAATGCCAGCGCCAAACCCTGTTCACAATCGAACGCCAAACAAGTGGATTTGCATCATGGGTAATCCAATTGGCAAGGGCAACCCTGCGAAGGCCCTCAGGCGCATTTTCCGGGAGGGAAAAATTCCCGGGAGAATGAGGCAGCGAAGTGATTGCACCGGGCTGGGCGACATCAAGTGGTTTTTCGATGTTGCCCCGCTGCAGAAGATGAATGACACGAGGTTTGCCACCGGTTGCCCCTGTACCCGAAAAAGCCCCGCTGCCCGTGTGAACCGTACCTGCAAAAACCATTTTGGGCTGGGGCAGTTTTGCAAGCTGCGCCTTTAATCCGGATAATTGCACCTTCATATTCTGAAGCGCGAGCTTGTCGGCTTCAGGAACAAGTTCGTTCAGTAGCTTATTCTTCTTTTCTTGCAGGGAAGCGATTTCTTTCTTGCTGGTTTCCACACCTTCAAACCATATGCCATCGGTGAGGTTCTTTTTAGTCCAGCGAGAGGGCGCCTCAATCGAATCAAGGCTTGTGACCGGGGCATTCAGTGCGAGGTTTTTACCATTTGCGCCCAACACCTCCAATTCAGCAAGTGCAAAAATATAATCGCCCTGCCTGGGGGCAAGCTTGGTTGCCACCACCCTGACATACCTGGCTTTTTTCATCCCCGCATTAACACCAACGGGAATCAACCCAGGGTTGGCCTGATCTATGTCATCACTTGAACTATTTAGAATTTCAGGTCTTTTGAAAGTTGGCTCATCACTAATTTGAACTTGGTAGCGTAAGGGAAAACCAAAGCCCGCACCAATATTGTTGTACTCATCATGGCAGGCATGCAGCACTATCCTATCAATCTGCTGCGATTGCGGAAGTTCAACCTGGACCCACTTGGTCGCCACTTGCCTGGGACTGATGCCACTGTGGTAGCCAAACGCCGGGTTCTTTCCAACAGATGCCTTTTGCAATTGCGACAGACGCGAATCTATTTCCGCGGCTTCCTTGCTTCCCGGCATCTTCGCCTCGAACTCCCTGATTGATGACTCCTGAACTTTGATTTTCTGTTTCAAGGATTCAAGCAGGGACGCAACAGTGGGATCGGCATGGTAGGGTTTATCCGCGCGATCCAGCGCTGCGAACACCGCCTGCATCCCGTAATAATCAGCCTGCGTGATCGGATCAAACTTATGGTTATGGCACTGGGCGCACTGCACTGTCATGCTGAGAAAAGTGTTGGCGGTATTTGAGACCATGTCATCACGATCAAGATGACGCGCCACCTTGCCATCGATTTTGCTCTCGGGCACCTCGGCATGACCGATGAAATCCCAGGGGCCCGATGCAATGAAACCCAATGCCTCGATGCCCTCGGGATTACCAGGGAACATCATGTCACCCGCGAGTTGCTCTGAGACAAACCTGCCATACGGCTTGTCGGCATTGAACGAACGAATCACATAATCCCTGTAGGGCCATGCGTTGGGCCTTAGTTTATCCTTGTCGTACCCATGGGTTTCGCCAAAGTGCACCGCATCAAGCCAATGCCTTGCCCAACGCTCGCCATAATGGGGCGAAGCCAACAAGCGATCGACCAGTTTTTCATACGCATCGGGGGATTTATCGTTGAGGAAATTCTCAATCTCCGATGGTTCCGGAGGAAGACCCATGACATCAAAATAAACCCTGCGCAAAAGCGCGATCCTAGAAGCTTCCTTTGAAGGCCTTAGTTTCCTCTGCTGCAACTTGTCCCAAATAAAGGAATCAATCGGGTTTTTTATCCAGGAGGGGTCGGCCAATGGTGGCGATGCGACTTTCATGGGTTGAAGCGACCACCAGGAAAGAGCATTCGATTTTTCAGAACCATCATCCGGCCATTGCGCTCCCTGGTTGATCCAATTCTTGATCAAGTCCAATTGTTGGGATGAAAGCCTTGGCCCCTTGGGAGGCATGGCATTTGAATTATCGGTTGTGGAAACATTACGATAGAGAATACTGGCATCTGCTTTTCCCGGAATGATCACCCTGCCTGAATCACCACCCTTGAGGGCATCGACTTTCCGATCAAGCCTGAGGCCGTTTTTACTGCTGGCCTCGCCATGGCATTTATGACAATGCGATTTAAAAATCGGCTGGATGTCGCGATTGAAATCAACCTTGGCAGGTTCTGCACCAAGGGAGGAAATCATGTAAATCATCAATAGAAAAGGCATACCATCCCCATGGGAAAGAAAGATTCCACCACAAGATCATGATAACCCCGGATTCGGAAATAAGCCAGCAAACAGAGGGAAAATTGAAGGATAGTTGGGGTTAAAAAAGTCATGCGAAGTGATTTTAAGACATTTATAAGAGCAACCTTGGGTAATCTCCATAAATATGCTAATCTTAAATCAAGGGATTTTGGAGAAAGGAATAATCATGAGCCTTAATTTACCATTTCAACAAGTGCTCGAGGCGGCGGATCACTTATCCAAGGATGAACAAAAAAAATTAATTTTAATGTTAAAGCAAAAGTTAGCACAAGAATCAGAGGATGCTATTTCACAAGACCAACAACGCTCCCGGGAAGAATTCGCATCAGGGTTATGCCAGCCAACCACGCCGGAACAATTGACGCGCGAATTATTTGAATGAGAAGGATCCTTTTAAAATCACCTTCGTTTGTTCGCACTGCCAGGAAGATTCTTAAAAAACATCCGGATTCAAAAAAGGTGCTTCAACAAGCGTTTGAGTCTCTTCAGGAAGATATATTTTTACCAGCTCTAAAAACACATAAACTCCAGGGAAAACTCGAAGGTTCTTATGCTTGTAGCCTAGGATATGACTTACGCCTGATTTTTGAAATCGTCCAGTATGAAGGAAAAGACGCCATATTGCTCCAATCAATTGGAACACATGAGGATGTCTATTGAATCACCAGTCTCACATGACCAAAACTTCAATCAAACAGTATGTGGATTGGATAATTTACCGATAGAACTCAGAACCATGAATTTATCCCGAAGTATTTGAATCTCGTCTTTGGTCAGCTTGTGAAGAGGGGCGCGAACAGCCCCGCACTCGACCCCAAGCGCGCCCATTAGTCCTTTGCCCCCGGGTATTCCACCAAACTCCTGGATCAACCGGACCAATCCGATGCTCTTTTCCTGCATGACCCTGGTTTTTTCAACATCACCCTTTTCAAAGGCTTCCATCATTTCAAGATAAATAGGGGCGGCAAAGTTGTAGGTGCTACCCACCGCACCACGAACACCCATCGCTATCGCACCCAGCAACATCTCATCGCAACCATATAAGACCTCAAATCTGCCACCATCTAATATTGTGCATTCAAGAAGATCTGAAAGATCACTATGCGAATATTTTACACCAACAAGGTTGGGTATTTTCTTGCTTGCCATCCTTAAAAAGGGTGCCACCGGCCCATTGACACCCGTGAATAGAGGGATGTGATAATGATAAAAAGGTAGTTCAGGAGCGGCGCTCGCCACCTCGGCCTGGAATTCAACCAGGTCCGCCGGAACTGAAGGCTTGAAAAAACAGGGCGCTGCTGAGGATATAGCGTCCGCACCCACCGATCTCGCATGCCTTGCAAGCTCACGGGCTTCCCGGGCGCTGTTATGCCCGACATGGATCATGAATGTAAGCCTGCCTTTTGCGGCAACGGACCATGCCTTCGCAAGATCCATTCTTTCTTGAAAAGTCAAAGACTGGCATTCTCCGGTGGTGCCCGCCACAAACACACCCTTGACACCATTTTTCAAAAGATGATTTGCCTGAATGGGGATCATTTCCAGGTTCAAGTCCCCTTTTTCATTCAATGGGGTGAATGGGGCAGCCATCAAGCCGACGAAAGGGATGTATCTCATGATTGCATGATTCCTTTGGATTTTCTTAATGGTTTCATCTTCGCTTTATTTGGATTGCAATCGCAATACAAGGAATTGATCTAGTGATGAACCAAGGCCGGGCACGCCCGGTACAGGCGTTATAAATGGAAGACCCGATGGTTTTTTCTGTGCAATGACCCTTCAAAATGATTAATCTTGAACCTTGGATATATTCCACCACCCGGAGAAAATCATGAACCGCAGAAACTTCATTGGTAAAACCCTGGCAACAACCTCAGCCTTGACATTTGGAAATTCATTGATGGCATCAAACTTAGTCCAAGCCGCGGCCAAAAAACCCGTGCTTCGGCTTGCAGTAAAGTACAGCATGATCAAAGCAGGCACCACTCCCCTCGAAAAACTAACCCTCGCGAAAAAGCTTGGGATCCAAGGCGTTGAAGTCGATAGCCCAAGCGGCCTGAACAAGGAAGAGGCTAAAAAAGCAGCAGAGCAGACAGGCGTTAAAATCCATGGTGTCATTGATTCCGTCCACTGGCGCGACACCCTATCCTCGCCAGACGAGGCAATTCGGGCCAAGGGGCTCAAGGCCTTGATCGGTGGCATAGAAGATGCCAAGTTCTTTGGCGCTGACACCCTGCTTTTGGTCCCCGGGGTTGTCAACAAGGATGCGACCTATGAACAATGCTATGAACGATCCCAGGTTGAAGTGAGGAAAGCTTTACCCACCGCCGAAAAACTTGGTGTCAAGATCTGCATCGAGACCGTGTGGAACAATTTCATTACAAAGCCCGAGCAACTTGTCCAATATATCGATGATTTCAAGAGTCCTTTTGTAGCTGCTTATTTTGATTGCTCCAACATGGTCAAGTATGGTGTCAGCAGCGCGGATTGGATCCGGAAGCTCGGCAAAAGGATGGTCAAATTCGACTTCAAAGGTTACAGCAACACCAAGCAATGGTGCGCCATCGGAGAAGGGGATGAGAATTGGCCCGAGGTTTTAAAGGCCCTTGGTGAAATAGGCTATGATGGCTGGGCGACTTCCGAAGTCGGGGGCGGGGGCGAAAAAGAACTCACCGACATCGTGGCCCGCATGCGCAAAGTTCTTGATCTTCCCAGCGCTTGATCAGGTTTCACTACAATACCGACTGTTCCACTTTTTTAACGATTGAGGTTGATTCATGACGACTGCTACTTCCATTCAGACGAAACTTTATATCGATGGCAAATGGTGCGATGCCCTGGACGGCAAAACCCATGCGGTCATCAATCCCGCGACCGAAGAAGTGCTTTGGGAAGTCGCCTATGGCAGCAGGGCTGAAACCAAGCTTGCGCTTGAGGCGGCGGCCAAGGCCATGCCAGCCTGGCAGAAACTCACATCATGGGACAGGGCCAAGATCCTCAAGAAAACAGCCGACCTCATGCGTGAACGCGCCGATGCCATCGCCCGCGTAATGACCATGGAGCAGGGCAAACCCGTGGTTGAAGCCAAGGCGGAAGTCATGCACTCCGCGGATACTTTTGAATGGTTCGCTGAGGAAGGGAAAAGAGCCTATGGCCAGGTAATCCCGAACTCCGCACCCGGGAAAAGGCATTTGACACTGAAGCACCCCGTGGGCGTGGTCGCTGCGATCAGCCCCTGGAATTTCCCCATCACCCTCGCGATCCGCAAGCTGGCGCCTGCCCTTGCGGTGGGTTGCACCGTGGTAAGCAGGCCCGCAAGCCAGACTCCAAGGTCCTTGATCGTGATTTTTGAATGCATGATTGAGGCTGGCCTTCCCGCGGGCGTTGCAAACCTTGTCATCGGCCCAGGCCAGGAAATGGCTGATGAGTTCATGCAAAATCGCATTTGCAGAAAAATCAGCTTCACCGGTTCAACCGAGGTTGGCAAACAACTCATCCGCGCATCCGCGGACCAGGTGAAAAGGATCAGCATGGAACTTGGCGGCCATGCGCCATTCATCGTCTTTCCCGATTCCGATCCCGAGGTCAGCGCGAAGCTTGCGGTGGCGGGAAAATTCCGCAACAACGGGCAGGTATGCATCTCACCCAGCAGGTTCTTTGTCCACAAGGACATCGAGAAGAAATTCACCGAGGCCGCGGTCGAGTTTGCCAAGGCGCTGAAAATGGGCAATGGGCTCGAAGCTGGAATCGAAGTCGGGCCGATGTTCGAGAAAAAAGCCCTGACCCATACCCAGGGACTCATCGAGGACGCCAAGGGCAAGGGAGGCAAGATACTCGCGGGTGGCAAGAAATCCGATAAGTTCCAAAAAGGCTATTTCTTCGAACCAACGGTAATTTCAGGCCTGAACCCATCCTGTAGAATCCTTACCGAAGAACCTTTCGCCCCGGTGATGCCCATCATCGAATTCAACAAAATCGATGATGTCATTACCGCCGCCAACAACACCCCCTATGGTCTCGCAGCCTATGTTTTCACCAATGACCTGACCACATCGCTGAAGATGGCGGAGGGATTGGAAGCGGGGATCATCGGTGTGAACGACCCTGTGCCTGCGACACCCCAATGCCCGTTTGGTGGCATGAAGGAAAGCGGACTGGGAAGGGAACTCGCCCAGGAAGGCATGGAATCCTATCTCGAGACCAAGTATGTTTCCATCAAACTAAGGGACTAATTTCCAGTTCAAACAAAAAAGCTTCAAGGGGCATCCCGCATTCTTGAAGCTTTTTCTTTTTAAAAACCGCCTGGGAAAATCATTTCTTCAGGTTGGTCGTCTTGATCTCCATCTCGGAAGCGATCTTTAAAAGTGTCTCCAGGATATTTTCCCTGAGGTTTCTTTCCTGGTCATCATTATGAATGTCGGCATACGCCACGATTTCAAACTCAAGCCCATTTTCACCTATCTTAAGGAATGAGATCTTGGCCTTGCTGGCGATAACGCGTGGCATTGCAACCAACTTTTCCAGCAATTTCATCTGGACCTGCCCGATTTTCTCCACATCGGTGTGGAGATCCAAGCCAAAGAGCAGTCGAATTCTCCGCTGTTTTCGAAAACCATAATTGTCAATTATCGCCGTGGCCAGATTGCCATTGGGTATCAGCAGGAGTGAATCCTCGGGAGTCCGAAGCTTGGTGGCGCGGAAACCAAATTCCTCAACCGTGCCCTCCTTGTCCCCAAGGATGATCTTATCCCCCACGCGAAATGATTTTTCCCCGATGATCAACAGGGTACCAAACAAGTTTTTCAAGGAGTCCTGCGCCGCGAGGGAAATACCAATGCCAAGGATGCCCAAGCCTGCAAGGAACCTGCCCAGTGACTCGGCCTCGCCGAAATTCTTGATCAAAAGCGAAACACCTATGAGCACGACTATCAGCTTGGCGGCCCTGCTGAGAAAAGGCACCAGCATGTCGGCCATGCCCCTGTACTTTGCCATCGAATCTGAAACCTCGTAAATAAGCGCGATCGTGTCGACGAGCTGCAGGAAAAACCATGACAAGACAACGGTCACGAATATCTTTTCAAGTGTGAAGATAAGGATTGCAAAATGATTGGGAAGGTCAAGCAATGGTATGAACGAGTAAACCATGGTGAAAAAAATAAGGAACTTCAATGCCCTCAGGTTCCGCCTCATCCTGGTCTTGAAAACGGCATCACTAGACCTTGGGACAAGATAGTTGATCCCGAACTTCACGAAAATGGTGAGGACAATCGCAGCCAGGAAACTGAGGACAGCCAGAACAAGCCCAATCACCCATTGGTAAATACAAAGGCCCAGGAACTTCTCACGATATCTGGCTGGCACATTCAGACAAAGCCAGATCCCCGGCTCATTCCAAAAATCAGCGCTCAACCTGACGAGGTTTAATTTCTCAAAATCCTTTCGTACGGGCAGATCTATAACGGCATTGAACATTCTCTCGATGCGCCTGACGGAACTGGCATCGAACTTCCATTCCAACTTTCCCTTCTCATTCTCATGCGGTGCGACAAATAATTTCCCGAGGGGTCCCTGGTAAACCTCATAAACAACGAGCTTGGGATCCGTGGGGATTTCCTGGAGGTACACCTGGCTGATGCGATCAAAAACATACTTGAGCTTGAAAGCAAGGACCGGGCCCAGGTCACGCCGGGCAGGTACTGGAATTTCAGAAAGGTCCAGCGCCTTCATGGCCTCCTCGTTGTTGTAAAAATTGACCGCGGAGAGGAAAAAGAAGATCACATTCCTGGGGTTCGCCAGGTCATGGGTGTAATTGTACTTGGCCTGCTCCTCGGAGTTCAACCTCGCGAACATGGAGGGAATGTTCGCCACGGTTTCCGGGCCGAATCGCCAGCATCCATCATGCTGCCTGATGATTCCAAGTTCAAATCCCTCCGGGCCCCTTATCACCTGCGATGGACTGCTCCAGGTGTCCGGTATGTTATTGGAGTCAGGGCTGATTTTTCGAAGTATGGCATCAAGCATGATGGCCCTCTTGGGGCCAAGGTTTTCAAGATCCTCGATGGGAAGCATGCTGAGGTCGAGAAAGTCATTTAGCTTTTTCTTCGCCCTTATGTCGAATTCCGCTACCATGATCGCAAGGAAAAAGTTTCTCAGTAGTTTGCGGGGGGTCGAAAGTTCATCCGGCACAGATTCCGGTTTCCCGGATTTAACCTTGATAAGCTCAGGATTAAAGTCATCGGGAACCGGGGCGATAATATTTCCAAGTATTTTATAGCGGATGTCAACCGGGTCATTTTTCACCTGCTCCCACATCGCGTCCACGGAACGAACCGTTTCCCTGGTGAACATCCAGGCGTCTTTTCCACCTGGCTTGTAAATTCTCTGCACCGCGATCATTCCCTTGTTGTCGGCTTTCCAAATGTACTTCGGGCCATCGGGATCCTCGGGGATTTCCTGGGTGAACAAATAACCCTTGCGCTGGATGATGGATGCGAGTTTCCAAGCGATCAACATCCCGGTTGCCTTGGCTTTTTGAGGTGACAGTTCCGAGAGATCCAGGTGATTTGTCGCGGTGACAAAGTCATTGGCATAGGCATGCTCCATGAATTCACTCATTGTTTTATTCGGGTCACCCAACCCCATCTTAAGCTGCTTGGAAATCTTTTGCCGATCAAGTGTCCTTTTCGCGGAAAGGTTCCTCATTGATTTGATTTGAAAGACCGTCTCCTTGTCAAAACGCCAAAGGCCATCGGCACATTTTTTCATGGAAATGGACATGCCATCATCCTTGTGGATCACAAATCGATCCTGGCTGGGAAAGGTTGCCATGTTGTTCAATGGCACCGATAATTCATCCAGAACCTCCTCAAGGTCCAAAACCATGCGGGTCAAAATATCCTGGGAAAACATACCCGGTTCAATTTCAAGGCAGGAATATCCCTCGGTAATGATTTCTGGGATCACGGAATAAGCATCCGCGGCAAAACAAAAAGTCTTGAATGTACTCAACGGAGTCGAAAGCTTTGTGAGGAGAGTTTGATTTTGATACTGTTTCAAGGCTTCCAAGTCTGGATTGGAATAGCCAAAAACGCCTGAAAACAAAACAATTCCCAGTATACCTGCAGTATTCATCTAAACATTCCTTTGCCTTGGTATCACATCCCATCCTGGGATGAAAAAATACTAGCAAATTAAAGGAAATATTAAAATAACACTATGCAAGGACGATCTGGTCATATCATGGGAAAATGGGCAATATGCCATTTAATTCCAAGACTTCAGCTTCTTCATCAAATTCCTGATTTCTATTTTCTTCTTCTCAAACAAGGTGAACAATCCAAGGATCGCTCCACCAAGAATAATAACAGAGATCCACCAAACCCAGGTCTGCTGCTTGTCGACCGCGGCATGCCAGATCATGAAGAAAACATCCATCAATAAAAATACCATGCCAAAGTATAGGAACGCCCGTGTCTGGGTTGCCATGCCCGCGAGAATCCCAACCACGGACCAGAATGCAAGTGCGATTGGAAGCCATACGGAATAACCAATACCCAGGATCAACATATCCGAGGCGGAGGAGGCATAAAGGAACGCCAGGCCGGTGTATCTGAGGAATTGCGAGAGATTTTTTGGGATTCGGAGTCGCAGGGAAAATTCAAGTATCAAGATGAAAATGGCGGGGGGCACCAACCACATTTGGGGATGCTGCAAAAATGAAAATCCCTGGCCCGCCCATAACGACCAAAAACCACCCACCAATCCAAAACATGAGACCAGCATCAGGAAAAATGAATTCCTCTGCATCGATACCCATCCCCATACCAATGCCGCCAGGAACCAAAGGAATGCATGGGATGAAAAATCACCCGGCAAACGCAATACTGATTGCGCGATCGGTTTCATGAATGGGAATTGTTCAGGATAAGCCAATAAAAATTGCCTGAACCAAAAGGCCCCCAGTGGCGCCAACGGAACCAGCACTCCACACATCATGATGGGGAAAGCAACCGCTTGTTTGTTTCTTCGGAATAATAATTCCGCCATTCCTGCAGAAAGGAATGACAGGACCAGCGCCCCCTGCGACCAATATTGACCGAGGAAACCACCAAACCATTCAGGCTTGCAAACCCTGCAATGAAGGAAAAGAGCCACGATTACCAAAATAACCCCCCAGGTGTACCTGGTGTTTTTCCACGATATCACACTGGCATCTTCCCCATCCATCAACCAGGCGAACCTCAGGCAACCCAAGCCCAATAATGAGGCTGAAAACAGCACCATCTGGAATGCCCATTCGGGCTGCAAACTTTTCATCGAGCCCTGGTCAAAATAAATCGCCTCCATCACCAGGGTTATAAGGATGGAAATGAACGCCAGAATCGGTAGTCGGTCCCTGACAAGCTTGATTGCAAATTCCCAGACCCCTGTAAGCCTGGCAAGGCACAATCTGCCAGTGATCACGACCACAAGCACCGCGACCTGGAACAGCGCGGCCCGCTGGGGCCATCGTGAATCATCAGTGGGGGAGGGGATGGCCTGAAACAACAGGCACCACGCGCCCGCAAGCAACATCAAAAATTCCCTGCGAACGCTGCGGGAGGTACCCAGCCCGGCCCAGGCGAGGAACAGCGCGGAAGGAGCCACGCAAAAAGTTGCAAAGGACCCAATGATTCTCTCCTCGAAAATTTCCGCGTTCCATGAGATCCAAACAGACAATAGAAGGACTATCCCAGAAACAACCCCTTGGACCCCGGGAAGCCAGGCTGCTTTTTCCCTCTTTAAGGGGAGTGCATTAAGGCCCGTTATAAAAGTCAGCAACAAGGCGAGCGGGATGCAGGTTGCCTGGATCAATTCCAGATAAATGAGGTTCCTTGACCTGAGCCAGTAGGCGATTGCCACCATGCCAATGGTGAATATACCTCCATCCACGAGTTTCAACTTGGAACCATAAAGGCCGGCAAGGCAGACAAATGCGAGGACCAAAAGCGTGGAGAATCCCAAGGACAGATTGATCTGATAAAACTGGCCATTCAATCCGCCAAAGTAAACGATCGCGCCGCTTAGCCCGGTCATTACAAGCGCGATTCGCATGGCTGAATCGACCATGCGGATAGCGAAGGGCTTGATTTCAAAAATGGGAAGAAAAGAAACAACCAACCAGAAAAATGAGATGCCTCCCAATCCCAAGCCAACCAGGTTCAACAAATCAAGGGGATGATGAAGATGAAACGCGAAACCCAGGTAGGTGCAGGCCGCAAGGGATGTCAAAACATTTGCAATGGCATAACCAGGCTGGTTGCGCCAAGCCGCTATGATCGCCATCTGAACTGCGTTTGAGCAAATGAGCGAGAAAACAATCCAGGGATTGACGGTTTCCAGGGCGCCGATCCTAAAGGCCACAAAAAGGGACGAGGCCATCACAAAGTTAAGGTTGGTGGGCCAGGATTCCTCATCTAGAAACGGCTGGGGTTTTCCAACCAATTGAAACCCAATTCCCAAAAGCGCAATCACAAGCCCGTATAAAATCCAGACAACAGAGATGGATACCAGGGCGGTTGAAAAACCACCTCCTCTTTCAAATTCCATGATGCCCGCGACAATGCCCAGATTCAAAACCGAACCGGTGCAGATGATTCCAAGTGGAAGCGCCGCCCGCGCACGATAACAAAGATTGGCTATCAAGCTGAAAACCAAGGCAAGACAAATAGACCTGCCCGACATGATGCTCAACCAATTGGCAAACATCTCCTCATTGCCCACCAGAACAAAATGAAAACCCGTGGGGAGAATAAGCAGCAGCAGGGTAATCCAGGGTATCAAAAGATGGAAGGATTCGATTGACGAAACCTTTGATTTCAAAACCCAGGATGGCTTTAGAACCTTGATACGGGACCATGAAGCGGTCTGGATGGAAACAGCACAGAGAATTCCCGCGATCATCGGTGCGTACCAGTTTACAAAGGCTACCCCGATGTTTTGATGATAAACCGCGAGTATTCCAAACAAAGAAGAAAGCCAGAAAGCGATGGCAGCATGCCTGTCACTATTGCGAAACCAGCCAAGCAACATGGAGGTTGCGATTAAAAATCCCAGTCCGGTCAGGGCATGGAGGGTCAGCCCAAGGGGCCAGGCGGCCCAGCCTATGAGAAACAAAAAGAAAATTCCCAAGCCCTGAAGTATTCCCGCCAACTCACTCAGGTTCGTGAATTGCATCCATTTAAGCCGGTGTTGAAAATATTCCCTCACGGGATGGGCAAACACCCAGGCAAACGAATATACCGGCCCCGCGACCACGAGAAATTTCAATCCCGCGTGGCTTTCATTTCGCTCAATCGCACAGGCGATTGTTGCGATGATTCCAAACCCTGCAAGCAGGACATTACGCCAGTATAAAGCCCCGAATTCCTGAAGTCGTAACGCGGTGCAGCCGCTTAACACACAGCCCAGCATCACCATGCCAAGGATGGAACCAGCCTCGGAGGTGAATATATGGGCTTCCTTTGCTGAACCATTAAGGCGCATCAGGCCAAGGATGATGGCAACCGCCGCGACGGAGCCGGCGCTTAATGTCGCCCTCGATGGATAATCCGCGAATTTGAAATCAACAAACCGCCTAAGTAAAAACCATACCCAGAGAAATAATCCACCTGCAAGCGCCATCATCTGCGGCAATATGACAATGCACCCTTTATCCAACTGGCCCATCTGATGCAGGGAACGAATGTAAGCAACACCAGCGGCAGCCATGACCAGCCATTGCGTATGGAACAAAAATCGCTGGTTGCGCTGGGAAAACACCTGCACAAAAAGCCCGATGACAAGCATGCCCACCGGGGCCCAATAATCCCCTGCCTTGAAGGGAACCTGGCCGGGATCCTGCATGATTGACGCGAGATCCTCGGCAAGTTTCCATGCAAGTGAAAGTATGGCGAAACCAGCTATGTTCCATCGCAACGCCCGTTCAGGAAGATTGCCCTCCTGCACCCGGATGGTGAAGCGATCACAAAAGGCATTCAACGAGTGATTGTAGACAAGCAACACTGAACCGATCAGGAACCAACTCGACCAACCCAGGTTCAAACCCAATGCGATGTTTGCTTTTCCAAAATGATACCCCAGAAAAGTCGCACCAAAGCCAATTAAAAGATGAAACAGAACCAGTTTCGGGTAACTTGCCTCATCCCAAAGATAAATGACGCAGGTGACCAGGAGTATGCCGTACCAGAAAAGAGTGCCCGGTCCCATCATCAAATTGGGCCAATCACTCGGGGTGATTAAACCCCAGTTGGAAGTTGATGCTAAAAACCCGCTGAATAATCCCAGCACCATTAAAATCGCGCAAAGTGCAGCAAGTGTCCATTCATCAATCGATCTTCTGGTTTCAAACCAGATATCCCTGAAGATACGGCTCTTGCGGGCCTCAAACCGTAATACTCCCCACACAAACGCGAGCACGGAAAGCCAGCATCCCAAAGTTTGCAATACCCAGGGATGATCCAGGTTTCCGCCCTGTTCCAAAAACCAGGGTTGCATCCTTATGAAGTGCAATGACAAACAAAACACGGAACCAGCGATCGCGAACTGGAAAACCCGAAACCACGGACTGCTGCTCAGTAACAACGCCCTGAATAATGCTGCAAACGCGAACCAATCAAGATAAACAGCCAGGGGAAGATCAAGTACCTTGGAATCAAGGATCGCGCCCGCTGATTCCAAAACAATCACGAGGGGCAGAAGCAGCAGCAGCCAGAATTCTGATATCCTTGCGGGCTTGTAAACCCCATCATCCCAAAGGGAATCAAAGAAAACAAAGAAACTGTTTAACAGATGCAATAGAAGAGCCATTGTCGCAGCGGCAAGAAACCCCGCGGTGATTGGCATCAGGAATAAAAGATGATGCTGGAAAAAGCTGTAGCCCGAAATCGACCAAAACAATAATCCCGCGACGGTCAAGCCCATGTAACCAAACTGCCACGCGAGAAGAACGCAGGCTATGCCAAGCTCCAAGGCGCCCAGGCTGAAAAACAAATACTGGTCCCCGGGTGTTTTCTGAAGGAAATACCATGCGGGTAACAAACAGACGACAAGAATGAAGGAAAGTGTCTTGAAGGCATGGTTTAAATGATAAGTTTTAGCGGAAGATGGAATGATCCTCGCAAGTGTCGAGTAAATCAAAGCCAACATGCCGAAGCAGGCGAATCCGAAGTTTGCTGGGGGATCGGGATACAAAAACGCGGCGACCGCGGTGATCGGGAAAACCCCGATGATAAGCGCGCTGAAAGCATTGGATTCAAGCCTGTGAAGATAAAGCAACAGGCAGGCAAAACCGATTTGGGCGATTGCCCCGCCTGGCCCGGGACCCTCGGATTGCCCCCATCCCATCGCAAGGGAACTTATCGCTGCAACCCACGCTCCCGCTATCCAGCCATTTCTCACCAATCGATTTTCAAGATTCCACCGGGCCAGGCCGGTGATCAAAAACCCCACAAACAACAACACAAAAGCTGAAGGCGGTTCAACCAGGACCTTGGCAAGCTCCAGCGAGGATATGGATGCTTTCGCATCAAGGGTTCCATTGAGCAAATGCACCATGATCGAAAATGCGATCACCAATTGCAGGCTGGCTGCGATGGGCGCGAAAAAGGAAACATTTGTTCTTGAAAAAAACAACAGTACTGCGATTGCGACCCACAACGACCAAACCATGGAAAAGGCATCAGGCCAGCCCAACAGGGGCGATAGGGTGATTAGCAACAAGCCCAATCCATTAAGCAATGGCCCAGCGATGGCGAATGCATCCTCGTGATGTTCCAAGCTGGAAACCTTCAACACTAAAAAAGCCATCCCTGAAAGCACCAACGGTATGGCGAGGAGAGAAAGCGCAAAACCTTCGACAGAAGCGAGCAGGAAACCCTGTGAAACAAAAAGTGAAAATGAAGTCAAAAGGGAAAAAAGAATCAACTTCGCGGAAGTTGCGGGTTTCACGATGCTGGACAAATAAACCGAGAGCAAAGCAAGCGCCACCGCCATGCCCTGGGCTGTTCTTTTTTCAACCGGGACAAACCAAGAAACCAGGACCATGCATACGCTGCAAAGAAGAATTTGAATCGTGGTGATTCTGGATATACCGGTAAAATCAACATCCTCGAAAAGATCGGATGTGGATTTTTTGGACAGAAAAAAAACACCAGTGACCGCGATGACCTGCACCGCCGCGGCTATCCAATGGCCTGACCCAGCCTCACCCAGGTTGGCCAGCACCAAAAGGGAAAGCAATGCCAGCAAAATACTGATCACCAGCATTCCCCTGCTGGTGGATTGCAATTTCCAATGATGCAAAGTGTATTGTCCCGCGAGGAAAAGAAGGATGGAGATTCCCGCAAGCATCAAAAAAGGGAAATAGGGGATTTGCTCGAGGCTGTTCCATAAAGTTGCGACAAGGGCGATGGAACCGCCCACAATCAACAAGCCACCCACCAATTCACCTAATAGGATGTTCCTGCTTTCCAGGAACATTCCCAGCACGGAAGCGAGTGACATTTTGGGTTTCGCGATAACAGGCTCATCAGGAGTTTTTGGAAAGGGGATCAAAGGAGATTCATGATCGGGCTTGGTTTCCGATGAAACAACCGGAATGGGTGGAGGAACAATTTTTTCCTCAATCACCGAGATCAAAGAGCTCAAACTTGATGATGAATCCCGCTCGACTTGTATTGGGGGCGGAGTAGCTGGGTTTGCGAGGGGCATGATATCTGCCAGGCGTTTTTGCAGCGCCGAGATCGCCGGGTGAACCGCATCCTTCGTGATCTCATCCCGATCCACTAATTTTTCCAATTGCTCGATGGCTACACGAAGGTCCTGCGCTTCCTTGGAAAGAATGTTATTTACACTTCCACCACAGTTACCGCATTGAATCACGCCATGGCCAAGTTCACTGCCACAGATCCTGCAAAATCTACGAACTGGTGCTGAAGGGAAAAATAAACCAATGAAAAATCCAATAACCTTGATCCCAATCCAAAGGGTGAGAGATAGGAATAACGCCAAAACCGACAGCATGATGAGAAAAAAAATGTCCATGAATAACGAGCTAACACCTGAAAAGAACTGCCACAATAAAACAACTTGAATCACCGGCGCTTACTTTTTACCCAAACTGCCTATATTAGATACTTTTGGCGTTTTTTGCGCAACCCCTATCTTCTTGCCAGATAAGGATTTTAGGTTTTTATTGATTCTTGTTATTCCTCCTTTTCCATGGGCACCTTTAAAAATACCCGCCCCATTCCTGCTGTTTCGTTGTAAGATAAGCATTGGATGGCTAAACTGTATACTTGGGGCATTTACCCAAGTTATTTGAACCGGAAAAAGACCATCCGGATGATGCTGAACAAACTATAAATTCGCAGGTTCTTGCCTGCGGGAAGCAATATTAATGCAATTAAGTCCCAAAAAAACTCCTTTGGCCGAACCAGTGAAGTCGAAGGGGACATTCGCCTTCGTAAGTTTGGGGTGCCCTAAAAACCTTGTTGATTCCGAACGAATGCTGGGGAAACTTGCCCAGGATGGCTATGCGCTGACCCCCAACGCCGAGGGTGCCGACCTTGTCATCATCAACACTTGTGGTTTTATCGAGCCTGCGCGCCAGGAATCGCTGGGCGTTATTCGTGAAATGTTGGATCTCAAGGAAAAAGGGCAGGTCGGATCTGTGGTGGTGGCCGGTTGCCTTGCGGAACGCAAAGGTGAGGCTCTTCTTGAAGAAGTGCCAAAGGTGGATCATATCCTCGGGGTTCATGCCCGCGAGGAGATCGTGCAGATCATCAATCGAACGCTTTCCAAGAAAGCCGCGGAAGAGCAACGCTCGGTATTCCGCCCAGCACCCGTCAAGGCCCAGGAAGACACAGGCAGGCTCCGCATCACCCCCAGGCATTTCGCCTATCTTAAAATATCCGAGGGATGCGACAGGCTTTGCACTTTCTGCGCGATACCCTCCATGCGCGGTAAGCATGTCACCAAGCCGATGGAAGAGGTGATCCGCGAGGCCCGCGAACTTGCAAGGGATGGTGTGCGCGAACTTCTCATAGTCGCGCAGGACACCACCTACTACGGCCTTGATCTTTATGGCGAAGTCCGCTTCGCCTCATTGCTGCGCGAGCTGGAAAAAGTGGATGGCATCGAATGGATCCGCATCCTGTACGCCTACCCTATTTTCTTCACGGATGAACTTATCGAGGTGATAGCTGCCTCCAAAAAGATCGTTCCCTACCTTGACATGCCACTGCAGCACATCAACGACCGGGTGTTGCGCAGGATGCAACGAAAAGTCCGAAGGGCCGACATCGAGTCGCTGCTTGCGAAATTACGGGCCTCGATCCCCAACCTTGCGTTCCGAACCACTTTCATCGCAGGCTTTCCCGGTGAAACTGAGGAGGAATTCCAGGAACTTGTCGAGTTTGTGAAGCAGGCAAAATTCGAAAGACTCGGTGTTTTCACCTACTCCTTGGAACCAGGCACCCCGGCTTCCAGGCTTGATGACCACCTGCCCGAGGAAGTCAAGACAGCCCGGCAAAACACCCTTATGGCATTACAGCAACCCATCGCCTTTGAATGGTGCCAATCCCAACTGGGAAGGGAGATCGAGGCGATCGTGGACGGCCCCGACCCCGAGGTGCCCGGCCAGTTCACAGGCAGGACTTTCGCCGATGCCCCCGACATTGACTGCATTATCCGCCTCAAGGGAAAAGGCCTGCGCTCAGGCGACATCGTCCGCGCCAAGATCACCGGAACCGATGGCTACGACCTTGCAGGCAGGGTTATTTCTATCCGCTAGTTTGGCTTTGAGAGTAATTGCTTCATGGAAAGAGACCTCGCAGGCACAAGACCGATCAACTCGGGAAGGGCGGTTTTGTTCAACCTCCCCAACCAGCTCACCGGGCTGCGCCTCCTGCTTTCCTTCGTGCTTTTCTATCTCATCTCCCAAGAACTCTGGCTCGCATCGCTTGTTGTTTTCGTCGTTGCAGCCTTCACCGACTGGCTTGATGGTTACCTGGCCCGCACCCAGAACATGCAAAGCAGCCTTGGCCGCAACCTCGATCCCCTCGTGGATAAAGTCCTGATCTGCGGCGCATTTATCTTTCTCATTCCGATAGGCACCGCGCAGGGATGGCTCGCCCCATGGATGGTCACCCTGATCGTGGCCCGCGAATTACTCATCACCGGGCTGCGTAACTTCATCGAGCAAAAAGGAGTCAGCTTTGGCGCCGACTTCCTGGGCAAGGCCAAGATGATCCTGCAGTGCGCCGCCCTCATCGCGATCTTCATGAACCTGATGAACCTGGAATGGATTAATCCCACCTTCGGCACGATCGCAAGGACCACCCTCATATATGGCATGCTTGCCGCCACCCTGCTTAGCGGCCTTCAATATCTCGTCAAGGCTTTCCAGACCATCCTATCAGGGCATTCTTAAATTCATCAGGAGACCAAACCATGGCGGAGAATGGACAACCTCTGGGAGTTGCAATCGTTGGATGCGGCATGATCGCCCGCTTCCATGCCAGGGCACTGGCTGAGGTTCCCGGAACCAAGCTACTTGCCCTCGTCAGCAGAAGCGGCAAAAACGCCCAAGCCATGAATGATGAACTCAAGCTCTCCTGTGATATTTACCCCTCCCTTGCCCCGGTGCTTGCGCGCAAGGACATCCAAATTGTCATCATCACAACCCCCTCAGGCGCGCACCTTGAACCCGCTGTCGAGTGCGCCCGCGCAGGCAAGCATGTCGTGGTCGAAAAACCACTTGAAATCTCCGCGGAACGCTGCGACACCATCATCCGCGAATGCGATAAAAACAAGGTCCTGCTTTGCACCATCTTTCCATCTCGCTTTGGTGATGCGAATGTTGAACTCAAGGCAGCGGTTGATGCGAAAAGATTTGGCAGGCTAACCCTGGGCGAAACCACCTGCAAATGGTGGCGCACCCAGGCCTATTACGATGAAGGCGGCTGGAAGGGCACCTTGGCCCTCGATGGCGGGGGCGCTCTCATGAACCAGGCCATCCATAATGTCGACCTTCTTCTCTGGATGATGGGCCCGGTCACCCATGTCACAGGCTTCACCGCCACCCTCGCCCACGAACGCATCGAGGTCGAGGATACCGCCGTCGCCTGCCTCAAATTCCAAAATGGCGCACTCGGGGTCATCCAGGCCACCACCAGCGTTCACCCAGGCCTGCCAAAAACCATCGGAATCCATGGCGACAAAGGTACCGCTGTCATTGAACAGGATGACATCCTCAAATGGGATTTCCTCGAACCAATCGCTCACGACAATGATGTGAAAACCCGTTTTGCCCAGAAGGTTGGCGCCTCGGGTGGTTCCAGCAATCCCGCTGCAATCAGCCATCAGGGCCACACAAGGCAATTGACCGATTTCGTGAACGCGATCAAGCTTGGGGGCAAGCCGCTGGTTGATGGCAGGGAAGGCCGTAGGGCGGTTGAGTTGATCCAGGCCATCTACGCTTCCAATGCTTCAGGAAAAGTCATCCACATTAAATAAGAAAAGGCCCTCCCCGCGCTAAACAGGGAGGGCCTTCACCATCTTAAATACCGACTACTGGATCACCTTCGTTACCTGATAACGATTGCCAGCCTTGGCAGTGACCGTTTGCTTAAGTTCATCAAGGTTGAACTTTTCCTTGTCTGAAACCGCGAATCTTACGGTCTCCGTATTTCGATTGGCGATGATTGATTCCTTGACCACCCAGGGTATTGTCACAAGTGCGGACCGCACTTTGGAGGGGCATGACATTCACGACATTCCCCGGACTTCCACCGTGTATCGCTGCAAACTTGCATCCGCGGTATCTTCACCAGGCGAATACATGTCTCCACAACCCAACAACATGACCAGGGGAATTGCCACTCCCACCATCTGGCGATTAAACATGAGAAACCTCCATTCATTAGGATTACACACTATCATTATAGCTTTAAAAAAGCTTTCAAACAAATGCTCAACGACCACCCGGTGGAACATGCTTTTCCAACCAGCCAAAAACTTCCTTGTACCAGTACTGGCTGTTCCTGGGTTTCAGCACCCAATGTCCCTCATCGGGGAAATTGACAAACCTCGAGGGAACACCCTGCCGCTGCAATGCCGTGAAAATCTGGGTCCCCTCACTGATGGGCACCCTGAAATCCAAGTCATTGTGGATGATCAACATAGGGGTTTTGAATTTTCCAAGGTTTTCAGCAAGTCGATGGGGCGAGTGTTTTTCATAGCTCTCCCTGCTTTTGCCCCAAGGTGGACCACCATGCTCCCATTCGTCAAACCATATTTCCTCAGTGGTGGTGTACATGCTCTCAAAGTTGTAAACCCCGCAATGACTGATCAGGCATTTGAACCTGCCGGTCTTCACGGAAAACCAATTCATCATGTAACCGCCGAAGGAAGCACCGGCGCTGCCGATGCGATCCTTGTCGACATAGGGAAGTTTTTCGACATGATCAGCGGCTTTCATGAGGTCCTCGTAGCATTTGCCACCCCAATCGCCTGAAATTTCATCCACATATTTCTGTCCGAAACCAGTGCTTCCACGGGGATTGGGCAGGGCGACAACATAACCGCGGGCGGCCCATGCCTGCGGGTTCCAACGATAACTCCAGCCATCCTCCCAGGCGCCCTGGGGACCGCCATGAACCAGGAAAGCAACAGGCCATTTCTTCGCGGGATCAAAGCCCGGGGGTTTTAAAATCCACATCTGGGTTGGAACATCCCCCGCACCCGGAAGTGTCACACTTTCAGGCTTGGGCAGGTCCAGCTCCTTTAATAACCCCTCATTGACCTTGCTTATATTGACCGGGTTGGAAAGCCTCAAGTCGGCATTGCCCGCAAAAACCTCCGGGGGACTTGCCATGTTGGCGTTGAGCAATGCGATCTTCGTGCCATCCGCGCTGGCACTCACACCACTGTTGTATCCCGACAACGGGTTTTTGATCAGCGTCGCCGCCTTCACATCCTCAAGGGGAAGAATCTGGAACAATCCAACCTTTCCAAGATGATCCGCGGTGAACAGGATTTTATCTTTGCCCGCCCAGGTGAACTCGTTGACCGACAAATCAGTCTTCAAGCCACCGGTGAAGGAAACAGGCTTGCCTTTGAAAGTGCCTTCCCGGGTGGTCTCAACGATCATGATCTCCCATTTGTCCGCCTCGAATCCTGGGCGTTTCTGGGCCCTGTAAGCCAGGTAATTACCATCGGGGGAAAACATCGGGGCGGTATCCGCCGCCGGATTATCCTTGGTCAGCGTCTCCCACTTTTCCGAGGTGTTGGTGATGGAAACCCTGCAGAGATCCATGTTGGTGCTCCAGGCCTCATCCTTTTCAGGCACGGCACCAAACACCAGAAAATTACCATCGGGCGAAAAAGTGAAATCGTCCCCCGAGGAAAAAGTTGAAGATGTGGGGTAGGCATCGCGGTCACCGGGGGTCACATCACGGGGCTCCGCAAAACCCTCCAACGCATTGGCATCATAAGGCAGCACAAAAAGATGCTGGCGTTTATCCTCAACATAGCTGTCCCAATGGCGGTAAAACAGCTTGGTGAACACCTTCGCCTTGACGGGGCTGGCCTTGATCTCATCCATTTTTTTCCTGTTCGCAGCATCCGATTCCTTGAATGGAAGCTTGGAGAACTCGGGATAAACCGTTGAAACAAAGGCGATGTTTTTACCATCCGCGCTCCAGATCGCCCCGGAGGCCTCGGTTGCAAGGTTGGTGATCTGCCTGGCTTCCCCACCGCGGATATCAATCACCCACAACTGGTTTTCGCCCGAGCGGGAGGATTCAAAAAGGATGCGTTTGCCATCGGGGCTCCAGCGGGGATGCCTGTCTTTTTTATCGGTGGTGGTCAGTTTCCTGGGTGGGTTTTTACCCGCGACATCCGCAAGCCAAAGGCTTGATGACGACTTGTTTGCCTCCAAATCCACCTTGGTCACGACATATGCCACCCAGAAGCCATCGGGACTGATTTGAGCGTCTGAGATCCTGAGGAATTTAAAAAGGTCATCCACCTGCATCGGCCGTGCCGCGGTGGCCACACTGGCTGTCATTCCCACCAGGGCTGACAGTGCTAAAAGCAAGAAAATGAATCGATCCATGGTTGGTTTCCTTGGTAAAAGAACTATATTGGGAAAAGTTTACCAAAACCATGGAAACAATAGCCATGAAATTTGAACTGTTTTTCAATGTGGACGCCCAATCGGGCATGTGTAGGCATATATTAATATGAAGGGAGATCCCGAGGGTTCATGGGAGAAAATTCTCGAGGGGAAAAAATGTTCCATGCCAGCAAATTCATAATCGCCCGGCCCACCTTGTTGGATCCCAACTTCCAGCAAACGGTGATATTACTCCTGCAGCACGATTCCTCAGGCGCGTTTGGCTTGGTGGTGAACAAACCTCTTCCTCCCCAGGCCTGGACTCTTCCATTCCCTCTTTACCTTGGCGGCCCTTGCAAATCCGAGGGTTTGCTCATGCTGCACGGGTATCAGGATTGGGTTGACGAGGCCTCCATCATGGAGAAACAGGTGATACCCGGTGTTTTCATCGGTGATGAGGAATGTGTCAAGAAAGCAACCATGGACCACTCAAAGAATGGCTCAAGCAGGTTCCTGATGATGACAGGTTATGCAGGCTGGGGACCGGGCCAGTTGGAATATGAGATGAACCAGGGAACCTGGGCCCTGGCACAGGCAACCAGCAGGGAATTATTTGAAATAAACGCACAGGACAAATGGGCCTCCCTGCTGCCCTCCATCATTCCCCAGCCCAGCGAAAACTAAACATCTCCAGGGTCGGAATCAGGAAATATCCTTCTTATCAAGTCTTCCCTCGGCTTCGAGCTTGCGGAATTTTTTGATGGTTCTGAAAATCCCCTCGGAAAGCGGGGTCTTCGGCAATGGCCCGATTTCTTTCTGCAAATTATCATCCGAAAGATCATAGGCGATTTGAATCTGGCGATCCCCAAAGGTTATCAGCTTGGCAGCTTCCGGCTCGAGTTTCTCAAAAACCTGGTGCAGGGTTTTCAAGTCGACCACATCACCCCTCAGGTTGAAACTTTTTGCACCTTCGAAAGGCACATCCAGGCTGTGGGCAAATACCCTCGCAACATCCGCCACATACTGCAAATCCTGGAATCCACCATAGGTGATATGGTAGGGCTTGTTCAGCGCAATGCACTTCATCGCCTTGGTTGGCTCACTGGTCATGCCCACATCACGCCCCACACCATACACCGTCCAGGGTCGCAGGCCAATGCTGGTCAGGCCATGGTCGAGGAAATAAACCTTGGCATTGCCCTCGTTGCAGATCTTGTAAAAACCGTAGTTGGTGCTGGGGGAAAGTCGCACATCATCGGAAAGCGAGCCCGCGGGGTAATCTGAAGGAGGCCCAAAGACAGCGGCGCTACTTGCGTACACAACTCGCTTGACCTGGTTGCGACATTCCTTGTAGGCCTCGAAAATCGCCAATGTACCCATCACATTCACCTGCGCACCCAGCACGGGATTCGCCCTGCAGGTCGGCACCTGCAAGCCGGCAAGGTGGATGATATGCGTGATGCCATGCTCGCGGATCGTTCGCACCAACCTGTCCTGGTCCGTGACATTTCCCTCACAAAAAGTCGTCTTGGCGATGACTTCCTTGTTGAGTATCACCTCAAGGCGCTCGGTGTCCTGCTTGATGTCATAAAGGAATATATCATGCCCGCCCGCTATCAAATCCTTCACAACCCAGGAGCCAAGAAATCCATAACCGCCTGTAATAAGGACTCTCATGTTGATTCAAACCTCGAATAGAAATCAAGTGGTGGGTGGGGTGGTGGGCACGGGTGCCTCCACGGTTTCAGGAGGGGCTTCCTCGTGGGGAATTTTGGCAAGCGATGCGACCTTGTCATCGTCCTTGAGGTTCATGACACGGACACCCATGGTGTTTCGACCCACCGTCCGGATCTCCGCAACATGGGTTCGGTTGACCATCCCCTGGTTGGTGATGATCATGATATCATCGGTGTCGCGCACGCTCATGATACCCACGACTTTGCCATTGCGATCGCCGGTGCGGATATCACGCACACCCTTTCCGCCCCTGCGTTGCTTGCGGTAGCGCATACTTGAGGCGGGCGAGGGAGCCTCGCCATTTTCATCCGCCACGGGCTCCTGCTCCTCGGTGGTTTCATCCTCAACGACATCATCGGCATCGCCCGCGGAATTGGGCCCGAATGGAGTGCGTTTGCCATAGCCTTTTTCACAAAGGGTCAAAAGGTAACCCTCTGGGTCCGCGACAACCATGCCGACAACCGCGTCATCCTCGCTTATCTTGATACCCCTGACACCCTTCGAATTACGGCCGGTGTCACGGGCGTCGGCCTGGTCAAAGCGGATCGCCAGGCCATTGCGGGTAACGAGCACGATTTCATCAGAAGGGCGGACAAGCGCGACCTGGATAAGGGAATCACCCTCCTCGAGGTTGATCCCGATGATCCCGCCCTTGCGGGGATTCGAATACAAGCTGAGGGGTGTTTTCTTGACCAGGCCGTTGCGCGTTGCCATGATCAGGCTGAATTCCTCCGAGCCCTCGAAAGTTTTGACCGGGATGATGCTGCTGATCTTCTCATCGGGCTTGAGAGAAAGCACATTGGCGATCGAGCGCCCCTGCGAGGTGCGGTTCGCCTGGGGCAGCTGGTACACCATGAGCCAGTGAAGCTGGCCGAAATTGGTGAAGCAAAGCAGGTGATCCTTCGTGTCCGCGACAAAGAATTGATCGATGAAATCATCATCCTTGGTCGCTCCGCCGCTCACGCCGCGACCCCCGCGATGCTGCGTCCGATAAGTGGAAACCGGCAATCTTTTGATGTATCCCTGATGGCTGAGCGTGATCGCGCAGGCCTCATTGACAACAAGGTCGAGGAAGTTGACATCACCTATCTCGCCGGTGATCTCGGTCCTGCGCTCGTTGGCATACTTAGCCTTAAGCTCGACAAGTTCCTTTCGAACCTCAAGGCTGATGTTTTTCTCATCGGAAAGCAGGAACTCATAACCAAGGATCTTGCTTCTTAGATCATTGTATTCCCTGAGGATCTCATCACTTTCAAGGGCTGCAAGCTGCCCAAGCTGCATGCGCACCACAGCCTCGGCCTGCGCCTCGGTCATGCGATACTCCGCAAGCGCGCCAAGCTCTTTCTGCAAGTCCGCGAAGTTGGCGCTGCCAAGTGCCCGCTCGAGAACCGCCGCCGCCACAGAGTGATTTTGCAGCGCTATCTTCGCCTCATTCCTGCTGGGCGAGGTACGGCAAATGTGGATGATCTCATCAAGCGAGGAAATCGCGATAAGCTGGCCTTCGAGCACATGGGTCCTGCGCTTGGCCTCGCGCAACAGGAACATGGTTCTCCTGCGGATAACCTGCGCCCGGTGCCTGAGGAAGCACTCGATCATCGCCTTGATGCTCAAGGTGCGCGGCCTGCCATCCACAAGCGCCAGAAGAATGATGCTCACGGTTTTTTCAAGCGGCGAAAACTGGTATAGCTGGGCCAGCACAAGATTCGGGTCCGCGCCCCTCTTGATTTCAATCACCAATCGCACAGGGTCGCCCATGCGAACGCTGCTTTCATCACGAATGCCCGATATGCCGGTGATTTTCTCATTCCGAACCAGGTCCGCGATCGATTCCGCAAGGCGGTTTCGGGTTTGCTGGTAGGGGATCTCCTTGATGACAATCTGCGCCTTGTTGCCCTCTTCGACGATGACAGCACGTGCGCGAAGGGTTATTTTGCCCCGACCCGTCATATAACCTTCCACGATCCCCTGCCTGCCACAGATGATGCCGCCCGTTGGAAAATCAGGCCCGGGAAGTACCTCCATGATCTCCTGGATCGTGACATCGGGATTATCCAATATCAACATGCCCGCATCACAGATCTCGCCCAGGTTCTGCGGCGGGATATCCGTCGCCATGCCCACCGCGATACCATCCGAACCATTGACCAGAAGATTGGGGAAACGGCTCGGAAGCACAAGAGGCTCCCGATATTTGCCATCGTAATTATCAATGAAATCAACCGTGTCCCGCTCGAGGTCATCCATAAGCTCGGCTGCGATCGGTGTGAGTCGGGCCTCGGTATAACGCATCGCCGCGGGAGGCAGCCCAGCAAGCGAGCCAAAGTTCCCCTGGGAATGAACAAGGCGGTGGCGCATGTTCCAATCCTGCGCCATTCGCACCAGGGTCGGATAGATAACCGCTTCACCATGCGGATGATACCGCTTCATGGTTTCACCGACGATACCCGCGCACTTGCTGGTGGATGAATTCGGCCCAAGGCCAAGGTCATGCATCGCGACAAGGATACGCCTCTGGGATGGTTTCAGGCCATCACGGGCATCCGGAAGCGCCCTGCTGATGATCACGCTCATCGCGTATGTCAGGTAGCTTTCCTTTAATTCATCCGCGATGTTCAAGGGGGTTGCCGAAGGAAGCTCTGGAACCGAGTCAGAGTCATCGGGAGGAAGAGTGTTATCCGCCAAAATTGCACCTTTTTCCAATCAATTCTTGCTGAGAAAGGCAAGCTTGAAGCGGTCGCTTACAAGTCAGGCCCCAAGTTTATCATTTTACGGAAAATCCTAGGTTTTACCACATCTTTCGATGGGTTATTTTCATATCTTTTTGAGCTATTTTTTTTGCCTCAAAGCCTTTCCTGTGATAGCATGAAATTCTGTTGGTTTGGGTCATCATTTTTTGGTTTTTGTGACAGTTTTTTACTCTTGGAGGTATGGCATGCGTCGTTTATCCGGAACTATTCTTGCGGTTGCTGTTTTCTTCGTGGCCGCTTTTGCCCAGGCACAAGGCGCCAAAGGCACTGCAAAGGCACAAGCCACCCAGAAACTTCTTGAAAAGAAAATCACCGTCGAGTTCAAAGAAACCAAACTTGCCGACATCATTGACGAAATCAAGGACCAAGTCAAAGGTATCCAAATCCGCATGGATGGCAAAGGCGGCGTCTCAGGCAATAGAAAACTCTCCTTCACTGGCAAGGATGTCACCTTGAAAGATGTCCTCGAAGGGCTTCTCAAGAAGGAAGGTCTTTGCTACGGCATCACCTCCAATGAAAAAGATGCCTATGATGGTTCCATCTACATCCGCGTTGGCACCGAGTTCGGCACCTTGATCAACAAAAAGTAACATTCATCCAAAGAAAGATCCCGGCAACCATACATTGCCGGGATTTTTTTATGCCCTCATTCAACTTCCCAAACCCCTCGCTTGCAGACCCGGACGGACTCCTTGCTGTCGGGGGCGACCTTGAACCCCAAACACTTCTTTGCGCCTACAAAAATGGAATCTTTCCCTGGTTCGACTCGGATACCCCGATCCTATGGTGGTGCCCCGACCCCAGGGCCATACTTGAATTCAACAATCTCTATGTCAGCAAAAGGCTCGCACGAACCCTTCGCGGTGACAAATTCCAAGTCACCTTCAACCAGGATTTTGATGCGGTTGTGAAAGGTTGCGCCTACCGCCCTGAAGAGGGCACCTGGATCACACCCGAAGTCGCCAAAGCCTATGGAAAATTCCATCAACTGGGGCATGCCCATAGTGTTGAAGTCTGGCAAAATGGATCCCTGGTTGGCGGCTTGTACGGAGTTGCAATTGGCGGTTTGTTCGCCGGTGAATCCATGTTCTCCACTGTCTCCGATGCTTCCAAAATCGCATTGGTCGCACTAGTCGACCGGCTAAAACACAAGGGATTTCAACTATTCGATCTTCAAATCATCAATGACCACACATCCATGATGGGAGCCACTGAAATACCAAGGGATTCTTATCTTGCCAGGATAAAGACCGCTGTGAAACTCAAAGTTTCTTTTTAAATGAAAAAGACCCACGAACTAAGCCATGGGTCTTTTATTAATCACAGGGTTTTGAAAATTAAGCTACAAAGACTCCGTTGTTACTCAATGGGTCACCAGAAAAATAATTTAACGCCGGGTCCAAGCTTTGGCCCTTGGTGTAAACTTTGACATGTGGCCCACCGCCAGGCCCCGCGCCCACGATTAAATCCTCCTTGTTATCCCCGCTTCCATAGGCGATTGCCACCCTTACACCACCGGAAAACAACTGGTCGATAACCGTGCCATCCGGTAGGGTAAAATTGTCAAACGCCATGGTGGAATCAAGAACTTCAAGGGTATCGTAATTCCAATCGATGACATGAGGGCCACCGCCCGCCCCTGCGCCGGTTATGATATCGGGAATAAGATCACTGTTAAAATCACCTGCCGCCACATATACCCCGCCTCTGAAAGTAAGCGCGTAAGCCATGAATTCCTTGACTATTTGCAAACTTGATCCATCAAACACTTTCACATGGGGGCTTCCACCTGGGCCTGCACCTGTGACGATTTCACTTATTCCATCCTTGTTGTAATCATAAGCCGCCACACTTACCCCACCTCTGAAAGAAGGGTCGTACGCAAAGAACGATTTTATATCCGCAAAAGTTAATCCATCGAATACTTTCACATGCGGGCCCCCTCCCGGGCCTGCACCAGTAATGATTTCCGCGATACCATCGTTGTTTATATCCGCTGCTGCGACAAACACGCCACCTGTGAAGGCTGGATCATAGGCGAAGAATGAACCAAATTCTTCCCCTGTCGCACCATTTATAACCCGAACATGAGGCCCGCCACCCGGGCCCGCCGCAACAACGACATCCAAAATTCCATCCTTGTTAAAATCAGCATGAGCCACACTCACCTCCCCATTAAAGCCAGGGAAAGATTGAATCGATTGCTCAGCATCAATAGTCCCCGCTTTTCTCACATAGGATTCAGTGGAATTTAAAAACCCGTTCGAACCAAGGGGCAAACCCGTTGTTAAATAGTTTTTACTTCCGTTAGTAACAGTAATACTCACCAAGATCGGCGCACTGTCCAGTAATCCATCATTAGCCTTGTAGCTGAAACTATCTGGCCCATTGTAATTCGCATTCGGTGTGTAACTGAACGATCCATCCGCATTGAAGCTCAATGTTCCATGGCTCGGGCCACTCACCAAGATCGAGGTCAACGGATCCCCATCCACATCGGTGTCATTACCTAGCACACCGGGGGCGGGTACATTCAGCACCGTGTCTTCAGGCGTACTGTAAGAGTCTCCTGCTGCTATTGGATCATTCACTGGAGGATCATTCACCGGGGTTCTTGTCAGCGAGACCAAGATCGGAGCACTATCAAGTGATCCATCATTCGCTTTATAAGTGAAGCTATCTGG